>JAWLDT010000008.1:0-34513 GCA_041686485.1 Bacteroidales bacterium | reverse complement strand
AAAAAGAGGCAGAGGTAGCCGCAGCACTTGGGCTGCGTGTCTTCGGCCAAACTACCATGTATAAAAAATGCTATGGTAGCCGCAGCACTTGGGCTGCGTGTCTTCGGCCAAACTACCATGTATAAAAAATGCTATGGTAGCCGCAGCACTTGGGCTGCGTACAAAAAAATATACGCATGAAACGAACCATGATAGGCATCAATACAGGCGGGACGTACACCGATGGTGTGCTGCTGGACTATGTGTCGCGCCGGGTAATGTCGGCGGCAAAGTCGCTCACCACCCGTGAAGACCTCAAGGTTGGTGTTATCAAGGTTCTGCGAAAACTGAAGTTAGAAACCGGGGATCGTATTCAGCTGGTAGGCATTTCCAGCACCCTGGCCACCAATACCGTAGCAGAAGGAAAGAATCGAAAAACAGCCCTGCTGCTGATCGGATATGATAAAACGCTGATTGACAGTTATGGCTTAGCGGATAAACTGCCGGCCGAACATGTTGCCTACATTCGGGGCGGACATAATGCCCAGGGTGAGCCCCTGGATAAGCTTGATACCGAAAACATCAGGGAATGGGTGAAAGACATAGAAGGGGAGGTGGACGCCATTGCCGTGTCAGGGTATTTTAGTCCGCTAAACCCGGAACACGAGGAGGCGGCTTTTCAGATCATTGGACAACATACCTCATTACCGGTGGTATTGGCCCATCAGTTGTCGACAAAGCTTGATTCGATCAAGCGTGCTGCTACGGCGTCAATCAACGCGTCACTGGTGGCGGTGATGCATGATTTTATTGATGCGGTAAGTGCAGCGCTGTCAGAGCTTGGTATTGATGCCCCACTGATGATTGTTCGCGGTGATGGCACTTTGATGTCTTCCGATGAGGCGGTGCGAAAGCCGGTGGAGACTATATTGTCAGGACCGGCTGCCAGTGCTATCGGTGGTTATTTCCTTGCGGATAACAGCAATGCCCTGGTGATCGATATGGGTGGCACCACCACGGACATGGCCCTCGTGGAAAATTCACGGGTGGTGGTTTCGGGCGATGGAGCCAGGGTAGGCAATACAAAAACGGCAGTGGAAGCTGCAAAAATACGAACCATCAGCCTGGGCTGCGACAGCAGGATACATCATAACGATAAGAACGTCCTGCTGTTAGGTCCGGACAGGGTCAGGCCGTTGTCGCAAATTGCCATGTATCACGATAACGTTCGTGATGAGATATGGCAGTTGCGTAATGCAACGATGGTTGGCAAAAATCCCGCCGATATTGAATACTGGTATTTGCATGGATCACTGGATGATGATACATACAACAATCTGACGGATACACAGAAAAAGGTGACAGAGCTGATCAGGAAGCCCCACAGGCTGTCGGGTCTGCTTAAGAAAACAGGGTTATACCATGTGAAGCACCTGAATATGGATGACCTCATCCTGCAGGGAAAGATTGAGTGTTCCACCTTAACCCCGTCTGACCTGCTACATGTTGAAAAGAGCCTTGACTTATGGGACAGCGAGGTGGCGGCTATAGCCATGGAACACTATTGCCGTATTTTTGGTAAGAAGCCAAAGGTCTTCATGGAGGAGGTTTTCAATAAAATCATAAACGTATTGGTGGAAGAGATCATTATCTTTCTGGCCTGCCAGAACACCGATCCATCCAGTATGCCTGCTTCCGTTGATGGCGAATGGGGTAAATGGATGCTGCAGCAGATATTGCACAGCGATAACTATTTTCTGTCGATTGATGCCGACTCACGTTTTCCGGTTGTGGGTACCGGTGCACCGGCCAAACATTTTCTGAAAAGGGCTGCCCGTACGGTCAATGCAAAATTCATCCTGCCCGAGTTTTTTGATGTTGCCAATGCGGTTGGGGCAGTAGCCGGGTCCATATCCGAAACGCGGGAAGCCATCGTATTTTTGCGTGATAACAAAGAACAGTATAATTACATGGCCAAGTGCGGCAATCAGACCAAAACCTTTGACGACTATAGCGAATGCTGCGAATACGCGGTTGAGATGGCAAGAAGCTCAGCCCGTGAGGCAGCAATAAAATCCGGAGCGACCGATTGCTTTGTGGAAGTAGACCGTACCACGGAGGCTTCACTGCTCAGGTTTGTTGCCCGGGCTATTGGTAATCCCAAATTATCCGACCGGAACCGGAAACAAGGAAAAACAGCCTATAAAAGAAAAATGACACAATCATAATATATAAGTTTATTCATTTATTTATGATTTTGTAAAAAGGTCGAAAAGTATAAATGTCTAAATGTCTAAATGTCTAAATGTATAAAGATCACAAACATAAGATATTAAAGGGTTACGAGGTATCCAATAGCAGTTTGCGCCTGTTTTCGCATTCTCGCGTCTTCGTATCCTTGCTAAAGTCGATTGTCATATGCGCTTCAGGCATCATGAAACTGTTAGCTATTACAGATTATAATCATGAGCTTATGGCGAGGCAAACTTATGAACAAACAAGGATCATTTAATGGCTAAACCAAAACATACCATAGTTGCCTGTGCCGGCATTAAGCCGGAGCTGGAGCACCTCAGGGGAGATGCCGAAGGGGTTGAAGTGCATTACCTGCCCCAGAACCTGCATCGGTCTCCCGATACCCTCAGGCAGAGACTCCGGGAGAAGCTTGACCAGGTTGGCCCCGAAGACGGCCGTATTATCCTTGGTTACGGGTTATGCTCCAATGCGGTGACCGACTTGAAGGCCCCCGCTCAGGGACTCTATATTCCGCGTGTACATGATTGCATATCCCTGTATATGGGAAGCAACCAGAGCTACCGGGAACGGTTTAACCGCTGCCCGGGCACCTATTATCTTACAAGGGGCTGGATCCGGGAACAAAAAGATCCACTGGGTCTGATGCAGAATGAATATACCCAAAGGGTAGGAGCCGACATGGCTGAGGAAGCCATCCGTTACGAAATCAGGAATTATAACTATATCAGTTATATCCATACTTCCGGAGACAGCGAAGATGAAGATGCCTGCCTGGAAAGAGCCAAAGAGAATGCCCGGTATTTTGACAAGACATTTGTCGAATACGAAACAAACAATGATTTTTTTAACAAAATACTTTTTGGCCCTTATGACGGCCACGATTTTATCTATGTAGAACCCAACAAAACAGTTTCTCAAAAAGAATTTTTATAAAAAAGAACAAGCTATGCAAATTGTAGGAGAACTGATCAATGCCAGTCGCAAGAAGATCAGAAACGAGATTAAAGAGAAAAATGCGGAGATGGTCGCACAAGTGGCTAAAGAACAGGCTGATGCGGGTGCCGACTTTATCGATGTCAATGCCGGAATTTTCGTGGGACAGGAGTCCGATTATGTGAATTGGCTCGTAAAAACTGTTCAGGACAATGTTGACAAGCCTTGTTGTATCGACTCACCAGATCCGAAAGTGATCGAAAAAGCCGTCAAGGTTCACAAAGGAACCCCCATGGTCAATTCTATTTCCCTGGAATCGGACCGGTACGAGAACATATTGCCGGTGATCAGCGGAACGGATGTGAAAATTATCGCCCTGTGCATGAGCGACGAGGGGATGCCCTATACCAGGGACGACCGTATGAAGATCGCTGACAGGCTTATAAATGGGCTGGTTCAGAACAATGTGGCCATCGAAAATATTTACGTTGACCCACTTGTTCAACCTATCGGTTCCGGTGATACACTTGGTATGGAGTTCCTGAATACCATCGAAAGCATACACCAGGAATATAAAGGCGTCAATACCATTTGTGGTCTTTCCAACATTTCGTTTGGCATCCCCAAAAGGAAATTTGCCAATCAGACATTTATGGTGATGGCTATAACCAAGGGCCTGAATGCTGCCATCATGAATCCGCTTGACAAAAAGATGATGGCCAATATTGTGGCGGCTGAAATGCTTGCCGGACAAGACCAGTTTTGTGAGAAGTATATGAATGCTTATCGCGAAGGCCTTTTCGAAGATAATACCTGATCTATATCTATACTGATGTGAATCCATATTCCTTTTCCGCTCGGGTGAAATAAAAAAGCGGAACAGGTATCGAATGTAAACAACAAAATAAAGGAGGAAAATATGAGTAAACAATATGCCAGTGAGATTGAAGTAGCCAGAAGCTATTATAACAGTCAGGACGCCCATAACTTTTATTATATGGTTTGGGGCGGAGAGGACCTTCATCTTGGCGTATATGCCAGCGATGATGAGGATATCTACCTTGCCAGTCGGCGTGCCATTGATCGTATTGCATCATATACGTCAAAGATTGATGAAAACACCAAAATTATTGACTTTGGTGGTGGTTTTGCCGGCTCTGCCAGGCATCTGGCAAAAAAATTCGGATGCCGGATTACGGTTATCAATCTCAGTGAGACAGAAAACGAAAGGGGACGTAAGATGAACAGGGAGCAAGGCCTGGATCATCTGATCGATATTATAGATGGCAGCTATGATGATGTGCCGCTTGAAGGTGAACAGTTTGACATCGTATGGTCGGAGGATGCCATTTTGCACAGCAACAAAAAACAGGAGGTCGTTAGCGAGGCCTACAGGCTACTAAAGCCGGGCGGCGACTTTATATTCTCGGATCCGATGCAGACGGATAACTGCGATAAAACAGTCCTGCAACCGATCTATGAAAGGATCAAACTATCTGCACTTGGTTCCCCGGCCCTCTATCGTGAAGCCTGTAAAAAGGCCGGATTTAAGGAAATGAATTTCGAGGAACTGGCCGAACACCTTGTTACCCATTACAGCAGGGTGCTGGAAGAGACCGAGAAGAAGGAAGACGAGCTGGATGGATACGTTTCTCAGGAGTATATTGAAAATATGAAAAAAGGTTTAAAGCATTGGATAGAAGGCGGCAAGGCAGGAAACCTGACCTGGGGGATCTTTCATTTCAGGAAGTAGGTCAGGAGGTTACAGCCTAATTTTCATCATGTTATTTATATATCTTTCTATACATTTGTACAAAATTTTTCAATGCCGGGAAGGCATTTTACCACAATTATTGTTTCTATAATTAGAACATAAATAAAAACAAGTAATCATTTATTAATAAAAAACATCATGAATACAGTAGAGAAAGTTGATGGAAGTATCAATTATCGAGTTAAAGACATTGAGCTTGCTGAGCTGGGCAGAAAAGATATCCGGTTAGCCGAGCATGAGATGCCCGGTATGATGGAGCTCAGAAAAAAATATGCAAAGGAAAAGCCGCTAAAAGGGGCTAAGATCATGGGCTCTTTGCACATGACCACCCAGACGGCAGTTTTGATTGAAACCTTGCAGGCTTTGGGCGCTGACGTTCGCTGGGCAAGTTGTAATATTTTTTCCACGCAGGACGAAGCGGCTGCTGCTGTTGCCAAGGAGGGTGTGCCTGTATTTGCCTGGAAAGGGGAGACCCTTGACGAATATTGGTGGTGCACGGCACAGGCCCTTACATTTCCCGGAGGAGAGGGTCCTGACCTTATTGTAGACGATGGTGGGGATGCTACCCTGATGGTCTTACATGGTTATCAGGCTGAAACCGATCCCTCTGTTCTTGAGAAGGATGCCGAAGCGTGGGATGAGATTGCCCTGTTGAAGCGGTTAAAATCCATTCAGGAGCAGGACAGCGACAAGTGGCACCGTCTTGTGAAGAAGCTGAAAGGTATATCCGAAGAGACCACTACCGGTGTTCACAGGCTCTATCAGCGTGAAAAAGACGGAACACTGTTGTTCCCTGCCATTAATGTCAATGACTCGGTTACCAAGTCCAAGTTTGATAACAATTATGGCAACCGGGAGTCGTTGATCGACGGCATTAAACGGGCTACCGATGTAATGATTGCGGGTAAAACCGCTGTCGTATTTGGATTTGGTGGTGTTGGTAAAGGTTGTGCGCAGGGACTCGCCGGCATGGGTGCGAAAGTCGTTATAGCCGAAGTGGATCCGATCTGTGCATTGCAGGCGGCCATGGAAGGGTATGAAGTGAAAACCATTGAAGAGGTACTGGATCATGGCGACATTTATGTTACAGCAACCGGTAACAAGGATGTGCTTACCGTAGACCATATGCGTAAGATGAAAGATAAGGCCATTGTTTGTAACATCGGCCATTTCGATAACGAGATTCAGGTCGAAAAGCTTGAAGTCGCTAAAGATGTGAAGAAAATCAACATCAAGCCACAGGTGGATGAGTATGAGTTTTCTGATGGCCATTCCATCATTCTGCTTGCCGAAGGACGCCTGGTGAACCTCGGGTGTGCTACAGGTCATTCATCATTTGTGATGAGCAACTCCTTTGCTAACCAGGTTCTGGCGCAAGTTGATCTGTGGCAAAGCAACCGTGAGCCCGGTGTTTATATGCTACCGAAAAAACTGGATGAGGAAGTGGCGCTGGCTCACCTGAAGCACCTGAATGTAAGTCTGACCAGAATGACGCCTGAACAGGCAGAATACCTTGGCGTTCCGGTTGACGGACCCTATAAGTCAGAACATTACAGGTATTAATAACTGTAATGTCAACTGCCGGGGGCTTGATCCTAAATGCATTTTTTCTTTACATTTAGGGTTAAGCCGCCGACAGTTATTTTTTGGTTGTAAGCATTAAGAATGTTTACATAAGTCATTCATTAAAATATTTTTCAACTTTTAAAAACGAATATCATGCCTTATTTATTTACATCAGAATCTGTATCGGAAGGGCATCCCGATAAGATTGCAGATCAGATTTCAGATGCCGTTTTGGATGAATTGCTTAAGAATGATCCGGACTCCAAATGTGCTGCCGAAACATTTGTGACAACAGGGCTCTGTCTCGTTGGCGGAGAGGTTACAACCAATACCTATGTGGAAGTACAGGACCTTGTTCGGGAAGTGATCCGCAAAATTGGTTATACCAAGCCCGATTATCGTTTCGATGCGGATTCCTGCGGTGTGCTGACCGCTATTCATGAGCAGTCGCCCGACATTTACCAGGGAGTGGAAAGAGACTCCGAGGAAGCCCAGGGAGCTGGTGACCAGGGAATGATGTTTGGTTTTGCGACCAATCAAACCGAAACCTACATGCCCTATTCGCTGGATATTTCACATCGTATTGTCAAAGAACTGGCATCCATTCGTAAAGGCAGCGGCGAGATGCCCTATCTGCGTCCCGATTCAAAAGCACAGGTAACGTTTAAGTACGATGACGATGACACACCCATCGGTATTGATACGATCGTGGTTTCCACCCAACATGATGATTTCGTTAAGCCCGGCTCTTCCGGTAAAGATGCTCAACATAAAGCCGATAAGGAGATGCTTGCACGTCTGGAAACCGATGTGGAAAATATCCTGATTCCCAGGGTGAAAGCAACTTATCCCGGGAAGGTCCAGAAGTTCTTCGATAATGATTACAAACTGTTTGTGAACCCCACAGGGAAGTTTGTTATTGGAGGACCACATGGTGACACCGGTCTTACCGGAAGAAAAATCATTGTCGACACCTACGGTGGCTTTGGCCGTCACGGTGGTGGTGCCTTCTCCGGCAAGGACTCTTCAAAAGTGGACCGTTCCGCAGCTTATGCTGCCCGCCATATTGCGAAAAACATGGTGGCTGCCGGTGTTGCCGATGAAGTTGAGATACAGCTCGCTTATGCCATTGGTGTTGCGGACCCCGTTGGCCTGTTTGTGAATACCAAGAGACCGAATGTGACACTTTCGAATGAACAGATTGGCGAAAAGATCTACAAATTATTTGATCTTCGGCCAAATGCGATTGTTAACCGTTTCGGTCTGAAAAACCCCATATTCCAGGAAACAGCTGCTTATGGCCACATGGGAAGAAATCCGGGCAGGAAAGTAGTTTATGTGAATGGTGACAGAAAAGAGGTAGAAACCTTTACCTGGGAAAAACTGGATTACGTGGATACCATTAAGAAAGAGTTTGGCTTGTAAATGATGAACCGCCAGCCGGTAAATCATCTTAACAAACTGACATTGTATGTTTCATTATTGTTACCGGGCTGTCTGCTTGTCAGATGGATAACGCATCCGCAGGGCAGCAGCCCGTAATGACTTTAATACAAAATATATATGGACAAAGTATTGGGAATAGGCAATGCCCTTGTTGACACCATATTGCCACTTGAATCGGATGACCTGTTGGAGGAGTTGCACCTGCCCAAAGGGAGTATGCAGCTCGTAGATCAGGAGCACATGAAGCGTATTGAGAAGCGCTGTGAAGGATTGGATACATTTATTTCAAGCGGCGGATGTGCCGCAAACACTATCCATGGCCTTGCCAGACTTGGCGTAATAGCGGGCTATATAGGGAAGGTTGGTAAGGATAAACTGGGTCGTTTTTTTGTAGAGGATTTAAGAAACAGCAATATCTCTCCGCAAGTGTTGGAAGGAAAAAGCGCTACCGGTCACGCCCTTGCCTTTATATCCCCTGACTCCGAAAGAACCTTTGCTACTTACCTTGGAGCGGCCCTGGAGCTGGATGCCGGTGACCTTGAGCATTCGTTTTTTAAAGGATACCAATACCTGCATGTGGAAGGTTATCTGTTGCAAAACCATCGCCTGCTGGAGGAAGTATTCCGGATGGCCAAAGAGAACGGCCTGAAGATTTCACTGGACCTGGCCAGCTTCAATGTGGTGGAAGAAAACATGGATGTGCTGAAGAAATGGATTAACGAATACGTGGATATCTTGTTTGCCAACGAGGAAGAAGCCAAATCTTATACCGGGAAAGAACCGGAGGAAGCGGTTCACCAGTTGGCTGAACAATGTGAGACCGCGATAGTGAAAATGGGTAAAGACGGCTCCATCATCAAAAGGGGTGACGAGCTTTGCCGGGTAGATCCCATTAAGGTAGATGTGATGGATACCACCGGTGCCGGGGATGCCTATGCTGCCGGTTTTTTGTATGGCCTTGTGAAGGGTTTATCTATTGAGAAAAGCGGAGAGATCGCTGCCTTGCTGGCCGGAAAGGTTATTGAAGATACCGGGGCCAGGCTTCGTGAAAAGCAATGGGAAGCGATTTTAGAAAAGGTTACATAATATGACCATGAATCCGAAAACCATATTTGGTTGCCTGTTGATCCTGTTTGTGATTACGGGCGGTATGGTGATGGCCGGACATGATGCGGGGGAAAAGCCCCGTATCGTGTCTTTGTCACCCTCAATTACCAAAATGGTGCATCTGCTGGGAGGGCATGATCAGTTGGTGGGCTATACCAGTTTTTGTAAACAGGAGGATGATGAGGATACACCTGTGGTAGCCTCGCAAATGAATGTCAATATTGAGAAAATTCTGGATATCAACCCCGATTTTGTGGTAACCACGAAACTGACTGCCGCCAGGGATATTGAAATGTTACGCAAAACCGGAGTTTCCGTACGAGTAATGGACACACCCACCTCGTTTGATGATTTGTGCGGGCAAATGATAACCCTGGGCAACATCACAGGAAGGAAAGATACGGCCAGAATCATTGTAAACCGTGAAAAAGAGCGGCTTTACGAGGTACAGCAAAACATTCCGGAAGATGATCAGCTGAGCATGTTTATGCAGCTTGGTGCCAGGCCATTATTTGCCGCTATTCCGGGCACCTTTATGGATGACTATATCCAACTTGCCGGTGGTGTGAATACTGTCGGAGACCTCAGGCAGGGTGCCATAAACAGGGAGATGGTGCTTAGTCGTGACCCCGATGTTATTTTTATAGTGATGGGTGGCTCGGCCGGTCAATACGAAAAAGAGAACTGGCTGAACTATGATGGACTGCAGGCAGCTGCCAGCCGAAAGGTTTTTGTGCTTGATGAGGATAAAGCAGCCAGTCCGACACCGGTTACCTTCGTTGACATTGTGGAAGATATGATTACCCATGCGTATCATCATTAGAAAAGCATTATTTTTGCTAAAACAGGTGCCGGAATAGCCTTCCGCACCATGCATTCGATCCACAATCTGCAATATTTAACCACCTTGGGAAACGAACAAAGCGGCAGTCAGGCAATGCGCAGCAAGCTTTTACGATGGCTGATCTTCATGGTCGGCCTGATCCTGCTTACCATCGTGGCATTCCTTGTTGCCCTGTCCACCGGTGAACTGCAGATCGCTTTGCAGGATATACCCGGCATACTTCGCAGCGGTGAGGGTGTTGAATTTACGGTACTTCAGAAAGTAAGGCTGCCCCGAATCATTCTTGGCTTTGCCGTTGGTGGTGGTTTGAGTCTGGCAGGCGCCATTCTGCAGGGTATTTACCGCAACCCGCTTGTAGAACCCTATACGCTTGGCATTTCCGGGGGAGCTGCCCTTGGTGTCGCCCTCGCCATTGTGTTTGCCCTGCCAATGACAATAGGCCCGGCCATCCTGCCGGTTGCCGGTTTCTCCGGTGCCCTGCTGACCATCTTCCTGGTCTACTTCCTGGGCTTGCGCCAGGGACATATTCATGTGAATAATATGCTGCTGATCGGGGTAATGATCAGCTTTGTTGCTTCAGCCGCCATGATGCTGCTCATGTCACTCACCACCGCTGAGAACCTGCATAGCATCATATTCTGGATGATGGGTTCCCTTGATGAGCCCAATATGTCTTTGATCTATCTTACCCTGATAGTCTCTGTTCTCATTTTCGTGATATCCCTGTTGTTTTCAGCTCCGCTCAATGCATTGCGTCTGGGTGAAGATAGCGCCAGATATCTGGGTATCAACACAGGACTGTCAATACGGATTTTGTTTGTGCTGGCATCCCTGCTGGCAGGAACCTGTGTAGCGGTCGCCGGGGTAATCGGGTTTGTCGGACTGGTGATCCCGCACCTGATACGCCTGATCATTGGTTCGGATTACCGTATTCTGCTGCCAGGCTCTTTCATCGGCGGTGGCCTGTTTCTCATTATCTGTGATACCATCGCCCGGACCATCATCTCACCCAACGAGCTCCCAATAGGTGTTATTACCGGTATTTTTGGCGGGATAGCCTTTATCCTGATTCTTAGTAGATCACAGTCATCTCTAAAATTAAGCTGACCATGGGCAACTTTTTTACCTTACAGCAGTTTTCCTGTGGCTACCAGGATAAGTTTGAGTTGAAACCGATAGACTTTTCGATCGAAAAAGGGATGCTGGCCGGGATCATCGGGCCCAACGGCTCGGGTAAGACAACCCTTTTCAGGGGAATAACCGGCGAGCTGTCTGCCAGATCCGGTTCAGTCATCCTGAACGGGAAAGATCTCCAGCAAATGGGGCACAAAGAAAAAGCCCGGCATATTGCAGTTGTGGCCCAGCAACCTGTCAGTACCGGTATTCGGGTAGAAGACTTTGTACTTATGGGTCGTCTGCCCCATAAACGACAATTTCAGTTTTTTGAGACGGCAGAAGATTATCGAATTGCCGAACATTATATGAAGCTGACCAATGTTTTTCATTTAAAGGATAAACCGTTGTCAGAAACCAGCGGTGGCGAGCAGCAACTGGCTAATATTGCCAGGGCACTTACACAGGAACCCGAGCTGCTGTTGCTCGATGAACCTACCGCTTACCTCGATATTACGCACCAGGTACAAGTCCTCAATCTTATCCAGAAATTGAATGAGGAGATGGGGCTTACCGTGTTGATGATCATTCACGACCTGAACCTGGCCGGCGAATACTGCGATTATCTGCTTATGCTTAATAACGGCCGGCTCTTTACAAAAGGTACGCCGGAAGAAGTATTGAACTACAAGGATATAGAAGAGGGATACAATACCGTTGTGGTGGTACAAAATAATCCCATATCAAACAAGCCGGCCGTGTTCCTTGTTTCCGACAAAGTCCTGAAAGAACAACAAAAACAATAAACGTATTGGCACAGACAGCAGAATTTCTCCGCTAAGCCATCAATGATTTGTAATCGTTTCACCAATAATTTCAACTCCTATGACTTCCATTTTGCTGATTCTCCTGCCCCTGTTTACTTTTACTGCCAAAACAGTCAATTAAGTATATGCTGGTTCGGGAAAATATGGTATACGATGTAATTGTAGTGGGTGCCGGGGCTTCCGGCCTTTTAGCGGCAGGGCAGGCTGCCGGTATGGGAAGCAGCGTGCTGTTGCTGGAAAAGATGCAGCAGCCGGGCCGTAAGCTTAGGATCACCGGTAAAGGGCGATGCAATATCACCCATGATGCACCGGCTTCAGAATACTATAAGCACATCTATCCCGGCGGACGATTTCTGAAACATGCTTTTCATACCTTTTTCACGGAAGATATTCTGAAAATCCTGCATGAACGTGGTGTTGAGACTACCACAGAACGGGGGAACCGTGTGTTTCCGGTGAGCAATGAGGCAGGTGATGTTTTTCGGGCTATCCGCGACTGGATGGGCAAAAAGAACATTGATTTTCGCTGCAATACACGGGTTCAGGAGTTGCTGATCCGTGCTGATTCAGTTACCGGCGTTCGCACTATGTCCGGTAATACGACCAGGGATTACAGCGGGAAAAGTGTGATTATTTGTACAGGCGGCAAATCCTATCCAGCCACTGGCTCAACCGGTGATGGGTATGATTTAGCCCGGCAGGCAGGTCATTCCGTAACTCCTCCAAGGCCGGCGCTGGTGCCTCTTGTGACAGCCGGGAACGTGGCTGGACGGCTGCAGGGGCTTGCCCTGAAGAATGTAAAAGCTATTGTGTGGGTTAACGGAAAGAAACACGCTGAAGCCTTCGGCGAGCTAATGTTCACACATTACGGGCTAAGCGGTCCTATTATCCTGACACTGAGTCGGTATGTTGTTGATATGATGGAGCAGGGGAGTGAAGCCGAAATAAGCATTGACCTCAAGCCTGCGCTGGATGAAAAAAAACTGGATGCACGTTTGCAACGTGATCTGAATGAGCATGGGAAAAAGCAATTGGCAAACATGTTCAGACAGTGGCTGCCCTCCAAACTGATACCTGTTTTTCTGGAGCATTTGGCGATTGATGGAAGGAAGCCGTGTAACCAGATGGATGCCAAGGAGCGCCGAAATACCTTGCTGTTGATGAAAGACTTTCGCTTTCAGGTAACCGGCCATCCCGGATATCAGGAGGCCATCATTACAGCGGGAGGGGTCCCGACAACGGAGATTCACAGCCGGACGATGGCATCCAAGCAGGTTCCAAACCTGTTTTTTGCCGGGGAAGTGATCGATCTGGATGGCGAAACTGGCGGATTTAACCTGCAAATCGCTTTTTCTACCGGCTTTCTGGCCGGACAGTCTGCCGCGTCTTTGGTGAAATCACCGGAATGATACAATTGTCACATAAACGCTACATTGGCCGGCCCAAGTCTTGATCTGAGAAAAATCTTTTCGACTTAACCGATACAGTAGCATTGTGACATGACATCAGGTCAAAGCCCGGCAGGCCGTATTCCGTTTGGGATATCATGATAAAGCCTTCTTTCGGGTCTCTTTATAGTCTTCCCAACTGAATTTTTCGAGAAATTCGATTGCTTTCCTGGCCCCCAACTGGTAGAGTAAGAGTTGTTTTTCGCGTGGCATATTAAAATCCAGCCAGAAGAAAAGGGGGTTCCCGTCTTCATCTTTTTTGGCATCGGCATCAATACTGCAAATCAGTTGCTTATAATCCGGGTGTCTTAGCAAAAAGTCATAATCATGCAGTTGACGCATGGTGCTTACCATGGCCGAGCTAAGGCCAAACAGGGTTCCTGTTTCTGCATATTCGTCGCGCCATGTACTCAGTCGTGCCCCGAAGGTGGGTTTCAGGGGCAGGCCATCGGTTTTGTGAAAAGCGCTGA
The DNA here is from genome assembly GCA_041686485.1 of Bacteroidales bacterium. Lineage (GTDB taxonomy): Bacteria > Bacteroidota > Bacteroidia > Bacteroidales > UBA7960 > PUPG01. Next base: position 20,750 of record JAWLDT010000008.1, on the reverse strand, counting down.
TGGGGAAGTTGGATAGCATGCCGCCATCAACAAATCGAACCTTTTTCGGGATGACACCGTAGTAACCCGTGTATTGGCGCCATTTCGTATTTTGTTTTGGGATGGCAAGATCCTCACGTGTTCCGCCGTCCGGAATATGGCTGACAAGCATTGGCTCAAAGAAGAAAGGAACTGACATGGATGCCCGCACGAAGGAAGCCGGAGACAAGGCGGAAGGGTCAGCCCAGTATAAATGGGCCATTTCCGGGAAGGTGACTTTGCTCCTTGTTGTAATGTCGGCGGTAAGAAGCTTAAGGGCAGCTTCGCGTTGTACCTGTTGACCGGTTGTTCTGTCATAGATAGCCGGCAGGTGCCTGCGGTGATGCTCCAGATCTGCCAGGTTCCGGATACCGGCCTGCTGAAGATGCTCCTGGATCCATTCCTGGAAGTTGTTTCCGGGATTGAGTCCCAGGTGCCCCGTCAACAGTATCCACAAGCGTCTGGCATTGTATAATAATCTTGGTAATAAACACGACCTGCCATCCAGGTAATGCCTGACCATTTTCGCCACTCTGGGATGTCCATCTACAAGCTCATACAGGTCTTTACTGGCCAGCATGTCCAGCACCTTCTCAGAAACCGGTGCCCCCACACGGGCCAGTCCGGCGATCATCATGGCGTTAATAGCTCCGGCTGAGGTTCCTGCCAGGCTAAAAAACCGGATGCCGGCTTTTTCCAGCATGCTGGTGTACCCCGTCAAAGCGATTCCCAGCATGCCACCACCTTCCTGAACCAGATCTACATATTGGTTCCCGTCTTCATCAACAATATCCGAATACACTTTTTTGTCAAGCTTTTTTGATTTGAGTTCATTAACCAGCTTTTTGGTTTCCTGATTTTCGGTGAATAGGTTCATGGCGGTGGTTTTGTTAAAAAAGATGCCTGAAGCGCATATGACAATCGACTTTAGCGAGGATAGCAAAGTACCCCAAATGGTTTCAGCCTTATTATGTTATCGTAACTAACGTAGACAAATGATTCTATAAATTTGCTTAAACGATTAAATAAGTATATTAAAACATGGGTAAATATACTACATTTTCCAAAATAGTGTTCAAAACACACGTTTTTACATCAAATCGCTGTTACCAGCAATTAAGCTGTATGAAACAACACAAAAAACCAATCAAGCAGCTGAAGGAGGGGGGGTATTCATCTGTTTTTATTGGCTACACCAATCTACCATAAATATAATATAACAAGAAGGTTAGACAGATATTTTTTAGTTATTTATGGAGTTGGACAGATTGCATATGCCGTGTTTCACAGGTTATTTATCAACTGTATGGCATTTCAGGTCGTTTGCAGGCCGCTGATCAGATTCAGGGACAAAGTGATGCCCTGTCATTTGACAACCATGAAGGTGGTATCTATTTCCTGAAGGTTTCTGTTGATAACCAGGTCGTAAAAACCTTTAAGGTTGTGAAGCAATAGGTAATAGCAAGGTTTCATTATTGGTGCTCATTGCTGAGGCGTTTCCTGTTTTGCTTTCATTGTCAACTCCCAAATCCATGCTGACTCCAGCATTTCTTCGAGGCTATATCTGGTGTGCCAGTTTAATGCTTTGTTTGCCCGGGAGGGATCGGCCCACACCTTTTCTATGTCGCCTGGCCTGCGTTGAGCAATGGTATAATTAACTTTTACGCCGGTGACCCGTTCGAATGTCCATATAACGTCCAAGACGCTATAACCCTGGCCGGTTCCGAGGTTAAACACTTCCGGATTCTTTTCATTGCGTTTTTCTGACAGTCGCTCCAACGCGCTCAGATGGGCATTCGCAAGATCCATCACATGGATATAATCCCTGATTCCAGAACCATCCGGCGTGTTGTAATCACTGCCAAATACCCTGAGCTGCTCTCTTTTACCAATGGAAGTCTGTGTCAGGTAAGGGACGAGATTGTTTGGTGTATCCATTGGCATTTCACCTATGCAGGCTGAATCGTGGGCCCCGGTCGGATTAAAATAGCGGAGAGAGATGGCGCGGACCTGCTTGTTGGCTGCCTGATCGGTGATAATGTCTTCACATATTTTTTTGGTATTGCCGTAGGGAGAAGCCGCCTTTTTTAACGGCGCATCTTCTGCAACCGGCAAATGGTCGGGTTGGCCATATACGGTGCACGAAGATGAGAATACAAGGTTCCGGCAATCTGTTCGGCCCATCTCTTCCAGAATATTTATCAGGCCAAGAAGGTTGTTGTGATAATAATGTAACGGCTTACGTGCTGATTCGCTGACAGATTTATGGGCGGCAAAATGGATCACCCCAGCGAAATGTTGATGTTTTAAAAAATACGCATGTAATGCATCCGCATCACATAAGTCAAGGTTTGTGAATGTGGGTTCAATACCGGTAATTTTGGCGATGTTGTTCACGACATCGGGACTGGCATTTGCCAGGTTGTCAATGATATGAACGTCGTATCCGCTATTTTGAAGCACCACGCTGGTATGTGAACCGATATAACCGGCACCGCCGGTCACCAGAATTTTTTGTGACATAATGAGGCATATTTACGGATTTCGTAACCTGGATAAAAAGAGTATGCTTAGCTTATCATTCCTTCCATGGACTTTTGCAGTTTTCTGGCCGTGGACAAAAACTCATCCACGGTCATTTCTTTGAGGTAGATCAAACCGTGACTTGCCCTGATTTTGGGATGCTCATTTTGATAGAAATAATTTTTACCGAGCAGTATCTGCATATCCTGTAATTGATCAACCCATATTTTCCTGGCCAGCTCGCTGAATTTACCATCATGTTCGTAGCTGGGGAAAGAAGCATCAACCTGGCTGACATAGCATGAGCTGAACGAATCATCCAGGGCTGCCATGGACTCAAGGGATACCGGATAAATGATATTGGCTTCCGCCGGGTTGAAACGGTACCATACATTTCGATAGCCCCAGATTCGGAGGTTAGACAGGTCTGTCTCTTTATTCCACAATCTGACAGCTTCAGCAATGGCTTGCAACACTTTGTAGTGGGTGTCAGGTCCACTGCCTTCCGGATCAAACGTAAGGCTGAGCACCGTTGGATTAATTTCCCGAAGGGACTTCAAAATGGGTTTCACATCACGATTATGGCTTGGTTGCTCGGTAAAGATGTCACCTTTATAGAAGCCAAGCCGGGCATGATGCACATTTTTTACCTGGATGCCATAGTGGGCCCATACAAGTTCTTCCTCAAACTCCCTGATCATACCCTTGAGGCTTTGAATATTGGGCGGATTTTTTTCTCCATCATAGCTGTGCTTCAAAATATCCAGAATGTCCTCGATGGTATCCGCCAGTTGGTGCCTGCTTTTAATGCCATAGATTTCCACCAAAGCCCTGACTAACCTATGACATAAACCTCTCCTGCGTTCGGTATGATTCTCTGCCGCCACATTTGTCAGGTAATGATAGACATCTTTGTCGTTTTTATGCTTATAACCACTTTCGAAAAAGTCGGGATAGTTTAGCATTTGAATCTGTCCGGAATGTAAAAATTCTTTAGCTTCCTGAAGAATCTCAATGATAAACTTGTTGGTAACGGCTGTAAATCCGGATGTGAAAACGGTGAAATGAAATTTGTTGGATGGCACCCTTATATGGTTTCTGATAAAGGGCTGGATGCCAAGCATGATATCGTCATGATGGGGACCGGTATGTAAAAATGTCTGATTTTCCTCTGTTTTCAGGCCTTTAAAAATTTTTTGCTCAATATGTTCACATACTGCTTCTACAGTGTTTTTATTCAATCCTGGAATTTGCCGGGTGTACTTGCCTTGCTGGAGGTCGTTTGCGTCGAGGTGATGGCCATATTTATCCAGCTCCCGGCATCGCTTAATGACAGCCAACTCTGTTTTTTCCTGTGTCCAGGGCGGTTGGCTAAAGTATTGTTCCACACTGTCAGTCAGTTTCGATGCCGCACCATTGGTCAGGTAAAATCGACTGTTTTTGAGTTTATTGAGTACCGTGGCGGGATAGAGGTTGACAATGGGGTTCTCCAGCGATTGTTTCACAATATCGGTTTTGGCTTCCCCCGCTGCAATGATAATCGCTACAGCCTCCGGGTTGTAGGTAATGGTTTCCAGTCCTATTGTGATTACCCGACGATTTTTGGAAACCTCTATGCCACCCAGGTCACCGGCTGCTACCGCCTGTGTCTCAAAATTGGTTTCCGTAAGCTGTGTGGTGCTGTATATATTTGAACCTCTTGAGTTGAAGGCTATGTGTCCATCGGGTCCCAGACCACCCAAAAAAAAGCCGATGCCTCCCATCTCTCTGATCCGGTGTTCAAAATAGCTGCACCAGTTATCGATCTCAAAAATAGCATACTTCTGAAGCTCTTCCTGTCTGGTTTGGCTATTCCGGTATCGAAGCGACAGGTCAACACGATGGTCGGGAAATACCTGTGAGAAATGCCTGTTACCAGGCAGAGGTATTTCATCACAATTGATAAGCAGCGCATTGTCGGGGTTTAACCCGAAACCTTTTATGTAATAATTCATCACATAATGATAAAAACTGTTTGCCTGCGTTGAGCGAATAGGGTAAAATTCGTCGATCTGTACAAAATGGAGCTGACTCAGATCAGGTTTTTGCACGGCAGACAAGCCATATTTGTCTCTGATGTGTTTTCCGTTGCTGTTATCCCAGTTTTCTAAAAGATATTGTGTCCATTTGATAAAATATTCCGGTGTTTTGCCGGTGGGTAGACTAATCACACCATTAGGGTTTTCTGACACCCATTCCAGGAACCGTAATGCTGTAATCAAACCCAACTTGGGAAAATTGTCGACACAAACATAGGGAATGTAAGTAGAAATTTTCTTGATGCCTGATTCTTCTATAAAGCTTTTTTCACAAGGTGAAAATTGGATATCCTTTGTCTTATGCTCATATATATATTCTACCATATGTTTATATTTGTGTTAATGTTTGTAATTCAATGTTTTGTGACTCTATACCTTTATCCAGTCAGAAGGTAGAAGTTAGAAGTTTGAAATTAGAATTCACCGTTTACCTTTCACTGTTTACCGTTCACTTCTCCCTTCAAGCTTCCAGCTTCGAGCTTCGAACTTCGAGCTTCCAGCTTCTATATTCCCCTGTTTGTCAAAATCTTGTTCCCGAATAATCGAAATCTTCGACATGGGCGTTTCATATGCTTATCTAAACGTCTAAATGTCTAAATGTTTAATAATTAGAGTTTAAAGGGTTGCAAAATTTGAGCTTCTTACCTTGTGTGTCAAAAACCTCCCATGGGAAAGTCTTATTCCTGATATTCTGTTTTATGAAATAGCTTCATGCGGGTCCCAGGTCTGGTAGTAGGTCACTTGGTTAAGCAACTGATGGTCGCCCCGGGTAAAGTCCGGAATCTGGACAGGCATACTTCCATTGTCGGCTGATTTTTCTGAGAGCTCAATGATGGAAGACCATTCAGCTGCATCATATACATCCTGATCAAGTGGCAATCCATTTCGCAGGCAGTAGATCAGCCTGTAGTCCATGATGTAGTCCTGCCCATCGTTTTTTGCGATTTCACAAACTGTCTGACTCAGTTTGTCGAACTTTGCTTGTATTTGTTCTCTTATGGGGTGTTTGTATTGGTTTATCAATGCTTCCAATTCTTTATCGTTAAGATAGTTCATGCCGTCCGGGGCCAGTGAAATACCGGTTTTAGGCCACTTACGGACAAACCCTTTTGTACCGCTCAGCAAGTGTATCCGGCTGTAGGGCCTGGGACTGGTGATATCATGTTGTAACAGAATTGTTTTGCCATTGCCTGTACGGATCATGGATGTGTTCATGTCGCCATTCCGGTAGTTTTTTTTAGCGTATGCGGAATCTTCACCAAATTTTTCTGATGCATATTGTTTAAGGGTAAACGGGGCTGTTGACATAGATACCATGTAATCAAAACGGTCGCCCCGGTGTATATTCATAGCATGACAGAGTGGACCCAGTCCATGTGTGGGGTATAGGTTGCCGTTTTTCTTTTCCTGATAGCGAAGGCGCCACATATTCCAGTAGCCATTCTCGCTGTCGAGTATCAGGTCTTTCAGGTCATGGATATAAGCACCTTCAGCATGGATAATGTCTCCAAAAAGACCTTCCTGAACCATTTGCAGGGTGGTCATCTCAAAAGCACCATAATTGCAGTTTTCCATTTGCATACAGTGACGCCGGGTTTTCTCAGCGGTGTTTACAAGCTTCCAGCAGTCTTCGATCGTTGTGGCTGCCGGCACCTCTATGGCTGCATGCTTACCGCATTCCATTGCATATACCGCAATCGGCACATGAAGATCGTAGTGGGTCGAAATATAGACAAGATCTATGTCATCCCTCTCACATATTGCTTTCCAGTCATCTTCATGCGTGTAGGTGCTGATATTATGTACTCCATAAGCAGCTAGCAACTCGCTGGCCTGGTTTATTTTTTCCTCCTTGACATCGCAAATTACCAGGATAGTAGCACCTTCAATATGCAGAAAACGTTTAAGGGTGCTTACCATTCGCATACCCAGGCCAATGAAGGCTACCCGTACATTTTCAATGGGTTCACACCTCAGTTCGAGCGCATGTTGTTGTCCGTTTGGACGTTCTGGTGTTGCTGCAAACTGCTCGGGAATTTTCTTATTCATGTAGTATTGGGTGATTTATTGATTTAAACTCGTCTGATAAGAAAACATCTTTGGGTAAGCAATACCCAAAGATGTTTAACAACACTAACAACAACAACCAAAAACAACATGAAGATTAGAATTGTATGTATCCCAGTCCGATCAGTTACGGCTGGTTTAGTAGTTATCATATATTTATTCTACGGTGTGATAGGTTACTGTATTTAATTCGTCCCAATGCCCCCTGGTAAAGTCCGGATACTTCACGGGCATTCCGTCATTGTTGGCCGAAATTCTTGATAATTCAATCACGGCAGACCATTCAGCAGCGTCATATACATCCTGGTCGAGCGGTAGTCCGTGATGCAGACAGTATATGAGCCGGTAGTCCATGATAAAGTCCATGCCACCGTGTCCGCCTACTTCTCTGGCTTTTTCACCAACTTCTGTTACGATTGGGTGCTCATATTTTTCCAGGATCTCTTCCATTTCGTCATCCGGCATGAAACTGTGCGCATCCGGGTCCAGAGCAATCCCTGTACGGGGCCATTTCTGGGCGAACCCATCTGTTCCGCTAAGCATATGAATGCGGCTGTAGGGTCTGGGGCTTACCACATCATGCTGGAGCTTTATGGTTTTGCCGTTTTTGGTTTTGATAATAGACGTATTAATATCGCCTTTGGCATAGTCTTTCTGAGCATATTTGGAGTCTTCACCAAACTTTTCTTCGGCATGGGCTGTTAGTCCAAACTCATCGCTGGAGAGGGATACCAGGTGTTCCATCCTGTCGCCGCGATGGATATTCATAGCATGAGCGATAGGTCCCAGGCCGTGCATGGGATACAGGTTGCCATCAAATTTTTCGTGATGTTTCAGGCGCCACATATCCCAGTAGCCGTCTTCTTCATCAAACAATAAGAATCTGAGATCGTGAATATAAGCACCTTCGGCATGAACAATTTCACCAAAAACTCCCTGGTGGGCCATGTTTATAGTGGCCATTTCAAAGAAGTCATAATTGGTGTTTTCCAGCATCATCATGTGACGGCGTGTTCTTTCCGAGGTGTTGACCAGCTCCCAGGCTTCTTCCAGCGTGATGGCCGCCGGGATCTCTGTTGCAGCATGCTTACCCTGTTCCATCGCGTAAATGGCTATAGGGGCATGCAGGTCCCAGTGGGTGCATATGTAGACGAGGTCAACATCATCGCGCCTGGCGATTTCTTTCCAGCTGTCGGTTTCCGTATATCCGTCTGCTATCGGCTTGTCCATATTCGCCAGTGTTTCCTGTGCTCTTTCTACGTTTTCAGGTACCACATCGGCAAGAGCGACAATTTCCGCCTCCTCGATATAACTTAGTCTGCGTACGGCTCCCTGGCCGCGCATTCCAAGACCGATAATTGCAACGCTGACCGTGTCAATAGGCTCAGCCCGGTGTTCGAGCATGTGCGTTTGTCCATCAGGCCGCTCTGGGGTCGGATAAACCTCCACCGGTCCCGAAAATGTTTCGCTGCCCTCTTGTGAAGAATTGCCACAGGCCATGATGCCAGCCGCAATTAAAGTGAGTAATAAGAACCTTGTCAAATACATTGATTTTTTCATTAGGCTATTGTTTATGTGCTATGTGTAAATGTTTAATGGAAAATAAAGATAAATAGTTAATCGGAAAAATGATAGTGATCCCACAGGTATTGTGGGTATTCACTTGCTTCAATCAGCTTCCGGAGCCTGTCAATGGCGTAAAATTTGTCCTCGTAATAGGTAACGCCAAACCATGGGGCATCACTTTCCAGTATCTCTACCGAAATAGTTCCGGACTGTAGTAATTCGTCAACTACAAAGGGAATAAAAAGTTCCGTTTTCTTATCCCTTCCATGATACTGCAGGAAATTATGTAGCTTTTCTTCCAAATACTGGAAGATTTCATGTGTAAACCCCCAGAAGTTCATAGAAACAATGGAGTCGGCACTCAATGTTTTTATTAGGCCGTTTTCCTGGTTGATAATCTTGCCACTAACGTCTGTTGTAATATTGGTATGTTCTTCTACTTTCTCAAGTATATTATTCTTCGTGCTGCAAATCCCTCTGGCCACACTGCCATGCGCAGAGAGTGTATTTTGAAGTTTGTATCCTACCATGGCATAATGATTGGACTGCTGCCGGGCCTGGTTTTGCAGAAAATTTGCCATGGCTGCAAAGGATGCCCTTCCGTAAAAGTCATCAGCATTTATCACAGCAAAAGGTTCCCTGATGACATCGTGTGCCACCCATATTGCATGTGCCGTTCCCCAGGGTTTATACCGGTTACCGTCAAAATCGTTATGAGGGGGCAGATTATCCATTTCCTGGTAGGCAAAGGCAATTTCCGCTTTATCCTCCAGCTTGTGAATAAACATTTTCTTGAAATCTTCCTCAAAGTCATGTCTAATTACGAAAACGATTTTGTTAAAACCCGCCTGCAGCGCATCATAAATAGAATATTCCATGAGTGTTTCACCGTCAGGACCGAGATGATCCAGCTGCTTCATCCCGCCATAACGGCTGCCAAGGCCTGCAGCAAGAACCAGCAATATTGTTTTCATAATGGAGAACCCTTTTGGTGTGATAATGTAATGACTGTTAAACGCTTGTGGCGTTTTTGGCTTGGTTTATAATGGCTTTGATTTCATCCTCTTTGGATTCCATGCTGGCAATAAGCGCTTTCTGAACTTTTGCGCGGTCCATATTATGCTCTTCATAAGCGGTTTTAAAATACACGTCGCCATTGAGATAATCAGCCAGGAAACGGATTCCAATGATGTAGGTCATTAAAAACGGGGCCAGGTACATGTATTCTTCCTCATATTCGTTAAGAATATCTTTAACCTGACCAAGATACCCGCTGGTAAATGCGGTAAATGCTTCCATATTGAAAGCGACCTTCGTGAGGTCTTTCTCATCTTCTTCGGCAGTATTGGCGGAGGTGCGCAATGCATCGCCATAGTCATAAAAAAGAATGCCGGGTCCTACTGTATCCAGGTCAATAACGGCAGCAGCATGTTGGCCTTTGAATAGCAGGTTGTTGATCTTGGTATCGTTATGTACGATTCGCCAGGGGATTTTTTGCTGGTCAACAAGGTCCTCGATTTGGGTGAAGGTTTTCTCGCGGTTTTTATAGAAATCCACCACATCTTTGGCACCATTAAGGCGTCCTGCCTTGTCCTGTTTAATGGCATCGTTCAGCTGACTGAGCCTGAAAGAAAGTCTGTGAAAGTCTTTGATGGGCTCACGAAATTTCGCTGGGTCAAGTTGGTCGCAGGTTTTTGCAAACCATCCAAAGGCATTTCCGGCCTCTTTTGCTTGCCAGGCGTGTTCAGCGACTTCAATGGTATAGGAGTCATTGATAAAGGAAGTCATCCGCCATACACCACCTTCCGGGTCTTTGTACAGCTTTTTGTCATCTGCTGTCAGAACCAGATCTGCGATTTCTATGGGGTTATTTTCTCCACAAATTGTTTTTTGAAGCTGAAGATGCGTTTCGGCAATATCTTCAGGCGTCGTAAATACAGCTGTATTGATACGTTGTAAAATATAGCTGTTATCAGTGTTTGCCAAATCAATTTTGTAGGTTGTATTGATGTGCCCGTTTCCGAAAGGCTTAGCAGATAACACTTCTGAATTAGGAAAATATGTGTTTATAACATTATGTAACATGAATTATTATTTATGTATTCTGACGAATAATATTGATATTAGGTTTCTTGAGGATCAGGTACGTATTTTATGACCATGCAGGGCAAAATACATGAGAAAGATATAACAAGGTACCATTATCCAATAAGCGTTTTGATAGTGTACCAATTCAGCGGCCGTTGAAATAGATCTGCTCAGGTCTACGAGGACCCCAAAAAGCCAGGGGATAATGGCGCCTCCAACCATTCCGATCACCATAAGTCCGGAGCCTGCTTTGGTAAAACGACCAAGATCAGCAATGGCGAGGGGCCAGATGGCCGGCCACATAAGTGAATTTGAAAAGCTTACCAGTAATAGGCCGTAAAAGGCGTAGGTTATTGGTGCAAAAACCAGCAACATGGATGACAATATACCCAGAATGGAAAAGATTATCAATGCCCTGGTTTGCGACATGTATTTAGGGATGGCAAAAACACCTACCAGGTATCCGGCTACCAAACCTATGGTCACAAATCGTGAATAATGTTCCAGGTTGGGCTGATCGCCGAAGGTTACCTTGGCAAAATCAATGGCCGATGCCATCGGTAGCGTCTCGATACCAATGTAGATAAATACGGAAGCTACACCGAGCAACAAATGGGGAAACTGCCAAAGATTGGTTTTGTTTTTGGAGTAGGAAGAGTCCTCTTCTGATTCTTCCTCCAGGATTTCTTCCCCTTTGGCGACAACCTCAGGCAGTGGAGCGAAAAATACCCCGACTCCCAGCACTGTTAATATGCTGGCTACTAAAATAAAGGGAAGTACCACATCATTGAGGTTAACGGCCTGCAGATCTATAAAGAGTCCTAGGAATAATGGTGCAATCCACCAAGCCATTTTGTTCATGATGCCCATCATGCTCATTCTTTTTGCTGCACTTTCCATGGGGCCGATGATGGTTATGTAAGGATTTACGGAGGCCTGAAGCAGGGTGTTGCCAATCCCTCCTATGAACAAAGCCACCAGAAAGAGTGGAAAGTTGAATGAGGTTGCAGATGGTACAAAGGTAAGCATACCTGCAGCCATGATAAAAAAGGCTGTCATCATGGATTTACGATATCCGATTTTAGTGATCAGCCAGCCTGCCGGCCGTCCGAATATCACAAAAGCGGAGAAGATGGCGGCAGTTACCAGATACGCTTCTCCTGTACTCAGGTCAAAAGCAGATCGCAGGGCAGGTGTCAGGAAACCACTGATTCCGATACCAAAACCGATCACAAAAAAGATTACGCCGAGGATGATCAGTGGAAGAATATAATTATTAAAACCGAGATGCTTTTTGTTTTCCATGTATTTAAGGCTTATACCAATTAAAAGTTGGATAGTTGGGTTCTATCTTAATTCATTACTATCTTTAAAGGAAGAGGCCGTAAGACCTTTACGGCCTCTTCCTTGATCTGATTACATATTCTATGGGTTATTAACCAGGTTAGGCTGTGCCAGCAACTGCGGTTCAGGGATGTATTCTACAACTCTCGGATGATCAGGGGGAATGGTCATCAGTGCGTCCCCGCGGTCATGGGTGCCCGGATATTTTCGGTCAAGCGTTCTATCATTCCGAAAGATATCATAACGGCGATGAGATTCATAAGCCAGCTCCAGCTGCCTTTCTTCAAGAACGATATCCAGAACGGTTTTGTCATCAGGTATCTGAATATCTGCTCCAAATTGCGGGATACCGGCACGCTGCCGGATCACATTTACATCGTCAATGGCAGCTTGTTCATTACCCATCTTGGCATTTGCTTCAGCACGATTAAGGTAAATCTCGGCAAGCCTGGAAATAACAGGTGACCACAATTGCGGCTGTCCTTCCTGATTTGAACACTTCAATACATAATAGAGGGGATAGCCATTACGCGTCTCCATCCTTCTCTCCAGGTCGACCCAGGTTTGCGCCCCGTCTTCATAAATATAATACTGTGTTTTTCCATCTACCACTTCTTCCTGAACAACATGTGTTTCACCGTCTTTCTCATATTCCCAGTTTCCTTCTTCATTCTGGAATACATCATAGGTTACAAACATTTTACTACCTACCGGTTGTGGTTTGTTTTCGATGTATATGATCCACATGAGCGGGTTGCCGTCTGCATCTTCTCCAACATATTGTGGGTCAATAAACTCCTGTCTCAGGTCTTCAGGGTGTTTATCCAACAAATCCCGGTAAGGCTGAGAGGCGTACATTTCGCCCCAGCCGATACCGTCAATGGTTGCATACATTCCGCCGACGGCATACCAGCTATAATCATCTTCATCCTCCAGGGAGCGGCATGCGAAGATGGTTTCATCGTTCTCTTCCGGAACAAACTGAGGGTATTGCGCAAAATCATTGCCTTGCAGCAGTGAGTGCCTCCCCGAATCCAGTACTTTATTGGCATAGTATGCTGCCTGCTCATTTTCCTCCATGTAAAGGTATATCCGGGACAGCAGCGCCCATGCTGCTTCCTGGGAAGCAAAGTTGCTATGTTCGCTACCGGGTCTGTCGTACTCTTCCATCATCTCTGCGGCATCTTCAAGGTCTTCAATAATTTGAGCATAATTTTCGGCAACGGTTGCACGCGGGGGGTTGTCATCCCGTCCTGCATCCAGCTTTAGGGGTACTCCCAGATTGTTCGCTGGATCCTGTGTATAGGGGCGCCCCCAGATATTTGTCAGGGTGAAATAGAAAAAAGCACGCAGGTAGTAGTTTTCACCAATAATGTGATCCATACGGGGAGTTTCGCCGCGCTCGGCCTCCTCGATAATTTTGTTACAGTTCACAATTCCCCGGTAGGAATCGACCCATAAGCTGTTTAAGTGGTAATTATTTGGGACATGCTGATAATTATACATATAATAGAGATGGTCCGTGGTAGCACCACTCAGGGAAATATTATCTCCTCCATACTCACCATGAAAGTGATATGGCCTCATAAAGGTATTCTGTTTCAGGATGGCATAGGTGCCAAGTGAGGCGGCTTCAAGCCCCAGCTCGTCTCCAAATACGACATCATCGGCCAGATCCTGAAAGGGCTCTCTTTCGATATCACAGCTCCATAAACCGGCAGTCAGGAGCGCTATAATCAGAAATTTTATATTTTTCATAACAGGTTATTGTTTCTTTGTTTATAAATATTATAAGTCAACCTCTAAACCTAACATAAATCTTTGGGCTACAGGATATAAGCCGGCAGTCTCCGGATCCATGCCTGACCACTCCGTAAGTGTCAGCAGGTTATCTGCACTCAGGTATAGCCGGGCTGAGTTGAACCCGATGCTGTGAGCCATTTGTTGTGGCAGATTATAGGAGAAAGTAATGTTCCGGAGGCGAATATAACTTGCGTTCTCAACATACCTGGTTGATGGTCTGTTAGAATCGCGGTTTCCACCCATGATTGCTTTCGGATGTGTGGCATTGTCGCCGGGTTTTTCCCATCTTGACCAGTCGTCTGCCAGGTTCATCTGGTTAAATGTGGGATAGTTACCGTCGCTGTCGAACAGTGTGCGATCACTGTTATACATAAAAACCCCTTGTACAAAGGCCACATTGAATGACAGTCCGTAATTTTTATAGTTGATTCTGTTTACCAAGCCACCTGAAAAATCTGGTGAGCGTGTTTTTCCGGTGAATTGCAAAGTTGCTTCACTATAGTTGTTGGTAAGTTCAATGGTTTCATTGCCATCTTCATCTTCAACAACCTTTTCCCACAGCGGATCCCCATTTCCTGGATCTACACCATGCCATACCCGCATATAGAAGGAGTCCATGTCGCGGCCTTCTTCTATACGTATATTGCCGGAGGTGATGGGCTGACCTTCGTACAGCTCCAAGACTTCATTGCGGTTGAATGAGATGTTGAAGTCCATAGTCCAGAGGAAGTCTCTGGCCTGGACGATTTCAGGAGACAAAGCCATCTCCAGACCGCGGTTCTGGATTTCGCCGATGTTTTCCCACACACCGGTATACCCTGTAATGGCCGGAAGTGGTACATTGTACAGGAGGCCGGAGTTATTTGTCTGATACACATCGACGGTGGCATTGAGTCTGTTAAATATCCTGGTTTCCAGGGCAAAGTTATACGTTTGTGTTGTTTCCCAGCTAATAGCGGGATTGGCAATTTGATAGGGACGGGCTGCAGGTACACCGGTGTATTGACCGGTCAGCTCATAGTAGCCCATGTGTGGAAAGCCACTGGGTGAGTTACCCACTTCTCCGTAACTGGCTGTGAGCTGTAACACATCGACCCAATCAACAGCATCCATAAAATCTTCATACTGCATATTCCATCCACCACTTAATGACCAGAAATTTCCGTAGCGATTATCCTCCCCAAAGCTGGAACTGCCTTCCCTGTTGAAAGAGGCTGTCGCCATATAGGTGTCATCGTATACATAACGTGTATTTATGAGCAGTGACTGGCTGGCACTTTGATATTTGAATCCACCGACGTCGGCGGCCTCTGCTGTGGCATTCAGTACATTTAGACCGGCCGTGATGCCATGTCCTGTGGCACTATTGCTGTCGGTATGGCTGTCACGAAATTCGAAGGCGGTAAAAGCTTCTATATTATGCTTTCCCCAGCTTTGCTCAAAACGCAGCATCTGGTTGGATAAACGGTTGCGTGAGAAGCTATATCCTGTTGAGAAAGTACCGTTGGTTGCCTGGCCACCGGTTGAACGCGGATCGGTATAAGAATCGTTGTTGCCAAATCCGAAGCTTACATTGTTCATGGTAGAAAACGTGAGCCAGTCGGTTATTTCAAGATCGGCGCCCAGGTTAACCCTGAGGTTGTTTGACCGGCTTTCTGAATAGTTCCATTGGAGATTGTACAAATAATTGCTTCCATCCCTGCCGAGCCACTGATATTCGCTGTGCGTATTGGGTTCGATGGGAGTGCCATCTTCCCGGTAAGGATGGTCCCAGGGAAGGTATGTGTAGGCATTATAGGTGCTGTGCTCCCGGTTATCAGTATTATTCAGGTTACCTGACAAGTTGGCACTTATTGTCAAACGTTCATTTGCACGTACATCTATGTTGGCTCTTCCCGAAAACCTTTCCATTTGATAGCCTTTGATAGCACCTGTTTCATTATAATAGGTCCCCGAAAGAAATGAGGTAACCCTTTCGGTGCCACCTTCATAACTCATTGTATATTCATGTGCTACACCCGTCTGGGTGGCAATATCAAGCCAATCAGTATTAACGTCAGTCAGTTCTTCGGAGAACCATGTACTTGAGTTCCAGCTTGTATGATAATCATACAACTGAGATGCGTTCATAAGGGAGAAATTGCCCCTGTGAAGCTCTGTAAAACCAGTATTTGCACTGAAGCTAAGCTTTGATATACCTTCTTCCGGTGTTCTGGTGGTAACCAGGATGACACCGTTGGCCGCCCTGGATCCATAGAGAGCCGTTGCGGAGGCATCCTTCAGTATGGTGATATCCTCAACCTCTGTGGGATTAATATTGGGCTCTGAATGCCCGAATGGTACACCGTCTACTACCCATAGCGGGTTGTTAGTCGTATGTATGGAGCCTTTACCCCTGATTTGTATGCTGGCTGTTTGTCCGGGTCTTCCTGTAGCACTTCTGGCATAAACGCCGGGTGCTTTGTCCTGGATCAGTGAGGATAGCCTTGGAGAAAACACATCCTGCAATTCTTCAGACGATATCGCTACGGCAGAACCAGTGAGGTTTGAACGCGGTGTGGATCCATAGGCGATCACCACGATTTCATCCAGCAAATCTATGCTGGGAGCCAGATCCACATTGAGGGTTGCTCTTCCGTCCAGGGGAACTTCTGCTGTTTCATAGCCAATGATGGAAAAGACAATAACTGCATCAGCATCAGGAGAAGTAATGGTATATGTACCTTCTCCGTCAGTTACCGCTCCGATGGTGGTACCCCTGATAACCACGTTGACGCCCGGGAGACTTTCTCCGGTTTCTTCATCAACTACAACTCCGCTTACTTCTATTTCTCCCTCATCCTGAAGAGAATACCTGGCTTTCGCATAGACCTGGTCATTTGCCATTGTTATGAAAATAAAGGCCAATAGCAAGAACAATGTGGCCCCGAATTTGCCCGCTGCTTTTTGAACAAGAGGGTTTTTCCATTGAAAAACACAAAAATATTTGGAATTCATATGCATTTGATTTTGATTTATTTATAATGTATTATTTTACATCTCCGTAACGGACTACTCTATGATCTCAAAAACTTCAATTGTGCTCAAATGTGTCCAGTCCCTGCTGCCATAGGTATCCAATATCCGGACCCTGAAATATACGGATGAAAAAGTTTCGCCAAACTCAAGGGTTTGTACAGCATCCACAGGTTCTACAGGCAGGTCGGTCTCTGATTCCCAAACGGTAGTCCAATTGTCACCATCATCACTTATCTGGAAATCAAAATGGTTCGGCCTGTCCGTAATACCACTTGGTTGACGGAAGGTGTAATCAAACCCTGAAATGTTTTCCTGCCCATCAAATGTTATCTTTATCCAATGCGGCAAAGGTTCCACATCGCTTGACCAGGCTGAATGCCAGTATGTGGAAGGATCTCCATCTACCAGATTTTCATAAGGACCTTCTAAAGTTTCCTGCGTCCAGGCTTCGATCATATCCGGCGTTAAATCATGATAAACCACTCCGGTTGCCTCTGTCTCAAAGGTTTTTGTGTCACCATAAGCTACTCCGTCTTCATTTGAAGCATAGGCCCTTACATAATATTTGGTACCCAGGTCCAATTCGGTTAAATGGCTTGAAAACTCCCGTTCCATGACCCCATCAATTGTATATTCCCCATCACTGGTGTAATGATCAGAAACGGTTGGGTTTTCTGTGGTGTCCCATACAACACCCATAGCGGTAATAATAGAACCACCTTCATCTGTAATGGCTCCGCCACTTGTCGCAGAATCATACGAGATGTTGGTTACCTCGCCGGTTTCGACCGAAGGCAGTTCCGCATCTTCCGTACTGCATCCGGTGAAGAACATCCCGGCAACGACCATGATCATTAGCAGATAATACAACATGTACTTTTTTTGTTTCTTCATAATGTGTCATTTTGGATTATTAAATGGTTAAAAAAATGCTGGGTGATATATATTGTTTTCATGCAACCTGTCTTTGTAAATAGTACATGTTCGGCGTGATTTGTATTGGGTTTGGGTAGAAAGCTTTCGATGTTAACATGCCCATAAATAATAATCAGCATTTCTATTAAGTCTTTGTTGATATTAAATATATAATAAAAGAAGGTGCAATATATTAAATAAAATTAACAAAAAGCAAGCTTTTGTCAAAAAAAATTAGTATCTTTGTTAAGATCATTAACAAAACAGATTATTTCAAATATGTACTTCAAGGCCATAGATGCTATAAATAGGCTTTTTTGCTACTGCATTTTTGGTTATAAGTTGTTTATTTTGAACCTTTAAAAATTTTTTTATGAAACGATTACTTCCATTTTTAGCAGCATCATTCTTATTGTTAATACATGCTTCCTGTGGTGAGGATCATGATAATGAACCGTTTAATGGGCACGTGGATTTTTCAGTTGATGTACCCACCGAAGGAAATAGTTGGTTTTTTAGTAATCCTGATGGGGACAACACAGATGTTTGGGATATTGGTGCGCAGAGCTGGACACATCCGGCAACAGTTTTGCGAACGTATTTCCGTATTGAAAGTGCCGGTGATCTCAAAGTGGGTATTCGGGCGAGCGTTGAAAGTGGAACTTCCGAACTGAAACTGACTTTTGAAGGTGATGATAAAGAGATTAGCCTGACAAACCAGAACAGTCAGGAGATATATTTGGATACTTATTCCATTGACGCACCCGGTTATTATTATCTGGATATACAAGGGATTAGTCGCGAAGCCCTCGAATTTGCTGAAGTCACCGATGTCTTGCTGGCTGGTAGTGCAACCGAACCAGTAGTACATTATGTAAAAGAAGAATATTTCTATTGGGGCAGGCGTGGGCCTTCGGTTCATCTGACCTACGACGTTCCGGAAGAAGCCTCGGAGGTTCGCTGGTTTTATAATGAAGTGACCGTTCCTGATGATAATGACGTGGAGGGGTCTTTTTTTATGGCCAATGGCTTCAGTCAGGGTTATTTTGGCTTTCAGGTTAACTCGCCCCAGGAAAGAAGGGTATTGTTTTCGGTTTGGAGTCCCTATGTCACCGATGATCCTTCGGAAATACCTGATGACGAGCGGGTTGAGTTGCTAGCCCAGGGTGAAAACGTGGTCGTCCAGGATTTTGGTGGAGAAGGGTCTGGCGGGCAGAGCTATTTGCCCTACTACTGGGAAGCAGGAAATACTTACCGCTTTTTGTTAAATGGGGAGCCGGTAAATGACAATAAGACAGATTTTACAGCCTATTTCTACTCCGTAGAACTTGATGAATGGCAATTAATAGCCAGTTGGCGCCGACCTGAAACCAACACCTATCTTACAGGCCTCCATTCATTCCTTGAAAATTTTGTTACCAGCACGGGACCTCTAACGCGGAAGGCTTTCTACAATAATCAGTGGATTAAAGACACGGGTGGTAACTGGTATGAACTGACTACTGCACACTTTACTGCAGATGCAACCGCACGCGATAAAGCCCGGCTGGATTATGCGGGTGGCCTTGAAAGTGACCAGGAAGGATTTTTTATGAAAAACTGTGGATTTTTTAATGAAACGACCGGGCTCGATATTTACTTTCAAAGACAACCACTCGGCGAGCAGCCGGACGTTGATCTGTCTGATTTGCCTGAGTAAGAATCAAAAACTGCTTACTATTGTTTGATTACTTATTATTGGATGATCCATTTGCCCATGAATGGGCAAAATGGTCCTGTATAATGCGGTCAAATATCAAAGGTAGTGTACCATAAAGCCCGGCTTTCTCCTTTAATGCTGATAAAATGATTTCGCTATCCTTTCGGAGACGCAGCATGGTGTATTTGTTCAGTTTTTGCTGAATAGGATCCGTAATAAGGTTACCGGCTTCCGACATTTCACCGCCAATGATGATGGTTTCCGGATTGAACAAATGGATCAGGATAGATATCCCCTTAGCCAGGTGTTCCCCGGCTTCTTCAATCAATTCAATGGCAAAGAGGTCTCCCTGATTGGCGGCTTCAATAATGGTGTTAAGGGTGATGGCTTCGGTATTGTTGTCGACAAGGTTTCTAATAATACTGCTTTTTCCTCCGGAAATTTCTTCCCTGGACTTTTTGACCAGCGCAGTTCCTGAGGCAATGGTTTCAAGACAGCCAATTTTCCCGCAATAACATAAATCCCCGTCCGGATCCATCTGGATATGTCCAAATTCTCCACAAAAGCCTGAATGACCATGATATAGTTCACCATTGATGAGGATAGCCAAACCGATTCCGGAACCTATGTTAATGAACAATACATTCGATTTGCCCCTGGCTCGGCCAAACCATGATTCACCAACAGCCATCGCCTTGGTATCATGCTCAATCGTACTCTGAATGTCAAAATAATCCCGAAAAAACTCTCTTAATGGCCTTTCTCCGAATTGAGAATAGCTATAACTAACACCGGTTTTGATGTCTATGAGGCCAGGTATGGTGAGCCCCAAACCCAGAATATTTTTTTCTTTAATTTGATTCTCTTCCAAGATTGCCTCCAAAGCTTCTTTTAAGAGTGCCAATATATTGTCTGATGTTTCCAATCCTTCCTGCAGTTCAATGATATTACCAAGCTGTTCATTCTTTAAATTGAAAATCCCCAGTCGGCTAAAATTCCGGCTGATATCAATAGCAGCCATTAGCCCGGCATCCGTATTTAAATCATAAACTGCCGGCTTACGGCCACCCTTCGATTCTCCTATACCAACGTTATGAACCCATCCCTCTTGCACCAACTCATTCATGATATTGGTGGTGGAAGGAATACTATTGTTGGTTAACTCACATAGATCAGCAATGGTCTTTAACCCATCTTTATAAAAAATGTCAATGATATCTTTCTTAATCTGGATCTTTTTCAAATGATATGATCCGGTCTTCCCATTATTTTGGCTTGCATTTGCTTTGTTTGAATTTTTCATAGAATAATATTTTGGAGCGGGCTATATTTTACTTAAGTTTTGCAAAGTAATAAAAAATATTAATAAGTTAAGCTGCTTTTTTAATTTATTGTTTTTGTATGTGTTCAACCGGGCATGTTTTTAACCACTGTCGTATAGTAATACACACAAAAAACATTCGCAATATCATCATCAATGAGGATAATCTGAAGAAATACATAAATATATCTACCAAAAAAGTTTTTTGAATGATTACTTGCAAATAATTTACATATTTGATACATTTGTTTAATCCTTATAGGTATTATCAAAAAACAACGTATCATGATTCGCCCGCTTTTTCAGGTTT
>JAWLDT010000007.1:37943-61976 GCA_041686485.1 Bacteroidales bacterium | reverse complement strand
GTTCACTTCCTTCGAGCTTCCAGCTCTTTTAGTAATCCCCTACTGTTTCTTCGAAATTGGCCATGGCACGCTCAAATTCTTCATCATTTGGTGGTTTTCCGTGCCATTCATGGGTACCCATCATAAAATCGACACCATACCCCATTTCCGTATGCATCAGGATCACCACCGGCTGCTTCTGTCCGCACATCGACTTTGCTTTTTCAAGCGTATCCAAAACTTCCGACATTGTATTGCCATTCATTTCGAGGACCTGCCATCCAAATGCCTCCCACTTCGCCTTCAGGTCACCGAGCGGCATCACGTCATCGACGGCACCATCGATTTGCTGGCCGTTATAATCAACAATGCCGATGATATTGTCGACCTTTCTGCCTGCGCCAAAGAGGGCAGCTTCCCAGATCTGGCCTTCCTGCTGTTCGCCATCGCCCATGAGGCAATAAACCAGTTGCGGGTCGTCATTAAGCTTCTTTGTCAGAGCGGCACCCAGGGCAACACTCAGACCCTGTCCGAGGGAGCCACTTGCTACCCGAACGCCCGGCAGTCCTTCTTCTGTAGCCGGGTGCCCCTGCAGGCGTGAATCGATCAGCCTGAAGGTGGACAGTTCTTTCTTATCAAAATAACCACTGCGCGCCAGCACACTATACCAGCCTGCCGACAGGTGGCCGTTGGACAGGAAAAACAAATCCTCCCCTTCTCCATCCATCGTAAAATTGGCGGGGTCGTGATGCAGCACGCGGAAATAGAGTGCAGTAAGCAGTTCAGCACAACCCAGCGGACCGCCTGGATGCCCGGATTGTGCGCCATGTACCATTCGCAGAATGTCTCTTCGAACCTGTGTTGTAATCTTTTCCAACTGACTGATTTCTGTCATAAGTATTATTATGTTAATGGTTTAGCTATATATATCCGGAAATTTAATCGGATTTCAACTTTCGGTATTTAATTCTTTTTGGGGTGATATCTCCGAGGCGCTTCCTGCGATTTTGCTCATAATCAGAATAACTGCCTTCAAAGAAAGCGACATTGGAATCCCCCTCAAATGCGAGAATATGTGTAGCAATCCTGTCCAGGAACCACCTGTCGTGGGTGATGATCACGGCGCATCCGGCAAAATTCTCAAGACCTTCCTCCAGTGCCCTGAGCGTATTCACGTCAATGTCGTTGGTAGGCTCATCGAGCAACAGCACATTGGCTTCGCTTTTCAGGGTCATGGCCAGGTGAAGGCGGTTTCTTTCCCCGCCTGACAAAACACCACATTTCTTTCCCTGGTCGGTACCGGTAAAGTTGAAACGAGCCACATAGGCCCGGCTGTTCATCTCCCGTCCGGCCAGGTTGATGGTGTCATGCCCGCCGGAAATCACTTCCCAAACGCTCTTTTCAGGGTCAATGTCGGCATGCGCCTGATCAACATAACCCAGGCTAACGGTATCACCTATTTCAAAATGACCGTTATCGGGGGCAACCTTTCCCATCATCATTCTGAACAGCGTGGTTTTACCCGCTCCATTCGGTCCGATTATACCCACAATACCGGCGGGTGGAAGTGAAAAACTCAGATCGCTGAAAAGCAATGTATCCCCAAAAGCTTTGCTAATGTTTTCAGCCTCAACTACTTTACTACCGAGTCGGGGACCATTGGGAATAAATATCTCGAGCTTCTCTTCTTTTTGTTTTACATCTTCGTCCAGCATTTGCTCATAGTTATTAAGCCTGGCCTTTCCTTTAGCCTGCCGGCCTTTGGGTGACATGCGCACCCAGTCAAGTTCCCTTTCCAGGGTTTTACGCCGTTTACTTACGGCCTTTTCCTCCATCGCCATCCGTTTGGTTTTTTGTTCCAGCCAGGAGGAGTAGTTCCCTTTCCAGGGGATGCCCTCTCCCCTGTCGAGCTCCAGGATCCAGCCAGCCACATTATCCAAAAAATAGCGGTCATGGGTAATAGATATTACGGTACCCTTATACTGTTTCAGGTGCTGCTCAAGCCATTCCACACTTTCGGCATCCAGGTGGTTGGTAGGCTCATCCAGCAACAGGATATCAGGCTCCTGCAACAGGAGACGGCAAAGCGCCACACGGCGAAGCTCTCCCCCACTCAGATTCTCAATCAAAGCATCCGGATGCGGACATCGCAGCGCTTCCATCGCTCTCTCCAGCTTACTGTCAAGATCCCAGCCACCATATTGTTCGATCAGCTCAGAGAGCTCTCCCTGACGCTGTATCAGCTTATCCATCTCATCTGCCTCCATGGGCTCGGCAAACTTAAGATTCACTTCCTCATACGCTTTCAGAATATCAACAACCTCCTGAACTCCTTCCTGAACAACCTCTTTAACCGTCTTATTGGGGTCAAGCACAGGTTCCTGCGGCATATGTCCTACCGAATAGCCAGGAGAAAAAACCACCTCGCCCTGGTAAGCCTTCTCCTCACCGGCTATGATTCGCATCAGGGTGGATTTACCCGAACCATTCAATCCGATGATGCCGATTTTGGCACCATAATAAAATGAAAGGTAAATATCCTTTAAAACCTGTTTATTGCCAGGCGGAAACGTTTTGCTAACGCCCACCATGGAAAAAATGATCTTCTTGTCATCACTCATAATAAATCATCCTAATTTTTTACAAATGTCCGAAAATTTGGTTTGATGCACCAGTAAATTGACAGCTTTTATATCAATGTGTTATATTTGTATCTTTAAAATAGGCAGATTTCCCATGCATGTTAAGCGAACCATCCAGCAAAAAAGTTGTACAGAACCGCCTGTGATGCTTAATGGCTGGAAGCATCATCTTGGCTATCTAATCCATCAGACAAGCAAGTGGATACATAAACCGGAACAAATGTTTCCGCTTTTTGCAACCAAACTTAAGATGATGGGCGAATCTCAGTTTGATTTGTACACCGGGTACATGGAACCTAAAACTGTTGCTCTGGAACTCACAGAGATCCTTAAGGGCTTCAGGACATATGAAAAACAGGCTTTTTTCCGTTGGGTAGATAGTTCAACCAACCTGTACTGGCAACTACCGGTATCGGATGGGTCGGAATGGACGTTGCGAAAGGGAGATACAGACGACTACTATATTCACATTCATCCATCGCGTCAATCAAAACATACCCAACGCCTGAAGGCCAATCATTTGCGTACTGCTCTGGCCACATTGGTGATGGCCGCCATGCAGGATGTAAAACCAGACTTTCCTTTATTGAACCGTGTACGACGGGAATACCTTGGGTTATCCGATGTATCAAAACCCATGGCCAAAGAGATCTTCACCACACTAAACAATTTCGCCGCCATAGGTGAATTGCCTTGCTAACCGGTCATCTCACCCGGCTTTTGTTACCAGCCGGTGAAGTAGAGCATCAGCATGGCCAGGGGTACGGCAATACCGGCTCCCGTAAGCCAGGCGCCGCGGCCGGTAATCCCTTTCTTTCCTTTCAAAATAAATAAACCCGTAAAGGCCAGGATGATCAGGCCGGCGGCAAAGAGATCAGAGAACCAGGTCCATAGTTTACGGGGCGTATTATAATGCAGAAAGTTGACTTCCCGGAATACCGGTCTTCGTCTGACCGTTTCCAATTCCCCTTCGCCGGTAAATATATTTACTGTCACACTTCCATTATCAATAAATATTCGCAGGTTGTCCCCTCGCTTCAGGCTCGTTTTCAGCTCTTCTTCCCTGTCAAGCTGCGCGAGAAAATGCAGAGCCATCTCTTCCGTCTGCGTGATATCCTCACCGGGAGGTTGCAGGCCAAAACTTTTCTGGGTGACAATATAACTTGGATTCCACTGGTGGCGGTGGTTGAGTGCAATTCCCGACAAGCCATAAATAATACACATGCCGAAAAAGAAGTACCCAAGGTCACGGTGAATGGCACGATTGATCCGACGGATTTTCATGTTATCCTTATCAATAATAATGTAAAGAGGATACGCTGCCCCATAACCTCTGCTGCAGGTAAGGCAGCTGATTTTCGGAAAGGTGATCAACCCTTAGGTAATGATAGCCCTTTAGCGTTGCTCAATAGTATGCAATTCAATATAGGGATGAATGTCAGGATCCACGCCATGTTCTTCCAGCAGGCTGATGGCCTCTTCCGTGGTTTCACAGGCGTGGTCTTCGTCATCTTCATGCTCATCATAGACTTCATCAAGATTGATAACCTCTGTATGAAGCGTGCCGTTGACAGTTACCAGTTCGCCTTCATTTTCTGTTGTTATCTGCCCCATATAATCTCCCAGCATCACCTGAATACTGTAGACATCATTATCAGGCTGTATAACACGCATTTTATCCCCGCTATGCGTACATACATGACTGATTATGGCATCAAAACGTACTTCCTGGCCCTCATAGTCAAGGGGGGTCTGGACCATTTCTTCAACAGTCAGAGACTGCACATTATCCTGACTATCTCCCCCTGCCTGGGAGTTACAGGAAACAAGGATAACACCCGCAAACAAAATAAAAAACAGTTTTTTCATAAAAATTAGAGATTAATTAATTACATAGGTTTCTAAATCTATGCAAATATAATAAGAAAAGTCATTAGCAGGTATCCCAAAATTTTCAGGTGTAGTTTCATTCTTTGAACGAAGCTGATTGAATAAATATGCTAACTTTGCCGCCCAAAGAAGCATCAGAGGTGCTGATGAATGATTTCTATTACCGGTAGTTTGGTTGGCGCAATATATAATGCGTTCAACCTTCAGGTATTTAGCCGCGAACCGGTCATACATAATTTATCTATAGATGGAGGTAAGAATAGGTGAACTTGCAGCATTATTTACGGCAATGTGCTGGACGGTTACGGCGATTGCCTTTGAAAACGCCAGTCGCAAAGTCGGAAGTATTCCTGTCAACATAATCCGTTTGGTAATGGCCCTGGTATTATTAAGTATCTTCTCCTGGATCAGGCGCGGTGAGCCCTTTCCGATGGATGCTACCTCTTTTAACTGGTTTTGGCTTGCGCTCTCAGGACTGATAGGTTTTGTGGTGGGAGATCTCTTTTTGTTTAAAGCTTTCACGGTCATTGGATCCCGGTTATCGTTGTTGATCATGACGATGGTACCTCCCATTGCCGCATTTGTCGGGTGGTTATTTTTGGGAGAGGTGCTGGAATGGATTCATTTGGGCGGAATGGCACTTACCCTCTCCGGGATTATTCTGGTAATCTTTCATAAGCATCGCCGCAATTCTCCAAATCCGGATACATCCACGGCTGATATTGTTAAGAAAGCATCCGGTAAAGGCATATTCTTTGCTCTTATGGGAGCCGCCGGACAAGCTACGGGCCTTGTATTGAGCAAATACGGGATGGCTGATTATGATGCTTTCTCGGCAACGCAAATCCGGGTAATGGCTGGGATCATCGGTTTTGCCATTGTTATCCATGTCTTTAAAAAATGGTTGGCCGTAAATATCGCCCTTAAAAATAAACATGCCATGCTGCTCATGTTGCTGGGCGCTACTTTTGGGCCTTTCCTGGGCGTATCCTCTTCGCTGATCGCCGTCAGATATACAGCAACGGGTATTGCCTCAACCATTATGGCCATCTCTCCCATCCTGATCTTACCGACCACATACTTGCTGTTTGGCCATCAAATAAGTTTAAAAGAACTAATTGGGGCCATTATCAGTGTGGCAGGGGTTGCCCTGTTTTTTATCTGGTAATGTGCCAATGCGATGGTGCCAGTCAACCTGTATATTTTATTTTCCGATAAAAATGATATATACTTATTTAACTGTAATTATATTTATGATTCAGGATACAACCTTATAAAATGACATCCTTTAACCAGCAAAACCGGGGTCATTTAACACCAAATACTCCATAAATCCACTTTTCACCCATAAATAATTAGTTATACCTGTTGCACATAAGCGTATAATCCATTAGGTTTGTAGTTCACTGACTTTTCACGGATTAAATGTAATACAATGGAAGAGCTTCAACACTTTACCCTTCAGGTAGACCAGGTCGCTGTATGGTCATTTATTGGTTATCTAATCCTGATTATTGTTATTGGTATTTATGCAGCCCGTTTCTCATCGCGTGGGATATCCCATTTTTTTATCGGGGGGCGTAAGATGAGCATGTTTGTGGTAGCCATTTCGGCTGTTGTAAGTGGACGCAGTGCCTGGCTGTTGCTCGGCGTTACCGGTATGGCATATGAAATGGGATTTTCAGCACTTTGGGCTGTAGTCGGTTATACTGTTGTGGAATTTTTTCTTTTTTTCTTTTATGCCCCACGGATCCGTTTCTTCAGTGAGCAGTACGATTGCATTACCGTGCCCGATTTTTTTGCCGAGCGCTTTAACGATAAAAATGGCGTATTGCGTTCGGTTGTGGTGGCTATCATTATCTTATTCATGATTGCTTACGTTTCAGCTCAGTTCGTGGCAGGGGGAAAAGCCTTTGAATCCAGCTTTCAGCTAACGCAGAACCAGGGTGTCATACTAACAACATTAATTGTGCTGTTTTATACCATGGTAGGCGGCTTTCTGGCGGTAAGTCTTACGGATACCATTCAGGGCATATTGATGGTCCTTGCTTTGCTGATTTTACCGACTGTAGCCATCCTGGATATGGGGGGCTTGGGTTCATTTTTTACACAGGCCTCCGGACTGGGTGACGGACAGTTTTTCAACCCGCTTGCCCTGACTATCGGGGCGTTTATTGGTTTTATCGGTATCGGGCTGGGCTCCCCGGGAAATCCGCACATCATTGCCCGTTATATGTCAATCAAAGATCCGGCAAAACTAAAAGTTGTGGCATCTGTAGGAACAACGGCCAATGTATTGATGGGCCTGGGTGCTATTCTGACCGGTATGGTCGGACGAATATATTTCCCGGATATTTCCCTGCTTCCCGGAAGTGACCAGGAAAACATCTTTCCCGTCATGGCCAATCATCACCTGCATCCTGTCATGTTCGGTGTAGTTATTGCCAGCATATTTGCCGCAATCATGTCAACAGCTGATTCACAGCTGCTTGTTGCGGCATCCGCACTGGTACGGGACATCTACGAAAAACTGATCCATCGAACGAAGAAAATTCCCCAGGCCAGACTGGTTTTATTAAGCCGGTTGGTGGTAATCCTCCTGGTTATACTGGCATTGCTGCTCGGACTTATTGCCGAACAGCTTGTTTTCTGGCTGGTGTTGTTTGCCTGGGCAGGTCTTGGCGCAGCATTCGGTCCTACCTCTATTCTTGCCCTTTTCTGGAAAGGTGCCACCAAAAAAGGGATTATAGCCGGTATGGTGTCTGGTGCTGCCACCGTTATCATCTGGAACCGCGTTCCGGCACTTGAAGCCTTTTTGTATGAACTTATTCCCGGGGTTATCGTGGCATTTGCGGTAACCATTCTGGTGAGCCTTTATACCAAAAAACCCGAAAATGTAGATGACCTCTACAATGCCATGAAACGCCCACAACAAGATTTTGACAAACAGGGGGATGATTATTAAGGCTGGAAGGAACAGTGAACAGTAAACAGTGAACAGTGAACAGTAAACAGTAAATTCTACCTTCTAATATATAACTTCTGCTTTCTCTTTGATCTTAAAAAAGAATAACAAGAAAATAAGCAGCAAAAAGGCCAGCAAGGCACCGCCCAGGAAACTGCCCACATGGCCGCCAAACAGATAGAACCATCCGATGATGATGGGGCCGGTGGTCTGGCCAAGGCGAAGTACCATACCGTTAAACGACATGAACATTCCCCGGTATCTTAACGGAGCCAGCTTTGTGAGCTGAGACTGTATGCTTGGGAAATTGATACCATGTCCCACACCAAAGATGGTTACAGGGAGAATAAGCCAGGCGCCTGAAGGCATAAACGGAACCATGGAAAAGGCAATTACGTATGCCATAAAACCTATCAGCAAGGCGTTTTTCTCATTGATAAAGGTATTGATCTTCCCCAGGAATGCGGATGTAATTGCGGTAACCAGCGACATGGTCGTCAAAATCAAACCTATCTCCAGGGAACTTGCATCAAAACGGTCGCTCATCAACAGCGGTAAATACGTAAGATAGCCCCCAAACAATATCACGAACACCACGAAACTTGAAACAAACAATGTGATGACCCTTGCTGATTTAATACTTTGCAGCGCTTCGTGCATATAACTGCGGAACCCCTCATGTTTTTCCGGCTCCGGATTATTGAGTTTAAACAGGATCGCCCAGGCCACCGGAAGGGCTAATAGCGGCAGCAGGAAAGGATAATGCCAGCCCAGTAATGCCATTGCTCCGCCAATGGCCGGATAAGTTGCTGTCCCGATACTGAGTACACTGGCCACATAACCCATTACTTTGGCCCGCTCGCTTTTGGTATAGATATCCCCAATAAGGGTAGTATTTAATGAACCCAGCGAAGCAGCACCAGCACCCTGCAAGACACGAAAAAACAATATCCATTCATACGTACGCAAAAAGAAACAGGTAAACCCTGCCAGGGCAAAAAGCAGCAACGACGGAACCAGCACCTTCTTCCTGCCATAACGATCGGCAAAGATGCCCAGCAATGGAGTCAGGATAATGCCTGGCAGGCTGAAGAACACAATGAGATACCCAACCTGCTGGTTTGTCAGACCGAGGTCTTCACGGATTTCTGGTAATACAGGTGTAATCGTGGAAACGCCCATCACAGCCACCAGGGTGAGCGAGAAAATAATATGAAGATTGATATCTTTTAAATAAGATTTGTTTGGGTGAGGCATATTATTATTGGCAAATAAGAATAAATTGACGACTTGTGAACAATAATTTAAAATAACTGTTTATCAATAAAGAACATTTATTGTATAAAAATACAAACATATTATGGAACGTTTCAAAAATAAAACTGCGATTATTACTGGTGGTTCGGGTGGAATCGGATCTACAACAGCCAAAATGTTTCTCAAAGAAGGCGGAAAGGCCTTATTGGTAGATATTGATGAGGAAGCCCTGAAAAAACTGACCAAAGAAATTGACTCCCCGGACCTGTATACCATTAAAGCCGATGTCGGTGATGAAGCGCAGGTAAAAAAGTATGCTGAAGAAGCCAGCAACCAATTCGGACACGTAGACTTCTTTTTCAATAATGCCGGAATAGAAGGGGCAGTAAAACCTTTGGACGAATATCCGATAGATATATTTCACAAACTACTGGATATCAACCTCAAGGGTGTTTACTATGGTTTACGCCATGTTTTTCCGTTAATGAAGAAAAAAGGCGGATCGGTGGTTGTAACCTCTTCGGTAGCCGGTATGATTGGTATGGCAAACATGCTGCCCTATGTGGCAAGCAAACACGCTGTCAATGGAATGGTTAAGGTTGCTGCCCAGGAGGGTGCACAGTATAATATTCGTGTAAACGCCATTAACCCTGCTCCTGTGGATAACCGGATGATGCGTTCTGTAGAGGAAGGTTTCGCACCCGGAGAAGGCGAAGCTGCCAGGAAAGGCTTTGAACAAATCATTCCAATGGGGCGCTATGCCACGAATGAGGAAGTAGCTGATCTGGCTTTATTCCTGGCCAGCGACCAGAGCAGCTATATAACTGGCGCAATCCACCCAATTGACGGAGGGATGACGGTATAACCGGTCATATTTACATTAATTCTAAAGTAGCTATATTGATAATGAAGAATTAGCTAAATCGAAAAAGGCCCTTCCTGTCGGAAAGGCCTTTTTTCATTTTCGGATAAATCTGTTTAGAACATTACCAGCGTCCGCCAGCCCTGCGGGGAGAATGACCGCCTCTGCGACCCATGGCAGCACGACCTCCCGGGCGCCGTCCGGTTTGATTATCAAAAATGACACGTTGTTCTTCTGTCAGCAATTCGCGCACTGCCTGACGGTGATTTACGCTGGCTTTCATGCGCGCATTACGCAGTTCTGACATCTCATCAATTACCTGGTTTAGTGCTTCTGAATTGTCCCCGTCTGTTGTCATGAGCGTGCGTTTGCGGGCACGCAATTCATCCATCTGATTACGATGTTCTGTACTTTTTTCGATTTGTTCCAGACGCAATGCCTGAATCTCCTCTTCCTGCGCTTCAGTCAGGTCGAATGTCTCCATGCAATAGGCCAGGGGCGTTCGTTGTACATTGCGTTGATAGCGTTCAGCAGGTCGTTCCGTAACCTGTTGCCTGCCCTGTGGTGTTGCAGCCCTTCGTCCTCTTTGCGCAAACGCGTCTGCTGCGAATAACATGCTTACTACCAATACACTTGTGAAAATTGCTTTTGTCTTCATCATTTTATCAATTTTAAGGTTTATAATTTGCCTTGTTTTATCCTTTTGATTCCGAATAACCAAAAAAGTTTAATGCAGGTAATAAAAACTTTAGATAATGGTTAATTTTGTAGTGGGTAGATACCCGTACACTTAACAATAAATCCGATGGCACTCACATTTTTCAAAACACCGCGCAACAAAAAGTATAACTATAAACCGGTGTATTATGATAAGAAGAAGGAGGAGCGGGAACAAAGAGAGAAAGCTGTCCTTGAAGAGGATCATGATAGTTACGAAAAAGCACTAAGGGCCCGCCTGCAAACGCGCTGGAAACGGACGTCAGCATCTAAAAACAGGCGCGCTTCAAATCAGCGTCTTGTGGTCATCCTGGTAGTTATTTTTTTGTTGTTCTACCTGGTCTTTTTTATTTAACCGGAAAAAATCTTTTGTTGCATGACAGATGTTATTAAGCTGTTACCCGACTCTGTAGCTAACCAAATCGCTGCGGGAGAAGTTATACAGCGGCCGGCTTCAGCAGTTAAAGAGCTCATTGAGAACGCTATAGATGCCGGTGCCGATCATATACAGCTTATCGTTAAAGATGCCGGTAAAACACTTATACAACTGGTTGACAACGGTCATGGTATGACGGAAACGGATGCAAGACTTAGTTTTGAACGCCATGCTACTTCCAAAATCAACCAGGCCCACGATCTTTTCTCCATCCGCACCATGGGTTTCCGTGGGGAGGCCTTAGCTTCTATCGCTGCCATCTCAAGGGTGGAACTGAAGTCACGTACCGCTGACGATGATGTTGGCACGGAGGTCATCATTGAAGCAGCGCGCCTTGAATCACAAAAACCATGTTCTACCCCCAGGGGAACAAGTATCGCCGTCAGGAACCTCTTCTTCAACACACCGGCCAGGCGTAACTTTCTGAAATCAGACAATATTGAAAAACGGCATATCCTCACCGAACTGCAACGGGCTGCCATTGCCAGACCTGATATCGCCTTTCAGTATTATCAGAATAACCAGTTGACACATCAATTGAAAAAGGATAACCTGAAGCAACGTATTGCCGGTTTGTTTGGAAATCACTATAACCATCGGCTGGTGCCGGTCGAGGAAAAAACACAAATTTTATCAATTTACGGCTTCGTTGGGAAACCTGAGTATGCCAAAAAAAAACGGGGGGAACAGTATTTTTATGTGAACCAACGCTTTATACGTTCTCCTTACCTCAATCATGCCGTTGAAAAGGCATTCGAAGACCTTATTCCGGACGACGCGCACCCCGCGTTCTTCCTGTTCCTGGAAACTGCTCCCGAGCAGATCGATGTGAATGTACATCCCACCAAAACAGAAATTAAGTTTCAGGATGAAAGGTATGTGTACCAGATTATAAAATCAGCCGTTAAAAAATCCCTGGGAAGCTATAACATCACCCCCGCCCTGGATTTTGAACAGGAAACCGCCTTTGACCACATACCAACCGACCGGGACAAACCACCAAAACCACCTGTTATTCAAGTAAATCCTGACTTTAACCCTTTTAACCAGGACAAACCAGCAAAACAGGGACGGCAACAAGACCTTACCAGCAGGATTAACCCGAAGCAATGGGAAAAACTATATCCGGGTGATGAAGATACTCCGCAATCTGACAACGAGCAGGAGAACAGACAAACCATCATTAGTTCCGACCTGGAGGACAGTAAACAGGATAATGGACAGAAAAAATTTTTTCAGATTCATAATCAGTATATTCTGACGCCGGTCAAATCCGGGATTATGATCATTGATCAGCAGCGCGCCCACGAAAGGGTATTATTCGAAACTTACACACAGAGATTGCAAAGCGGGAAAAACAGTTCACAACAACTGCTCTTTCCGGAAAGCATCCATCTGACCGACAATGATGCTGACATGCTCAGGGAAATTCTCGAAGATATCAGGCAATTGGGGTTTGGCATTAACGTTTCCGGGGATAACACGTTTGTCGTGGATGCCATACCGGCCGATCTGTCAGGTGATCCCGTGCTGCAGGATATGATAGAAGGCATTATTGAGAATGTACAAAAGAACCAGTTGACGTTACAGGATGACCAGAGAACAAATGTGATGCGCTCCATGGCCAAAAGACTTTCCATACGGCGCGGAAAAGCCATGACGGAAGAAGAAATGTCCTCCCTGGCTGATCGTCTTTTTGCCTGTGAAATGCCCCAGCATTCACCTGCCGGGAAACACGTTCTGCAGATCATTTCCCTGGATGAGTTGGCAGATCGTTTTAAATAACAGAATAATCGTATTTTTGCCACGCAACCTGCATGTCTCTGATCCATGCAGGATAAACTTTTTTCGAAATAGCGCGTTTAACAGACAATCAAGATACCAAAATAATGATGCAACAAAGAACCGGTGGATTCAATTTAATGCCTGTAGTAGTAAAAAACCTGTTGATTATCAACGGGCTGTTTTTTTTGGCCACCATTTCGCTGAGCACCGCCTTCAGTGTCGATCTTATCAGGTTACTTGGCCTGCACATGCCGGGTTCACCCGCTTTTGAACCCTATCAGATAGTCACCCATATGTTTATGCACGCCAACTTTGCCCACATTTTTTTCAACATGTTCGCCTTATGGATGTTTGGCACGGCCATAGAAAACCTGATGGGCTCCAGACGTTTTCTGACCTATTATCTGATTACAGGTTTCGGGGCTGCTTTTCTACATCTTGGCGTAAGCTACCTGGAAGCGCTAAGTTTGCGTTCTGAGTTACTGGCGGCAGGTTATACACCGGAAGATCTGCGGCATTTTATTGAAACCGGATCCTATAATGTCCTCTCAGGTGTGACAGAATCTACCCTTGTCAGCTACCTGACCAAATACTTTATACCTACTGTCGGGGCTTCCGGAGCAGTGTTCGGTATCCTGCTGGCATTCGGAATGTTTTTCCCAAACAGCTACATCTACCTGTTCATGGCCATCCCCATCAAAGCAAAGTATTTTGTGATCGGATTCGGCGCACTTGAACTCATATCGGGACTTACCGGACGTACAGGCGATATTGCCCATTTTGCCCACCTTGGCGGCATGATTTTTGGCTATCTGTTGATTCGTTATTGGCGCGGAAGAAGAGATATTTTATACTAAGTCTAGGTTACCATGCAGCAGCAACAATCCATACTTCAAGAGATCATGCACTTTTTTACCCGTGGTTCCATCCTGTCAAAAATTATCGGGGTGAACGCAGGCATCTTCCTGCTTGTGAATCTGTTCCGGGTACTATTCTTCTTGTTCAATGTGGAAAGCGCCGGTGATGCCATAATGCACTGGCTTGGGGTTTCATCCAATATTCATGTGGTGCTCCACAGACCATGGACCCTGGTGACCTACATGTTTCTGCACTTCGACTTTTTTCATATCCTGTTTAACATGATCGTGCTGTATGTCGGTGGCCGACTCTTTTCCGATTTTATCGGTGCCGACCGGCTTATGGCCACCTACCTGATTGGGGGATTGTTTGGTGCATTTTTTTATATCATCTCTTTCAATATTTTCCCGGTTTTTGAAAGCGTGGTTGACTTTTCCCTGGCGCTGGGAGCTTCTGCTTCCGTCCTCGCCATATTTATTGCCATTGCCGTTTATATTCCTGATTATCAATTGCCCCTGCTTCTCCTGGGCCGCGTACGACTGAAATACATCGCCCTGTTCTTCGTGATCATCGATATCATCAGTATAGACCAGGGTAACCCTGGCGGACATCTGGCACACCTGGGTGGTGCCCTTTGGGGTTTTATCTATGCCAGTTTGTTGAAATCGCACAGAGACCCGGCCCTGGTTATAGGTTTTTATTTGGAGAAGATCGCCAAACTGTTTAAGAAAAAACCACATTTTCGTGTAGAATATAATAAAGAAAAACCGATCAGCGACGAAGAATACAACCGCCAGCGGGCAGAACACCAAAAAAATATTGACAGGATTCTGGATAAGATCTCCAAATATGGTTACGACAGCCTGACTAAAGATGAAAAGAAAACATTGTTCAAGATGGGTGGCGACCAGTAATACATTGTGCTATCTTTCAACAGGATGACTATCAGGACACTATAAGACATGCCTTTTAAGCTTATTTCAGACTTTAAACCCACCGGTGACCAGCCGGAGGCCATTGAACAGCTCTCCCGTGGCATACAGGACGAAACCCCTTTTCAAACCTTATTGGGCGTTACCGGTTCGGGAAAAACCTTTACCATTGCCAATGTAATACAGGAGGTTCAAAAGCCGACGCTGGTGTTAAGTCATAACAAAACCCTTGCAGCACAGCTTTACGGCGAATTCAAACACTTTTTTCCTGAAAATGCCGTGGAGTATTTCGTTTCTTATTATGATTATTACCAACCTGAGGCGTTCATCCCAACGTCAAACACCTATATTGAAAAGGATCTTTCTATTAATGATGAAATAGAAAAGCTGCGGTTAAGCGCTTCCAGTGCGCTACTATCAGGCCGACGCGATGTTATTGTGGTTAGCTCCGTGTCCTGTATATACGGCATTGGCAATCCGGATGACTTCAATGAAAACATCATTCGCTTACGTGTTGGTGATACCCTGAGTCGAAACAAGTTGCTGCACAGATTGGTTGGCAGCCTGTATAGCAGAACCACAGCCGAATTTAAACGGGGGAGCTTTCGGGTACAGGGTGATACTGTGGATGTTTATCCTGCCTATGCAGATACAGCCTTTCGAATTATGTTCTGGGGTGATGAAATCGAGTCGCTGGAATCTTTCGATCCGGACACCGGACGATCAAAGGAAGATTTTGACTACCTGACCATTTATCCGGCAAACTTGTTTGTAACCTCGGACGAACGAATGAAATCTGCCATACACCATATACAGGATGACCTTGTAAAGCAGGCGGCCTTTCTTCGTGAAAATGGCAAAGAGCTGGAAGCAAAACGTCTTGAAGACAGGGTAAATTATGACCTGGAGATGATACGAGAACTTGGCTATTGCTCGGGCATTGAAAACTATTCGCGCTATTTTGACGGCCGCAAGCCTGGCTCCAGGCCTTTCTGTTTGCTGGATTATTTTCCCGATGACTACCTGATGGTGGTGGATGAAAGCCATGTAACCGTATCCCAGGTACAAGCGATGTATGGCGGTGATTTTTCAAGAAAGAAAAACCTGGTCGAATATGGCTTTCGCTTGCCGGCAGCCCTGGATAACCGGCCGTTAAAATTTGAAGAGTTTGAACAACTGCTGAATCAGGTCATCTTTGTGAGCGCCACACCGGCTGATTATGAGCTCAACAAAAGCGAGGGTGTTGTTGTGGAGCAGGTAATACGACCAACCGGATTGCTGGAACCACCTATTGAGGTCAGACCAAGCCTGAACCAGATCGATGATTTGCTGGAGGAGATCAATCAGCGGTCGACCGACAATGAAAGGATTTTGGTCACCACCCTGACCAAACGCATGGCCGAGGAACTCACCAAATACATCACCGCTGCGGGCGTAAAATGCCGCTATATCCACTCGGATGTAGACACGCTCGAACGGGTTAAGACCTTGCGGGATTTACGATTGGGCAATTTTGATGTACTTGTGGGGGTTAACCTTTTGCGGGAAGGACTGGACCTTCCCGAAGTATCCCTGGTTGCCATCCTGGACGCTGATAACGAAGGTTTCCTTCGGTCCGAACGATCCCTGATCCAGACATCCGGAAGAGCTGCCAGGAACCTGAACAGCAAAGTGATTATGTATGCCGACACGATCACCCGCTCCATGCAGGCCGCCATAGATGAGACCAACAGGAAACGCGAAAAACAGCTGCGATACAACGAAAAGCATAACATCACCCCGGCCCAGATCCAAAAATCGGTAGAAGCCATTCACGGACAAACGGCTGTCGTAGATAAGCAAACACAGGAAAAAGCCTATGCCGGTCCGCAGCAAACAAACATTGCAGCAGATCCTGTCGTGCAATACATGAGTAAAGACCAGCTTAAGAAAGCCATTAACGAAAGCCGTAAAAAGATGGAGAAAGCAGCCAAAGAGCTTGACTTTTTGGAAGCTGCCAAACACCGGGATGACATGTATGCCCTGGAAAAAATATTTGAAGAAAGGTTTTTATAATATGGATTGGAATCATTTTTTAAATCATCATCAGGAAACATTTCATCCGCTTGTCAGCCCGGATCTTACAACGGAAAACACCTGGATCCCTGATCTCTCCGGTGAAAACCCGGCGTTGCAGGAGATCAGCTTTACCGATTCGAAAGCGTTTGGACACTATATCTTTGATAAGATGAAGCAGCATCATGCTACCTATGCTTACGGCGGTTACATGGAAGACCGTGAATTATACCGGCGCAGCCCGCTATTTACGACAGAAGGAGAAACACCCCGTAGTATTCACCTGGGTATAGACATATGGACAACAGCCGGTACGCCAGTCTATGTGCCACTGAAAGGTTTGATTCATAGTTTTCAGGACAATGCCCAATATGGGGATTATGGCCCTACCA
Organism: Bacteroidales bacterium; assembly: GCA_041686485.1. Lineage (GTDB taxonomy): Bacteria > Bacteroidota > Bacteroidia > Bacteroidales > UBA7960 > PUPG01. The sequence goes on along the minus strand of JAWLDT010000007.1, from coordinate 45,206 downwards.
TCATCATGAAACACACATTAAATGATACGACCTTTTTTACACTGTATGGTCACCTCACCAGGGACTCCCTGGAGAGTCTCACACCCGGAATGGCTGTCGAAAGCGGGGAGCAACTTTGCAAAATTGGCAATGCCCCGGAAAATGGTGACTGGCCGCCACACCTTCATTTTCAAATTATCACCGACATCATGGACCGACAAGGGGACTTCCCGGGTGTATGCCTGCCCGGCGAAAAAGACAAATACCGCATCCTATGCCCCGATCCAAAAGTTTTTTTCCCGGGGTTATATCCGGCAGCTTCTGGAAATTAGTCATTCTACCCATTGAGACAAGCTTACAACACTACATTTTTTTTGTAAGCAAAATATATTCATTTATTTTTGTTGGTAGATACCACTAAAACACAATTGCTATATAATAAATGCTTTCCATGGATATTTTTACAAAAGCGACCAATAAAATGGGCCCTTTGGGTCAATACGCTGATCAGGTACACGGCTACTTTACATTCCCAAAACTCGAAGGGGAAATTTCCAATCATATGGATTTTCAGGGTAAGAAAAACCTTGTATGGAGTCTGAACAACTACCTGGGTCTGGCCAACCACCCGGAGGTCAGGGAGGCTGATGCAGAAGCAGCCAGGAAGTATGGTCTGGCCCTGCCTATGGGGGCACGCATGATGTCGGGACAAACAGGGCTGCATGAACAGTTGGAGCAGGCTTTGGCGAATTACGTTGGGAAAGAGGCTGCATACCTGTTAAACTACGGATATCAGGGCATGGTTTCCATCATTGACGCCCTGGTTGATCGTCATGATGTGGTGGTATATGATTCTGAATCCCACGCCTGTATCCTTGACGGCCTTCGCATGCACCTTGGTAAACGCTTTGTTTATCCGCATAATGATATGGATCAGTTCCGTAAACAGCTGGACAATGCGGATAAACTGACCCAAAAAACTGGTGGCGGCATATTGGTCATTACCGAGGGAGTCTTTGGTATGGCAGGCGATCTGGGTAAGCTGGACGAGATCGTCGAAATGAAGGATTTGTATTCTTTCCGACTGCTTGTTGACGATGCACACGGGATCGGTGTTATGGGTCCCACTGGGGCCGGTACAGGTGAACATTTTGGTGTACAGGACGGCATCGATGTCTATTTTGGAACGTTCGCCAAGGCTTTTGCCTCCATTGGTGCTTTTGTGGCGGCACCGAAAGCGATTATCAATTATCTGATGTACAACATGCGCAGCCAGATATATGCGAAATCCCTGCCAATGCCGATGGTCGCCAGCGGACTTAAACGACTGGAACTGATACAGCAGCAACCGGAGTTACGGGAAAAGCTCTGGACCATCGCACGGGCCTTGCAGGATGGTCTGCGCAAACGTGGCTTTAATATTGGTAACACAGAATCGCCGGTAACACCTGTTATCCTGAGCGGCGATACATCCGAAGGAACCAATCTCACCCACGACTTACGTGAGAACTTTAATATTTTCTGTTCCGTCGTGGCCTATCCGGTGATCCCCAAAAATATGATCATCCTGCGACTGATCCCAACTGCTGTCCATACCCTGGAAGATGTAGAGCATACCCTGGATGCCTTCTCACAAGTCAAAGAAAAACTGGATAAAGGTGTCTATGCCACCGGTAAGATCGTGGAAGTGAACAGTAAACAGTGAACAGTGAACAGTGAACGGTAAACGGTGAACAGTGAACAGTGAACGGTGAAAGGGATTAGTACAACCTGGACCTTTTTACAAGAAAAGACTTCAGAACTTCTTCGAAGCCTTCATTGATATCGGAAGGCACGAAGTCAATTTTGTACTGCATGCATTTTAACCGGAGTTGTCTGAAGTATTCCTCCATTTTCCCGGTGTACTGTTCCCGCAAGTCCGCTGGATTCAACCTGATGGTTTGACCCGTTTCCATATCGACAAAGCGAAAAGGACGGCTTTTGTAATCAAATCCCAGCTCTTTGTGCTTCTCATACACATGAAACAGAATGACTTCATGCTTACGGTGTTTCAGGTGCTGCAGTGCAGAAAACATCTCTTCAGGATCTGCCCTGTTGTCCATCATATCAGAAAAAATGATCACCAGAGAGCGTTTATGGATCTTCTCGGCCAGCATGTGTAACAGCTCGGCGGTATTGGTGGTCTTGTTATATTCTTTCTTTTGTTGATGATACAGGCGTTCGAGATGGGCAAACAACAGCCTGTGATGGACACCGCTGGAACGTGCGGTCGTATGCAGCTCTGTCTTATCGGAAAGAAGGCTCAATCCAACAGCATCGCGCTGCTTCCTCAGCAGATAAATAAGGGCAGCCGAACTTTCTACGGCAAAATCAAGTTTTGAGGATGACGTTTTCCTGCCTTCGCCGGAAAAATGCATCGAAGAAGAATTATCAATAACGATATGGCAGCGCAGGTTGGTTTCCTCTTCAAATCGCTTGACGAAGAGCTTTTCGGTACGCGCATACAGTTTCCAGTCAATATGCCTGGTGCTTTCGCCCGGGTTATAGATACGGTGCTCGGCAAACTCCACAGAAAAGCCATGAAAGGGGCTTTTGTGCATACCCGTGATAAAGCCCTCCACAACTTGCCTGGCCAGAAGCTCAAGATTGCCAAAACGCCCAGGAACTTCCGAATCAATTTTCTTTATCAAGGTTCACTATTTATAAAGAACCTGGTTTAAACACAGCGTTCTTTGTTCCTGAAACAACTACAACAAACTCTCCAGCTTACCTGTAAGCACATTTTTAGGAGCGGCACCGACTTGTTTATCAGCTATCTCTCCATCCTTAAAGAACAAAACGGTGGGTATATTGCGAATACCATACTTCATGGGAATTTCGGGATTGCTGTCCACATCCAGTTTACCCACCACCACTTTGTCTTTGTATTCTTCGGCAATTTCAGAGACAATGGGTCCTACCATACGGCAAGGACCGCACCATTCAGCCCAAAAATCTACCACTACAGGCTTATCTGCCTTTAAAACAATTTCCTCAAAATTGGAATCTGTGATTTCAAGTGCCATAATATGATGTTTAATGGTTAGTGTTTATACTGCAAAGATATGATTTATGAAGTTCTTTCAATCAAACCACTTAATTTAAACGATAATGAAAGTCATAATGTTTTAATAGCTCCTGTAAAAAACCTACCGGTTCCACTTTGATTGTCCGGGATAACATATCAACAGAATAATTTTCGACAGGGTCTGTCAGGGCCAGCTTCAATCGTGATTTTCCCTTGTATTTGCCGGCAAGCGTTTTCATGCGTTCTACCAGCTGCTCATCAATGTCAGCCACCGGAATTTGCAGGACGAGGTCGGAATTGTCCTTTTCCACTATATCGCTGAGCAGGCTTATGCTTTTCACTTTTATTTCAAGCTGACCGGTGTTTCTTCTGTCAGCCTGCACCCTTGCCTTAACCAATACTGCATTTTGGGGTTCCAACAGGTGTTTTACCCTTAGATAATCTTCTGAAAAAAGATACAGCCGGTAGGAATCGGTATAGTCTTCGACCTGCATGCTGCCAAACGGTTTGCCGTTTTTGGTATACCGGTGAGCCGCATCGGTGATAATCCCGGCAAAAGTAACTTCTTTGTTTTTCAGGGCCGGCAAGTTGTTCAGATCACCTACGGAAGCATTGCAAAAGCTGTTGATATGAATCTTGTACTGATCCAGCGGATGACCAGAGATATACATGCCCGTTACATCTTTCTCATATTTCAGGGTTTCCATCTTACTCCAGGGGGAACAAACCGGCAGATCAGGGTCAGGGATACGCACTTCGGCAGATTCCTCAAACAGGTTCATCTGGGAAGTATTTTCCCTTAGCTGAACATGGTTAATATGCCGGATGACCTTATCCAAAAAGGTACTGGCTCCATTGTCCTCGGAATGGAAAAATTGCGCCCTGTGTGTTCCTTCAAAGCAATCAAAAGCACCTGCCATGGCCAGTGATTCAAACACCCGTTTGTTTACACTTCGCAAGTTTACCCTTTTGGTAAAATCGAAAATGCTTTTATAGGGACCATTGGTTTCCCGTTCTTCTACAATATTTTCGACAGCCCCTTCACCGACACCTTTGATAGCACCCAGTCCAAACCGGATCTCCCCTTTATCGTTCACCACAAAGTTAAATGTACTTTCGTTGATATCGGGGCCCAGAACAGGAATATGCTGTCGATGGCATTCTTCCATCATGAAGGTGATCTTTTTGATATCACTGAAGTTGTGGGTCAGAACGGCTGCCATGTATTCAGCGGTATAGTTGGCTTTCAGATAGGCTGTTCGGTAAGCCACCACCGAATAGGCTGCTGAATGCGAGCGGTTAAAGCCATACTCAGCGAACCGGGCCATAATGTTAAATATCTTCTCGGCAGTCCCATTTTCTATTCCTTTATTGACAGCGCCCTCAATAAAGAAAGACTTCTGCCGCTCCATCTCCGCTACCTTCTTCTTCCCCATGGCGCGCCTGAGAATATCCGCATTGGCCAGTGAATACCCTGCCATAATCTGGGCTGCCTGCATGATCTGCTCCTGATACACCATGATACCAAAAGTAGGCTCTAACAACTCCTCCAGCCAGGGATGCGGATACTCCACCTTTTCTCTGCCATGTTTTCGCCGGATATACAGGGGGATAAACTCCATTGGCCCGGGCCTGTAGAGGGCATTCATGGCAATCAGGTCTTCAATGTTTGAAGGTTTCAGTTCTTTCAGGTATTCGCGCATGCCTTGTGACTCAAACTGAAATGTACCAATGGTATCACCTTGTTGATACAACGCATAAGTTTGTTCATCATCCAGCGGCACATGTTCGATATCGATGGTAGTGCCATATCGTTTTTTGATATTCCGGAGTGCTTCTTTGATAATTGAAAGCGTTTTGAGGCCCAGAAAGTCCATTTTAAGCATACCCACTGATTCAACCAGCTTTCCATCATATTGGGTAACAGGAAGGTCGGTGTCTTTTTGGGTACTCAGCGGCAGGTTATCAGTAAGGTCAGACGGACCAATAATTACGCCGCATGCATGAAGGCCGGTCTGGCGGTTTGAGCCCTCAAGAATTTTGGCATATTCCAGCGTTTCTTTCACCTGGGGAGAACCTTCTTTCAGTTCTTTTGCCAGCTCCGGTACCTCTTCATAGGCTTTTTTTAGCGTAATACCCGGCCTTTCGGGCACCATTTTGGCCAAACGGTCAGCTTCCGGCAGCGGAAGTTTCAAAACACGTGCCACATCCCTTATAGAGGAACGGGCAGCCATCGTTCCAAAAGTGACGATCTGGGCCACCTTCTCGCGCCCGTATTTCTCAATCACATAATTTAATACCTTGTCACGGCCTTCATCGTCAAAGTCGATATCTATATCCGGCATAGAAACCCGCTCCGGGTTGAGGAAACGTTCGAAAAGCAGTTTATAACGGATGGGATCTATGGCCGTAATGCCGGTACAATACGCAACCGCAGAACCGGCAGCACTGCCCCGTCCCGGTCCCACCGCGACATCCATTTCGCGTGCCTTGTTGATAAAGTCCTGAACAATCAGGAAGTAGCCGGCAAAGCCCATTTCACTGATCACTTTCAGCTCAAAGTCAAGTCGCTCACGAATCTCATCCGTGATCTCCTCATACAACATCTTTGCACCTTCATAGGTCAGATGACGCAGGTAGTCATCCTCCGAGGTAAACCCTTCAGCCAGCGGAAAAGTTGGCAACAATACTTTGTCGGCTTTGATATCAAAGTTCTCCACCTTTTCGGTAATCTCCACCGTGCCTTCCAGTGCTTCAGGGACATCAGAAAAGAGAGCTGCCATCTCCTGACGCGTTTTCAGGTATTCCTGGCCGGAATAACGCATACGGGTATGGTCATCCAGATCGCGGCCTGTCTGGAGACAAATCAGGATATCATGTGCCCGGGCGTCTTCCGCATTGATGAAATGACAATCGTTGGCAGCAATGAGCGGTACATTGTGTTTTTTGGCCAGTTCAATCAATACCTTATTAACCTCCGTCTGCTCCTCCAGTCCGTGCCGCTGAAGTTCCAGATAATAATCATCTCCGAAGAGCGAAAGGTAGTACTGAAGGATTTCCTCAGCAGCCTCCATCCCTTTCCGGGAGAGGATCGCCTGGGGTAATTCGCCACCCAGACAGGCCGAGGTAGCGATAAGGCCTTCATGATAACGCTCCAGAAGTTCCCGGTCAATGCGGGGCGTATAATAAAATCCTTCCAGATAACCGTATGAGCAAAGCCTGGATAAATTCCGGTAACCCTGCATGTTTTTGGCCAGCAGGATCATGTGAAAGCCGCTACGATCTTCAGAGCCGCGTTTATCAAAACGACTCTCCCCTGCCACGTAAATTTCACAGCCGATGATAGGCTTGATGCCTTTTGCTTTGGCTTTCTCAGTAAACTCCAGAACACCATACATGGCGCCATGATCGGTAATGGCCAGGGCTTTCATCCCATCGTCTGCCGCTTTTTGCACCAAAGGATCGATAGCAGCTGCACCATCAAGGATAGAATATTGTGTATGTACGTGTAAATGAGTAAATTGGGGGTCTGACATAGTAAGTTGTTTTTATACAATAAAATTATATAAAATGACCGGGATTAACAGCTGATATTTCTAATATGAATATTTTTTTTATTCAGAAAAAATGAAGATATTTGCACCTTCATAAAAATCAAGTAATTCATTAAACAAAAAATCAAATGCCAACAAAGATCAGACTACAAAGAAAAGGTAAAAAGGGACAGCCTTTTTATCATCTGGTAGTAGCGGATGGTCGTGCACCCCGGGATGGAAAATTTATTGAGAGGCTTGGCTATTATAACCCATTGACCCACCCTGCTACCATTGAAATTGATTTTGACCGTTCATTGTACTGGGTGCAAGTCGGGGCACAACCCACCGATACAGCACGCAGTATCCTGTCGAATCAGGGTGTCATGCTTAAACATCACCTGCTGAAAGGTGTCAAAAAAGGCGCTTTAACAGAAGAGCAGGTAGAAGAGAAATTCCAGGAATGGCTCAAAGAAAAGCGCGAGAAACTGGAAAAGGACCGCAAAGAGAAGGAACTCTCTGAAAAAGATCTGAAGAAGCAACGGCTTGAAGAGGAGAAAAAGCTAAATGAAGCCAGGGCTGAAGAGCTTTCGAAAAAGCGTGCCAAAGAGAATCTGAAGGAAGAGGAAGAAAAAGCAGCAGCCGAAAGCCAGGAAGAAACTGCAGCGCAACCTGAAGCATCAG
>JAWLDT010000007.1:29058-37843 GCA_041686485.1 Bacteroidales bacterium | reverse complement strand
GAAGCACCGAAAGAAGAGCCGAAAGAAGCACCTGAGGCAGAAACAGAGACAGCGACAGCCGAAAAGCCTGCTGAAGAATCAGCTGAGCAAACCGGCAAAGAAGAGAAAAAGGTAGAGGCGAAAGAAGAGGAGAAAAAGGAAGAGGCAAAAGAAGAGGAGAAAGAAGAGGAAAAAGAAGAGGAGAAAAAGGAAGAGGCTGAACAAGATTCAGACAAGGAGAAAAAAGAGGAAGCTTCCGATGATAAAGAGGAAGAAAAGAAAGAATAGTATTTAAGTCCCTTGATTGGCAGCATGAAAACAGATGATTTTTATTATCTGGGAATAATTACCAAAACATTTGGCTATGAAGGGGCATTGATAGCATTTCTGGAAGTGGATGATCCGCTTCAATACGAAAACCTGGAATCCGTTTTCATCTTACTCGAAGGGAAACGGATTCCTTTTTTTATTAAAGACCTTACTTTCCGCGCCAATCCGGAGGAAGTGGTTATCCGGTTCGAAGAGATTGACAGTTTAGAGGAAGCCCGTAATTTTTGCGAACGAGAAATGTACCTGCCATTAAACAGGCTACCGTCGCTTGAAGAAGACGATGCTTTCTATTTTCATGATCTTTATGGATACAAGGCCTACCATACATCCGGTGACTTTCTTGGTATTATTGAGCAGGTATTGGAATACCCGGGCAATCCCGTATTTGAAATCAAAAAAGATAAGCGCGCGTTTTTGATACCCGTAACAGAGGAGTTCATCCATCATATGGATCACGCACAAAAAGTAATATACTTTGATCCTCCGGAAGGTTTGCTGGACCTGTAACAGCAAGCTACACTTTAAGCATCTCTCCTTCCGATTTGGCAATAATGGCCGCCCCGCATGTATCACTCCACACATTAACGGATGTCCGGAACATATCCAAAATACGTTCAACGGCCAGGATCAATCCGACACCTTCAAGGGGCATGCCCAATACCGAAAGAATGATGGTGATCACCACCAGTCCGGCCATAGGAATACCGGCTGCACCGACAGAGGCAAGCAGGGCGGTCAGCACCACGATCGTCTGCTGTATAAGTGTTAGTTCAATGCCGTAGGCCTGGGCGATAAACAGAACCGATACACAATCATACAAGGCAGTCCCGTTCATATTAACCGTCGCTCCCAGTGGCAATACAAAGCCTGTCACCTTTTTGGAAACACCGCTTTTGTTTTCCACGGCATCCATCGCCAACGGCAGTGTCGCGCTACTACTTGATGTGGTAAAAGCAGTCAGCAAGGGTACCGACATCGCCCTGAAATGCTTTAGTGGATTTACTTTTCCAATATATTTCATGATCAGGGGCAACACGATAGCAGAGTGAATCGCAAGGGCCAATGCCACGGATAGCACATATACACCCATACGGCTGAAGATACCAATCAGATCATGCGCCTGCTCAGCCACAATCCCGGAAACAATACCAAAAACACCCAATGGGGCAAAACGAATAATAAACATGGTAATCCGCATCATTACCTCAAAAATGGCGTTAAAACCCTTCTCGATAGGCTCTTTATATTTTGGGCCGACCCGGGTAGCAAAAAATCCGAATAAAATGGCAAAAAAGATGATGGACAACATGTCTGTTTCAGCCAATGCCTGGAAAATGTTGGTGGGAATGATCTCCATCAGTGTATCCGCAAAGGTGGAAGCACCGGCATCCAATATTTCACCCTCTTCGGTAAGTCCAAGGTCAGCACCTACGCCCGGCTTGAAAACATTAACCACAAACAGCCCAATAACAGCGGCGATCAAACTGGTGGCAACATAATAACCAAATGTCTTGGCGCTCATACGACCCAGATTTTCAGCGCTGCCCAACCCTAAAACACCGGTCACGATAGATGCAAAGATCAATGGAGCGATAATCATCTGTAATGCCCGAAGGAAAAGGTCACCCATCCATTCTACATAACGAACCTGATCCGTAAAAAAGTAACCAAACAACACACTAAGAACGAGTGCGATCAGTATTTGCCAGTGGAGTTGTATTTTCTTCATACAGTATCTGAATTTGTATTGATATTCGGGTTCAAATGCCCGGCAATATTACAAAATCCTATGGTTTAAACCAACAAGCAACAAAACTAAATATAATAAGTCATTTTGACATTCACTTGTAGAATATATATGTCATTTTGTCTTAAAAATAACCACAATAGGTTATGGTCTGTGATTTGTACGGAAAAAAGAAAATAAAAAAACATATAAATAAGAATAACCAAAAACAAGAATAAAAATTATGAATCTTGATCGTTTAACAATAAAATCGCAGGAGTCCTTGCAAAAAGCCCAGGAGATTGCCATAAGTGAGAGGCATCAGGCAATTGAGAACGGGCATTTGCTGAAAGGCATTTTGTTGGTTGATGACAATGTTGCACCCTATCTGTTAAAGAAAAACAATATTCAGCTTGAGACGACAAAGCAAGCGCTTGACAGGATCATCGGAACCTACCCCAGGGTTGAGGGCGGAGAGCCTTATCTGGCTGATTCTGCCAAAAAGACCTTACAGTCGGCCATGGCGAAACTGAAGGATTTTGGAGATGAATATGTCTCTATTGAACACCTGTTACTGGGGATGATGGAGGGTTCCGACAATGTTTCGCAAATGCTGAAAGACAGTGGCCTTACCGCTAAGAGCCTGAAAAGTGCCATAAATGAACTCCGGCAGGGGTCAAAAGCAGACAGTCACTCAGCAGAAGAGCGGCTGAATGCCTTACATAAATATGCCAATGACTTGAACGACATGGCCTTATCGGGCAAGATGGATCCGGTAATCGGTCGTGAGGAGGAGATTCGCCGGGTACTTCAAATTTTGTCGCGTCGTACCAAAAATAATCCGATACTCATTGGTGACGCCGGCGTTGGGAAAACGGCCATAGCGGAGGGTATTGCCCATCGTATCATTGATGGAGACGTGCCCGAAAACCTGAAGAGCAAAAAAATCTTTTCCCTCGACATGGGTTCACTGATTGCCGGTGCCAAATACAAAGGCGAATTTGAAGAACGTGTCAAGGCTGTTGTCAAAGAGGTTGTTGATTCTGATGGTGAATATATCCTGTTTATTGATGAGATCCACACGCTTGTTGGCGCCGGAGCCGCAGGTGAAGGTGCTATGGACGCCGCAAACATATTAAAGCCGGCATTGGCCCGGGGTGAGTTGCGTGCCATAGGTGCCACCACCCTGAAGGAGTATCAGCGTTATTTTGAGAAAGACAAGGCACTGGAGCGGCGTTTCCAGACCATCATGGTAAATGAGCCTTCCAAAACAGATGCGATCAGTATTTTGCGCGGCCTTAAGGAAAGGTATGAAACACACCACATGGTACGCATCAAGGATGAGGCCATCATTGGTGCTGTAGAGCTTTCGCAGCGTTATATCACCGACCGTTTTCTGCCTGACAAGGCTATTGACCTGATTGATGAAGCTGCCTCCAAGCTAAGACTGGAGATGAACTCCGTGCCGGAAGAACTCGATGAAGTGGAAAGAAGAATCCGGCAGCTTGAGATTGAGCGGGAAGCCATCAAACGGGAAAAAGATGACGCCAAGCTGGAGAAACTCAACGAGGACCTGGCTAATCTTCAGGAGGAGCGAAACCGCTTGCAGGCACGCTGGAGCAATGAAAAAGCCGTTGTGGACGATATTCAAAAACACAAGGCAGCCATTGAGAAGTACCGGTTTGAAGCCGAACAGGCTGAGCGTAATGGTGACTTTGGACGCGTAGCCGAGCTCAGGTATGGACGCATCAAAGAGTCTGAAGAGAAGCTTCAGGAATTGCATGAAAAACTGCAGGAAGTTCAATCGGATTCAGCGCTGATTAAAGAAGAGGTCAGTGCTGAAGATATTGCAGACGTTGTATCGCGTTGGACTGGTATACCGGTAAGTCGTATGCTGCAGAGTGAGCGGGAAAAACTTATTCATTTGGAGGATGAGCTGCATAAGCGGGTCATTGGACAAGATGAAGCCATCACTGCTGTTTCGGATGCCATTCGGCGAAGTCGCGCCGGTTTGCAGGACCCCAAACGTCCGGTAGGGTCATTCATCTTCCTGGGTACCACCGGCGTTGGTAAGACCGAGCTGGCCAGGGCACTGGCAGAATTTCTGTTTGATGACGAAAACGCCATGGTGCGCATCGACATGTCTGAATACCAGGAACGCCACACCGTGAGCAGGCTGATCGGTGCACCACCGGGATATGTTGGTTACGAAGAGAGCGGCCAGCTCACTGAATCCGTGAGACGCAAGCCCTACTCCGTGATCCTCCTTGATGAGATAGAAAAAGCCCATCATGATGTGTTTAACATCCTGTTGCAGGTACTGGATGACGGTCGTCTCACAGATAACAAAGGCAGGATGGCCGACTTCAAAAATACCATTATCATCATGACATCGAACACCGGTTCTGGTCTGATACAGGAAAGGATGCAAAGCATGACAGACGAAAACCGCGGGGAAATAATCGAAAACACCCGCCAGGAAGTATTTGCCATGCTGAAGAAAACCATACGACCGGAGTTTCTGAACCGCATCGATGAAACCATCATGTTTAAGCCGCTGACCAGGGAAGAGATCAAAGGTGTTGTCGAATTACAGCTGGAACATGTGAAAACATTGGCAGAAGAAAACAATATCCATATTGATGTCAGCTCCGAAGCCGTCAGCTGGATTGCCGAAGCAGGATTTGATCCCCAGTTTGGTGCCAGACCACTGAAACGGGTTATTCAGCGAAGTCTGCTCAATAAGCTTTCGCTCGAAATACTCAGCGGAAGGTTGCAGGCCGGGAACAATGTCCTCGTTGATCATGATGGCGAGGAGTTGATTTTTAAAGTCAGCTAAAAATGGTAATTTTGGAAAAAATTCCAAACCATTGAATACCCCCTTATTCATAGCCAGGCGAATGGGCGACGCCGAAACCGGCAAAGGTTTCACATCCCTGATCAAAAAGATCGGTATTCTGAGCATTGCCCTCGGCCTGGCTGTGATGATTATATCCATGGCTGTGGTTACCGGATTTCAGGAAGAAATCCGGGGCAAAGTGATTGGTTTCGGCTCCCACATCCAGATCACCCGGTTGGACTATAACATCTCCTATGAGCCCCAACCCATCAACAGCAACCAGGATTTTCTGCCGGCTGCCCAAAAAATAAAGGGTGTTGAGCACATCCAGCCTTTTGCCACCAAACCGGGCATCATCAAAACGGATGAAGATATTCACGGTATCATTCTGAAAGGAATCGGCCCTGATTTTGACTGGACTTTTTTTGAGGACAGGTTGGTGGACGGCAGCAGAATGACTATTCACGATACCATTCGCTCTGACGAAACCATTATTTCCCGGTATATTGCCAACAGGCTTCAGTTGCAAACAGGAGATGACCTGTTTATGTACTTTATCCAGGATCCGCCCAGGATCAGGCGCATGACGATCGCAGGCATTTATGATACCGGTCTGGAAGAACTGGATAAAATGTTTGTGATAAGTGACATCCGCCACATACAGCGGCTCAATGACTGGAGCGAGGACCAGATTGGCGGTTTTGAAGTACTGGTATCAGATTATGATGATATACCAGAAACAACGAATGCCATTTATGATATTCTACCCTACCATCTTACTGCACAAAGCATCAGGGATCTCTATCCACAGATTTTTGACTGGCTTGCTCTGCTTGACATGAACGTGTATGTCATTATTGTCCTGATGATTCTGGTAGCCGGCATCAATATGATCACCACCCTGTTGATCACTGTCCTTGATAAAACAAATGCCATAGGTATACTCAAGGCTTTAGGCAGTTCAAACGGCCTGATGCGTAAAATATTCCTTTATCACGCCGGCATACTTATCTCAAGAGGCCTGCTTTGGGGAAATCTTGCCGGTTTGGTTTTGATTGGACTTCAGGCCTATTTCGGACTGATAACCCTGTCGCCGGAATCTTACTATGTGTCGGAAGTACCGGTTAACATCCGGCTTGGTCATATCCTCCTGCTTAATGCTGGTACATTTGTACTGTCAATTGCCATGCTGATCCTTCCCTCCTATATGATTGCCCGTATTTCACCGGTGAAGGCAATGCTTTTTCGCTAACAGTGGTGTTTTTTACATAATCAATAACCCCAATGAGAGAATATACTGGCTGGGGCGGGTATCAAAATCAAATTCCTGGCCGCCGACGGTAACACCTTCTCCCAGGTCATTGAACCTGCCTTCATATTTAAAGTCGATCAGCAGGTCACCAAACCTGATTCCGGCCATGAGCTGATAGCCGATTGCCACATCGTTATAATCAAAATTGATATCATACTCCTCCAGACTTCCCTCGGTCTCGTTAAGTAATACAGAGCCAACCGGTCCGATCCCGAGGCGAAGGGGTCCAAATGACCAACCAACGGTCACCGGCATAGTAAGGTGACTGAATTCCTGTGTTATATAATCCTCTATATATCCGCTATTTCCGGTTATTGGCTCTGTTACCCGCATTTCCTGACCAGTTTGGGTAAACAGCAACTCGGGTCGGACATGCAAACCACCGAGGGACAGGTTTGCAATCCCCCCAAGATGGTACCCCGTGTAAGAATCGGGCAAGGCTTCCAGTGTAAGGTTCTGGTCCGTAATATTTTGAAGTTCAACAGCTGATGGGACAGAAGCGAAGTTCAGGCCACCACGTAAACCTATATCGATACCGGAGCTGTACAGATGGCTAATGCTCATGATAAAGACAGCCACTGTAATCAATGCGACTTTTTTCATAGACTACCTGTTTAATGTTATTTGCCGATAATACCAAACAAGAACGAGCTATAGAGAACCTATGAGGATTCTCTGAGAATCTTCATTTTTTCGCGCAAGACAGCAATTTCATTTCGCGCCTTCTCAATCTTTTCTTCAAATTCCGCTTTTAACACTTCAGCTTTCTTGGAGGAAGCAAAAAATCCGATATTGTTTTCAAGAACCTGAATATCTGATTCCAGGGACTTTATCTTATTTGCCACCATGTTACGCTCTTTCTGGATAATCGTATCTGCATTCGGGGCTTGTTTGATATTTTCAACCTTGTTACGGAATGACAACGTATTTTTGGCTTTTTTATTGATATTTAACCGTTCAAACTGGTTATCGATGGCCTTTCGAAACTCCATCTGGACCTTGTCTTTCTGCTTAATCGGAACGTGGCCAATCTCCATCCATTGACGCTGAAAATCTTTCAGGATGTTGAGGTTTTCTTTATTATCATCCGAATAGTCGAAATTGTTGATTTTCGCTATCAGGTCAAGTTTTTTCTGCAGGTTTTCCTCCTGCTGCTGTCCGATGTTGGCAAAATATTCCGATTTCCTGTTAAAAAAGTGGTCACAGGCCTTGCGAAAGCGCTTCCATATTTTATCGGAAAATTTAGATGGAACAGGCCCGATATTTTTCCATTCTTTCTGCAGGTTGATCAACGCCTCTGTGGTGTTTTTCCAGTCTTCACTATCCTGCAGGGCTTCTGCCTGCAAACAAAGGTTCAGCTTCTGGTTATAATTTTCTTTTTGCCGATCCTTATATTTCTTAAAAAATTCCTTTTTGCTGTTAAAGAACGTATCCAATGATCCCCGGAATCTGTTCCAGACCTCATTGTTGACCTTCTTAGGTGTAAAACCAATGGTTTTCCACACCTTGAACAATTCATTGATCTGATCTGTACGTTCCTGCCACTGTTTGGGTGTTTCAGGCAGTCTGTTTATAAGCTCTTCCGCTTTTTCGCACAAAACCAGTTTGGCAGCATAATTTTTGTTTTGTTCCTCCCGGAGTTTTTCATAATGCTCCTGACGGTACTTGTTAAGCTTGTCAGTAGTGGCTTTAAAACGATCCCAGAGTTCATCTTTTTTGTCTTTGGGTACAGGACCGGTTTCCTTCCAGGCTTCATGAAGCTTTTGCAACTGCTGAAATGACTTGGCAACTGAGGTTTCCAGCAATAACTCTTCCGCTTTTTCACAAAGCTCGGTTTTTGTTTCAAGGTTTTTCTTCAGATCAAGGTCTTTTAGCTCTTTATTGATATTGACCTTGTCAAAGAACTTCTCTACCAGGAAGTGATAATTATTCCAGAGGGTGTTTTTGGCTCCTCTTGGTACCGGACCAACCTCTCTCCATCGCTCCTGCAAGTCGTGAAACTGATCGTAGGTTTTTTTCAGTTCTTCATCGGATTCGATCAGCTGACGCAGTTCTTCAAGGATATCTTCCTTGGCTTTCAAATTATCCTGCATCTGCTGTTCAAGCGCTTTATCAAATGCGGCTTTTTTCTTCTTATATTCGTTAAACGCAGCATCAAAACGTTCAGTGAGCGAATCTTCTGCGCTTTTCTCTTTCCCCTCTCCCTCAGTTTCAACCCCAAGCTGTTGCTCATAGGAAGCCATATTCTCATCCCTTAAATGCTTCCGGTAAGCCAGTTTTATAAGGCCGATATGGCGTCTGATATGCCTTACATTGTCATTCTGCACAAGCTCTTCAATGGTACTGACCAACTCCTCACGGCCCATGGCGTTATATTTTTCCGCCAGCGTATCATTGTCTTCTTCCTGCTGGTCCTGACCTTGTTGCTCATCTTGCTCCCCGGCCTGATCATCATCTGAACCGGCGCCACCTTGTGAAGCTTTTGTAACTGTTGATCCCTGATCGCCGGATATATCTTCAGCAGGTGGTTCAGATGAAACCACATCCTCAGATTCCGTATCAGTTCTACTCGCTGATTCAACGCTTTGCGCTTCAGCTT
>JAWLDT010000007.1:0-28958 GCA_041686485.1 Bacteroidales bacterium | reverse complement strand
CCGGGTTTGATCCTCAGGTGGTGTTTCAGCTTCTGCCTTTGATGACGTGGTAGCTTCGGGTTGCTGATCAGGTTCTGTTTCAGAAGGATCATTGGCTTCCGCTTGTTGCTCAGCTTCTTCATGAACCGCGCCCTTATCTTCAGGCTGTTCTTGCTGTTCCTGTTGGCCAGCAGCTTCCGCATCTTCTTTTGCCGGATCCTCTGTTACATTGTTTCCCTGATTTTCAGTTTGATTTGTTTGTGTTTCGGCATTTTCATCTGCCAGACGCTCTTCCCCAACAGCTGACTGTATGTTTTCCGCATTGGGGTCCAGATGTTCCCTGTTTTCCATCGAAAAAAGAATAGTTAAAAGGTTACTAATTAAAGTTTTGTAGCAAATCTGCGTTTAAAACACCTTCTCAAGGTGTGATTACCTGCCTGTTGGCAACGGTGATTGATTGCATCAATGTGAGACTTTCAAAGCCCCACAAATTTAGAAATAATTTTTGGGCTACACATAGAATTTGCCTTTTTATAAAAGATGTACTTCCTTAAGTGGCTGCCATAAAAACATGTTGATTCATGACAAGACTATTTATCCAAAGCCTGCTTCAGGTCATTAATAATATCTTCGGCATCCTCAATACCCACAGAAAGCCTGACAAGTCCATCGGTAATACCAGAAAGCTCCCTGGCCTGTTTGTCCACCTTGGAGTGGGTCATGGATGCCGGATGTTGTATAAGCGTTTCCACGCCACCCAGGGACACGGCAAGGATACACAATTTGACATTATTCATCAACTTCTTTCCACCCGGAAGCCCTTCCTTCAGACCAAAACTGAGCATAGCACCCGGGCCGTTCATCTGTTTTCCGGCCAGCTCATATTGTGCATGAGAAGGCAATCCGGGATAATTTACCCAGTCTACTTCAGGATGTTCTTCAAGGAAACGGGCTACTTTTATCGCATTCTCCTGAGCACGCTCTATACGGACTGACAGGGTTTTCAGTCCACGGATAACCATGAATGCCTGATGCGGATCCATATTGCAGCCCAATGAAACCATCATCGGACGAACCATGTCATCGATCTCTTTGTCTTTGGTCACTATAATACCACCGACAATATCGGCATGGCCATTTAAATATTTGGTGATTGAATGAAACACAATGTCAAAACCGAAATCCAAAGGCTTCTGGAGGTAAGGACTACAAAACGTATTGTCAATAACCGTGATCAAATTATGTTCTTTGGCGATCCTTACAGATGCTTCAAGGTCTGTTATGGCCATCGTCGGATTCGAAGGGGTTTCAATATAAAGAACACGTGTGTTGGGTTTTATGGCATCCCGAATGTTCTGTGGATTACTTGTATCCACATAAGATGATTCAATCCCGTATTTGCTGTAATGCTTCTCCATGATTATCCTTGAGGGGCCATAGACCGCAGCTGTACTAACCATATGATCACCTTGTTTTAACAAAGCACTGTAAATGGTGTTCACAGCTCCCATGCCAGAGCTGGTCGCAATACCACGGTAACCATCTTCAAGTTCCGCTACCAGCTTCTCGAGCGAATCGATCGTGGGATTATTGATCCGGGTATAAATGTAGCCGTCCTCCTCACCGGAAAAACATGCTGCACCGTGATCAGCGTTTTTAAATTTGAATGTACTGGTTTGATAAATTGGTACGGTCGCACTTCCAAATTGGTCTTCAAACATGCCCGCATGAATCAACTTGGAGTCAAAACCCAAATCATGTGTATCCATTAATATAGAATTTTTTGATGATTAGAATTGAATAATTATTAATAAAACCCTGAGTCAAGCATGATCAGGGTGCAATCTTCCACTGTTTCAATACCGGCTTTTTCGGCTTTTTCGTCAAGACGGCGGTTATAGGTGCCGGGGTTAAAAATGATGCGTTCAGGCTTCAATGATATAATATAATCTTCATAGCCTTCCTGATTATCCGGACCGACATAAAGGGTAACTGTATGAATATCGGTCATAGCCGGTTTATCTTTGATAACCGCTACATCTGCTACGGTTGTTTCCCTTTTACCAATGGCTACAACCGGTATATCGTGTTTACGAAGGCGTTTGATCGCTTTGTGTGAATAGCGTAAGGGATTAGGACTCGCGCCAATAACCAGGGTTTTCATTGTTCTTTACCAATTAAGCATGATGGATAATATGTCTTACCCACCATATCAATGTAAGACTTATTTAAGGTTAATCTCGAATTCCGGGGCATGGGCAATATGCTTTTTCACCGAACAGGCACCTGCTGCTTTCAGTACGGAGTCCCTGTATTTTTCGGGAAAATCTGCAGGCAAGTGAATATCGATCTCCAGACGGGTGATCATCTTTGATCCGCCATCCTTGTGCATACGCTGTATTATGGAGATTTTATCGGTTGGGATGTTTCGTTGCCGGCAAAAAGACATTACATAAAAGCCGGCACAGGCACCTATGGAAGCAAGGAAAAGGTCAAATGGTGATGGAGCGCTGTTGTCCCCACCAGCTGCTTCAGGTTGATCGGTTTTTATAATATGGTCTTTGTAATGGGCTTCTACACGTTGGTTTTCACCAAGTACAATATTCATCTCTTTCATAGGTTACTTTTTTTGTATGGTATATCAGGTTTCAAAAAAAATTCACAGCATTAACAGATGCTGGCCGACAAATGTTTGTATATCGAAATGAGCCGATTTAGCTGACGATATGACAAAGAACCAGCCCGCCTTTACCCGGAGGAAACCACTTCTTCCAGTTTTTCGATAAACCAATCGGGCGCCGGACATGGTCGCCCCGTTGATTTATTCAGGAAGGCCAGCACGGTTACTCCCTTGTTTAGCAATGTACCTTCCTGGTTGTAAATCTCATAATGAAAATTCATTCGTGACCCGGGCATGTCGGGGACATGGGTTTTAATTGTCAACAAGTCATCATAATACGCCGGACGGATATATTTGATCTGCATATCCACGATAGGCATAACAACCCCTTTTTCTTCCATCTCTCTATATGTCATACCGATTTTACGCATGGCCTCGGCCCTGCCAACTTCGTAATACTGCGGATAGTTGCCATAATAGGCAAAACCCATTTGATCGGTTTCGGCGTACCGGACGCGCAACTGCGTTTCAAATGAAAACATAGTAGTAGCTTTTATTATCAATTAGCCCTTACCGTGGCAGTGCTTGTATTTTTTGCCACTACCGCAGGGGCATGGTTCATTTCTTCCCACTTTTTTATCCACCCTGACCGGCTGGGCTTTTTGCTGAGCACCTTTTCCGCCCGGCAGGTCACTACGACCTGTCTGAAGCTTACTCATATCTGTTCGCTCCTTCTCGGTGCCACGTTGTATCTGATCCGGGTCTTTAACCGGAAGTCTGGCTTTACCAAGGAAAGAAATAATGTCTTTGTTGATCTTCTGGATCATCCGCTGGAATAGTTCGAAGGATTCGAACTTATAGATCAGCAAGGGGTCCTTTTGTTCATAAGCAGCTCCCTGTACCGACTGTTTCAGGTCGTCCATCTCACGGAGGTGATCTTTCCAGGCATTATCTATAATAGTCAGGGATATTCCTTTTTCAATTGACAGTGCTACTTCCCGTCCATTGGTGTCATAGGCCTTCTTGAGATTGGCGATCACATTCATGGTCTTCATCCCATCTGTGATGGGTATGGCGATGTTTTCATATTTCTGTGATGCCTTTTCATACACCTCTTTGATCACCGGGAAAGCCGATTCCGCTATCTGCTCATTTTTCTTACGATAGTTATTTATGGCTTTATCGTAGAGTCTTTCGGTCAGTTTACTTGTTTTCTGGTCAAAAAATTCTTCTTTGGTAAACGGAGGCTCCAGTCCAAAAGTTCTTACGAGTTCAAAGGTGAAACCATCATAATCATCTGTTTCCTGGTATTCCTGCACCATCTGTTCACACGTATCGTACATCATGTTGGCGATATCCACGGCCAGGCGTTCTCCAAACAGCGCATTCCGCCTTTTCTTATAGATCACCTCGCGCTGGGCATTCATGACATCGTCATATTCGAGCAGACGCTTACGTATACCAAAATTGTTCTCCTCCACCTTCTTCTGGGCCCTTTCAATGGATTTGCTGATCATGGAGTGTTGAATCACCTCTCCTTCCTTGAGTCCCATTCTGTCCATCAGTGAAGAGATCCTGGCAGAACCGAATACACGCATCAGGTCGTCTTCAAGAGAAACAAAGAACTGGGAACTACCGGGGTCGCCCTGACGTCCTGCCCGTCCACGAAGCTGGCGGTCTACCCTGCGTGATTCGTGCCTTTCACTACCAATAATGGCCAGTCCGCCAGCCTCTACAACACCCTCTCCCAGCTTAATATCGGTACCACGACCCGCCATGTTGGTGGCGATGGTCACCATTCCGGCTTGTCCGGCTTCTTTCACGATCTGGGCTTCCCTCTGGTGATGCTTGGCATTCAATATATTATGGGGGATACTGCGCAATTTCAACATGCGACTCAACAGCTCGGAGGTGTCCACCGAGGTTGTTCCTACCAAAACCGGTCTGCCGTTTTTGACCAGGTCACTGATTTCCTCGATGATGGCATTGAACTTCTCCCGCTTGGTTTTGTAGATCAGGTCATCCCTGTCAACACGTATAACCGGCCGGTGTGTTGGAATCACCACAACATCCAGATCATAAATATCCAGAAATTCTCCTGCTTCTGTTTCAGCCGTACCGGTCATACCGGAAAGCTTCCGGTACATCCTGAAAAAGTTCTGAAGGGTAATGGTGGCGTATGTCTGGGTAGCAGCCTCCACTTTGACATTCTCCTTGGCTTCGATGGCCTGGTGTAATCCGTCGGAGTAGCGGCGTCCCTCCATGATACGGCCGGTCTGCTCATCCACAATTTTGATCTTGTTATCCATGATAACATACTCGGTATCCTTCTCAAACAAGGTATAGGCTTTGAGCAGCTGATTAATGGTATGTACACGCTGGCTTTTTACCTGAAAGTCATTGAGCCGCTGACTTTTCTTTTCCTGCTTTTCTTCGTCAGGCAGGTCAGATTTTTCGAGTTCGGCCATTTCCGATCCGATGTCGGGCAGAATGAAGAAGCTGGGATCATCAGACTGGCTGGTAATCAAATCGATACCCTTATCGGTGAGTTCAATGACGTTGTTTTTCTCTTCAATAACAAAATAGAGCTCGTCATCAATCAGGTGCATATGTTTTCCCTGTTCCTGCATATAAAGGTTCTCTGTTTTTTGCAGGATGGTCTTCATACCAGGCTCGGACAGGAATTTGATAAGGGCATTGTTTTTGGGCAAGCCGCGGTGACAGCGCAGCAGCAGTTCTCCCCCCTTTTTTTCATCAGGTTCGCCTTCTTTTGGCAGCAGCAGTTTACGGGCCTCTGCCAGCATGTTGGTAACCAACATTTTCTGGGCGTTATAGAGCTTTTCGACTTTGGGTTTCATGTCATGAAACTCATGCTCCTCCCCTTTGGGTGTTGGTCCGGAAATGATCAACGGCGTACGTGCATCGTCGATGAGTACGGAGTCCACCTCGTCCACGATCACATAATTGAGTTTGCGCTGTACCAGCTCTTCCGGGTTACGCGACATGTTATCACGCAGATAGTCGAAGCCAAACTCGTTGTTGGTGCCATAGGTCACATCCGCCATATAGGCTTGTCTGCGCTCTTCGGAGTGGGGCTGGTGCTTGTCGATACAGTCGACGCGCATCCCGTGAAACTCGAACAATTTTCCCATCCATTCGGAGTCACGTTTGGCCAGGTAGTCATTAACGGTAACAATATGCACGCCTTTACCGGCCAGGGCATTCAGGTAGACGGGCAGGGTGGCAACAAGCGTTTTTCCCTCCCCTGTAGCCATCTCGGTAATCTTTCCTTTGTGCAGATGAATACCACCGATAAGCTGCACATCGTAATGGACCATATCCCAGGTGATCAGGTTACCACCGGCCATCCATTGGTTGTGATAATGGGCCTT
Organism: Bacteroidales bacterium; assembly: GCA_041686485.1. Taxonomy (GTDB): domain Bacteria; phylum Bacteroidota; class Bacteroidia; order Bacteroidales; family UBA7960; genus PUPG01. The sequence continues at coordinate 22,967 of JAWLDT010000007.1, read as the reverse complement.
ATCGCCTTTTATTTCAACACTGGGACGGGAAGCAGCCAATTCCCGGTCGAAATCATTGGCCCTGACCTCCACTACACTGTTATCATGAAAACGCCTGGCCGTTTCCTTTACAACAGAAAAAGCTTCCGGCAATAATTCGGCAAGCATGGCTTCCGTTTTCTGATTCTGCCGGTCATCCAGCTGATCTATCTGCGTATAGATCTTTTCCTTCTCATTGACATCAATATCGTAATGCTCTTCAAGGTATTCTTTCAGGGTGTCAATCTGTCGCTGTTCTTCGGATACATGATCAGCTATACGCCTGCGAAACTCATCAGTTTTCTCCCGCAGCTGATCATTATCAAGTTTTTTGATTTCTTCATATGTCTGAAGAGTGTTTTCCAGGTCATCCCTGATCTCCCGGTAATCCCTCTCGGCCTTGCTGCCGAAAAACATTTTTAATAAATTGAACATAAGATCATTATCTCTTAGTTACTTATATTGCTTTAGGAGGCAAAATTAATCGGTACAACCTCCTGGCTATCAGCTTTTTGGGAACCATTCCTCCCGGTCAGGCCGTTTATCTTACAAAGTTAATTAAATCTGGGCATAATAAAAGGATATAAGACGCCTCTCAATAAAAAGACCGGCAAAAAGCCGGCCTTTATGCATACATTATTTGTCAGTGAGGATGTCAATATTCATCTTCATGAAAGAAAAAGTCATCTTTTGTCGGATAATCCGGCCAGATGTCTTCAATACTTTCATAGACATCCCCTTCATCTTCAATCTCCTGGAGGTTTTCGATTACCTCCATGGGTGCACCGGAACGAAGTGCATAATCAATAAGCTCTTCCTTGGTCGCGGGCCAGGGAGCATCCTCAAGCTTAGAAGCTAATTCGAGTGTCCAATACATAGTGTAAAGGGTTTCATTTTTTTGCAAAAGTAATTTTTTTTATCATGAAAGCAACATTTTATTTAATCTTTTGTTTGGCCGGCAAATTAAAAGGAACTGCACCCCATTTTCTTTTATTATCTTCGCATGTCAAAGCACAGCCATGGCAACAAACATTGAAATAAAGAATAAGAAAGCCGCTTTTGAGTATTTTCTGCTGGAAACGTTCACAGCCGGCATTGTACTTACCGGGACGGAAATCAAGTCGATCAGGGCGGGCAAAGCAAGCCTGAAGGAGGCTTACTGTACCTTTACGGGGCATGAACTGTTTGTCAGGAACATGCACATTGCCCCCTATTCCCATGGCACATATAACAACCATGAACCCAAACAGGACCGGAAGTTGTTGCTTACGGCCAGGGAGCTGCGGAAACTAAAAAGCCGTATTGAAGAAAAAGGATTAACCATTGTTCCTACCCTGTTGTATATCAATGAAAAAGGGCTGGCTAAAATGGAGATCGCGCTTGCCAAGGGCAAAAAGGTGTATGACAAACGTGATTCCATCAAGAAAAAGGACATTCAGCGTGAGATCGAGCGTGACAGGATTTGATCTAATAGGTCCTGTCAACGTTTGAATAGGGCAGTGTTATTCCCCCGGGATCGTCGTCATCATCATCTTCTTCCCCGTGATCATCCTCTTCATCTTCCTCGAATTCCCAGGAGTAGCGCGGTCTCTGGGGTCCATGATCTTTAAAGAATAACGCGAGCAACACGCCCGACAGCATACCCATCAGGTGTGACTCCCATGAAACATGCTCCCGGAAAGGGAAAATACCCCAGACCATACTGCCATAAAGGAAAGCAACAAGTAATGAGATCGCCATCAAACGGGGGTGGCGGCGAATAAACCCACTCACAAACAAAAAGGCCGCCAGGCAGTATAAAATGCCGGAAGCACCGATATGAAATGAGGGGCGGGCGATAATCCAGACCCATATACCGGTGATCACCAAACCAAGCAAAGATACCTTCCAGGCCAGCTTCCGGTAAAAATAAAATAAAGCTGTTCCGAGTACCAACAACGGTAAACTATTGGACGCTAAATGTGAAAAACTTCCATGAATAAACGGAGACAGCAAAATGCCTTTTAATCCTGACAATGTTTGTGGAAAAATACCATATTGATACAGTTCTAAATTAAAAAACAGTTCAATTGCTTTTATCAGCCAAAGGAACAAAACAAAAACAACCGGAAAAATCAAGCTCATCAAAAAATGGCCTTTCTCCTGCTTTTTATTACTTTTGTGCGTTAATTCTGTCTCCAAACAAATTGTTCTTTCGTTTTTAACTGCTAGCTTATTATTAATTACCAAACAAATATACAATTCCTTTTGTTTTTTGATTATGGCAGATAACACACAATAATTCAAATAGCGTAGAGTTTACCCGTTAAATAGAATATTCTAAGAAAATGAAAAAAATAATTCATCATTCCCAACGGCTCTTTCTGAGCCTGATTTTTTTGTTACTTTTTTCTGCTGCCTCCTTTGGACAGGTTCGTGAGGCACAGGCAGAAAAACTCCAGCGGGCATTACAGTTTATTGAATTTGCCTATATTGAAGAACTTGATGATGAAGAGCTGGTGGAGTATGCCATAGAAGGCATCCTGAAAGAGCTTGATCCGCACAGTGTATACCTCTCTGAAGATGAGTTGAAACGGGCGAATGAACCATTAGAAGGGAGTTTTGAAGGGATAGGTATCCAGTTTAATCTTATTAATGACACCATCGTTGTGGTCAGTCCCATACCCGGTGGCCCATCGGAAAAGGTAGGTTTGATGCCCGGTGATAAGATTGTAAAAATAGAAGGAGAGCAAGCACACGGCTCGGATATTAACAACCAATATGTACAGGACAGGCTGCGTGGGGAAAGAGGCTCAGAAGTGGATGTCAGTATTTACAGGACGGGTGTTGATGAGTTGCTTGATTTTACCATTAAGCGCGACCGTATACCTATTCATTCGGTTGACGCAGCATTTATGGCGACTCCTGAAATTGGCTATATCAAACTGAACCGTTTTTCACGTACCACTATGCGTGAATACAGGGAGGCAAGTCAGGAGTTGCGGGATCAGGGCATGGAACACATGATCCTGGATTTAAACTATAATTCCGGCGGTTATCTGGATGTTGCCATTGATCTGGCAGATCAGTTCCTGGACAATGAAAAGATGATCGTATACACCGAAGGTCACTCCGCTCCGCGGCAAGAATTTACAAGTACCCGTCAGGGGAATTTTCAGGATGGTAAAATCGTTGTGTTGATCAACGAAGGCAGTGCTTCTGCCAGTGAGATATTATCCGGAGCCCTTCAGGACTGGGACAGAGGCCTTCTGGTTGGCAGGCGTTCCTTTGGAAAAGGACTTGTACAACGACCATATGAACTGCCGGATGGATCAGCCATTCGCCTGACTACTGCCCGGTATCACACACCCACCGGCCGAAGCATCCAAAAACCCTATGACAAAAGTACGGAAGCCTATTACGAAGACCTGAGTGAACGTCTGTCCCGGGGAGAGTTGATCAGCCCGGACAATATCTCTTTCCCCGATTCTTTGCAACATGTTACCAAGTTTAACGAACGCGTGGTCTACGGCGGAGGTGGCATCATGCCTGATTTTTTCATCCCGCTTGACACTACCCGTGTATCTGAGTTCTACTCTACCCTTCTGCGACGTGGTATCATCAACAATTTTGGAATCGAATACACCAACCGTCACCGTGAAAAACTATCCGATAAATATCCGGATGTTGAATCATTCATTGATCGCTTTGAAATGGAAGAAGATCTGATGGAAGAACTCCTGGATTACGCAAAGGAACATGATGTAGAACCGGATGATGATGAACCGGAAGCCGCAGACATATACATGCGTAATCAGCTCAAAGGTCTGATTGCACGGAATCTGTTCGACTTTGAAGCGTATATACAGGTTACCATGCAAATTGATGATTCGCTTAACAAAGCTATTGAGATCATCAATGATGACACCTTCGACAAAATGGACATTCGCTATTAACAGGTTTATTCCCCCTGCTTATTTGATACGGATATGTCAATTACCCTGTTTATTATCATCGCCACAGCGCTTGTAAGCATTACGGCCTTTCAGCATTCAATGGCTTTTGAACGCATGAAATTCAATGCTTACGAGATCCGGCGCAAGCAGCAATTCTACCGGTTTTTCAGCTACGGCCTCTTGCATATTGACTACATGCACCTGTTTGTCAACATGTTCGTACTGTTTTCTTTCGGCAGCAATGTAGAGGCATTATTTACCCATCATTTCGGTGATCCGGGTCGCCTCTTTTTTATCATCCTTTATGCAGGGGGATTGATTATCAGCGTCATTCCTGCTTATCTGAAGCATATAAACCACCCACATTATAATGCCGTAGGTGCCAGTGGTGCCGTATCCGCCATATTGTTTGCCAGCATCCTGATGTATCCGCAGGGCTCGGTGATGTTTATCTTTTTTCCGGTGCCCATACCAGCCTTTATATTTGGTATCCTGTACCTCCTGTATTCGGCTTACATGGCCAAAAGAGGAAGCGATAATGTAGGGCATGACGTCCATTTCTGGGGAGCCATTTTTGGTGTGATATTCCCTGCCCTGCTTGATCCTTCGTTGGTTTCACGGTTCTTTGAATATGTTTTCTAAATCATATGTCAAATGGCTGACATGTTATCTTATAACGGGGATATCATCTCCCGGTCGTCTTTCGGACTTTCCACTGAAAACAGGGCTTTTCGCTATGGTGATGGTGTTTTTGAAACCATCAGGGTTCACAGCGGACATATCTTATGGGAAGATAAACATTTTGACCGCCTGAACCGGGCATGTGAAACACTCCAGCTGAAACCGCCCCAACCATGGACACGCAAACAATTCAGGCAGGCCGTTCAGCAGCTCTTTGATGCCAACCACAAGGCCGGGGAAGCCGCAAGAATACGTTTCTCGCTGTTCCGCAACGAGGGAGGCCTGTATACACCCTCGACCAATCAGGCTTCTTTTCTTATTGAATCCCAGAAACTTTATCACGCTACGTTCGAACTGAACAAAAAAGGCCTGTTTATTGATTGTTTCGACGGCTTACCCAAGCCCGTCAATATGCTCTCGCCCTTAAAAAGCATCAATGCCCAACTATATGTATTGGCTGGCCTGTATAAACAGCAACATGATCTGGATGACTGCCTCATACTCAATGAGCATGGCAATATTGCAGAAGCCATCAGCTCCAATGTATTTATTGTCAGCAGAGACAGGCTTTATACGCCATCTCTGATGGAAGGCTGCGTGCAGGGTATCATGCGGGCTGTCATTATGGATGTGGCCAGGGATTCCCAAATCAGCGTAACCGAAACACAGATAACCTCTACCGCTTTGGATAAAGCGGATGAGATATTTCTTACCAATGCCATTCATGGTATCCGCCATGTGCTTGGCTACAGGGATAAAAGATATTATAACAGGATGGCTGTAAAACTTACACGGGAATTGAATAGCCTCGCCAGCGCCGGGAAGTAACCAGCATCAATGTGGTTCTCCGAACGTTTTGGAAAGAAGAAGCTGCCATAGCCTTTTGCAACAAGTTGTGAAAACATGGTTTTATAGAAAATGTTTACAGGAAGATAAGGCTTACGGCCATGAGCGCCATACCGCCGGTAAGACCATATATGGAGAGGTGCGGTTCACCATACTCCCTGGCAGCAGGCAGCAGGTTATCTATGGAAATAAACACCATAATCCCGGCCACCATGGCAAACATGAAACCAAACACGGCCTGGCTCAGAAAAGGCATCAGAATAAAAAAACCGACCAATGCCCCAATTGGCTCAGCCAAACCGGACAGGAAAGAATATGTAAACGCTTTTTTCTTACTGCCTGTAGCATGGTGAATAGGAACCGATATGGCGATTCCCTCGGGAATATTATGAATGGCAATGGCAATGGCAATAGGAAGGCCGAGCCTGATATCCTGGAGGGTTGCCAGAAAAGTGGCCAGACCTTCCGGAAAGTTATGAATAGCAATGGCAAGCGCAGACATTACACCCATACGATAAAGCTTTTTGTTTTTTTCCTGCCCCTTGTCATATATCTGCTCCACCCGTTTTAACTCATGGGGGTTTTCAAACGAAGGTACCAGCCTGTCAATGATAGCAATCAGTACAATTCCGGTAAAAAAGGCAATGATTGTAACCACATAGCCCATCTGCTCATTCATTTCCACAGCAAGGCTTTCCTGGGCTTTGGGGAAGATCTCCACAAAAGACAGGTAAATCATAACCCCGGCCGAAAAACCCAGGGCGATGGAAAGAAATTTGGTATTGGTACGCCGGGCAAAAAAAGCAATAGCACTTCCGATGCCCGTTGATAGCCCGGCAAAAAGCGTAAATCCAAAAGCAATTAATATTTCCTGATAATTATTGGTGATATCCCACATTGTTCCTTACCCGCAAATGCTTTACGTTCTTGTCACAAAATCCTCCAGGCTCTGTTCCTGAAAATACTTTTTAAACTGCATGGTTACATCATACACAAGGCCATTCATCAGACATTTGTCAAACGGACATATTTTACGGTCCAGCGGACATTCTGGTACATCGATACTGCCTTCAACGGCCTCATATATTTCAAGTATAGAGATTTGATCAGCAGGCTTGTTGAGTATAAAACCACCACTTGGCCCTCTTACCGACTTCAGGTAATTGTGTTTCACCATTTGCTGAAGCACCTTGGCCAGATGATTTCTGGAAGCCCCCATTTCATTGGCGATACTGTTAACGTTGATATGGGTATCTGACTTGGCGATCAGTACCATCGCATGCAAGGCAAGGGATGCTGCCTCGGAAAAATGAACAAGTTTAGCCATAGCAGGGACAAAATAATTTATAGAATACTAAAAAGTCAATATACAAAACACCCGGGGGATTAAAAATCCATCTTTTCTACGCTAACGCCTTCGAGGGCATAAAGTTCATTTTCCAGGCGCAGACATTCATCCTCGTTTCCGAACAGCTCAAGCAAAATCAAGCCACATTTTTTGCAACCAGGCTTGTCAGGCAAATGGATCCCCAGCCGGGTTCTGACGGAACATCCATATTTGGTAAGCACATCCTGAACCCGGAGTGCGGCCTCACTTTTGGTCTCAACAAGAATCCCTAATATCCTAGTTTGTTGCATCTTAAATAAATTTACTTAAATAAATAATCAAACTTCATCTTTTTGATTTCTACGCCACCGATTTGGCCGAGGTCTTCTTCCAGGGCTTTCCAGCTCTCAGGCTGACCCTGAAGTACCAACACGATAGTGCCTACACGACTGCAGACATTGTCTGAAAGCTCATGAAAGCCCAGCCGCGTGCGGATCACATCGGCATGTTTGGTCAATACCTGCTGGGTACGACCGGCCTCTTTGATACGGTCAAAGACCAGGAGGCCTAAAATCATGGTTTCTTGCATAAGGTTTACTGTTTAGAAATAAAGATCCCGATGTCCTTCTTTGATTTGGTCAATTTTAGTTTTTAATTGATCAACCTTCTGGGTCTGACCCAGTTCTTCAATCTTATTATCGATCAATTTGTAGCCGGATTGTTTGGTATCCTCAGAAGCATAATCTTCGAGATACTCCGCCATGGTCAGCAAGGCATTGGGTGTACAGTACCGTTTAATAAAGCCCGGTACGGAAAACTCCATAAAATGTTCTCCGGTGCGGCCAAGCCGGTAACAAGCTGTACAGAAAGAAGGTATATAGCCTTTATGTATCAGTTCATCCATGATGGCTGACAGGGGCCTGTTGTCATTGATCTGGAATTGTCCTTTGCTGAGGTCCTGCTCTTCCTGCTGGCCTTTTGAGTAACCGCCAAGTTCCAGGTTCGTGCCACCATCGATCTGCGAAACCCCGAAACGCATAATCTGGTCGCGTATGTGCGCAGGTTCTCTTGCCGTAAGGATCATACCCGTGTAGGGCACAGCCAGACGAAGAATAGACACCAGTCTGACAAAATCTTCATCAGAAACAAGATAATCTTTGTGAATATCCAGGGACATGGCATTCTGAATACGGGGAAAGGAAATGGTGTGCGGACCGACATTATAAACCGCTTCAAAATGGTTTACATGCCGAACCAAAGCCATTACCTCGAAACGCCAGTCGTATAAACCAAACAATGCCCCGATACCCACATCATCGATGCCGGCCTCCTGCGCCCGGTCCAAAGCGGTTAACCGCCAGTCGTAATTGCGCTTTAGCCCGCCCAGGTGAACCTGCTTATAGGTAGGCCGGTGATAGGTCTCCTGAAAGATCTGAAACGTACCAATACCGGCATCTTTAATAGTACGAAAACCCGGGATGTCATAAGGAGCAGCGTTGATATTCACACGCCTGATCTCCCCGTTTTCGTGTTTTACGCTATACACGGTGTCAACAGTCTCAGCAATAAATTCAGCCGAATATTTGGGATGTTCCCCATAAACAAGGATTAAACGTTTGTGTCCCTGATCAATCAGTGCTTTGGTTTCTTCGGCCAGTTCATCGCGGCTTAGGGTGACACGCTTGGCTTCGGTGTTTGATGAGCGAAAACCGCAATATTGACAATTGTTTGTACAGAGGTCCCCAACATACAACGGGGCAAATAACACAATGCGCTCACCATAGACCTTTTCTTTCAGGGCGCGGGCACCTTCCTTGATCTCTTCGATGAGTTCCGGGTCACTGGCATTCAGAAGCACGGCCGTTTCCTCAAGAGAAAGACGTTTTTTATCCAGAGAAGCCTGGATAACCTCACGCACACGCTGCTTGTCTTCTTTTCCCTGATGGAGATAATCCCATATCTCATCCGCATCAATGAAAGGCTGCATGCGTTTATCTTCAATACGATATGATTCAGGTGTATATATCATGAATTTAGTAATTACGATTCACAATACAAATATAGTGAAACTTTAAAGGAATGGATAACGAACCATCCCAAAAAAGTATTTGCTAATGAAATGTTGAGATTACCTGATCAGGAAAATCTACAGACCCTGATCCATATTTACTTTGGCGGGAACGGATACTTTCAAACCATCATAAGCGAGGAATACGTTATCGGGGAGTTGGTGTTCGATTGTGTCGTGGAGACCCATGAAATGGCTGATATGGGTAATATATGCTTTTTCCGGTTGCAGCTGGTCAATCTCAAGCAGGGCTTCTTCAAGGGAAAAATGAGATATATGCGGGGATTTGCGCAAGGCATTTATCACCAGAACACGTGAACCGAAAAGTTTTTCCTTTTCTTCGGGAGGAATATGACTGGCATCGGTAATATAGGAGAAATCACCGACCCTGAAACCAAATACCTGCATTTTATGGTGAAACACTTCAACAGGTATGAATTGTACGCCATTGATTGCAAAGGGTTCATTATGGATAACATGAAAATGAATCTGTGGCGCGCCAAAAAAACGTTTTTCTCTAAATATATATGGAAATTCCTTATTGATAGATTCGATCACCTTCTCGCTGGCATAAATATCCACTGTTTTATTCAACACATAGTTAAATGCCCGCACGTCATCCAGTCCGGCGATATGATCGCGGTGACCGTGTGTAAACAGGATGGCTGATATATCGTCGACACCTTCACGGATCATCTGGTAACGAAAATCGGGACCACAGTCAATAACAAAATGGTGATCTGCAATATCAATCATCGCAGAGGTCCGCAGGCGATGATCACGTTGATCCTCACTTTGGCAGACCTTGCAATCACATGCCACAACAGGAATACCGGTAGAGGTACCTGTTCCAAGGAATGTGACGGTCATGGGGTGAATTTTTGACATGTAACTACTTTAAAATCCCGTTAATAGATCAACTCTTCAACCATTTCTTTGGCGTCTTCCACGACTGCATCTTTCATTTCACCGTTACCATGCGGTTCGCCATACCAAACTCCCTTATAGAAATAGAGGGTAGCCTTTTTACCCACCGGAGACAATTGATCGTACAACAGGAAACATTCCACCCTGCAATGACCACTTCCTTCAGAAGAAATAAGCGTCATGGCTTTCATCCATTGCTGATCGACCAGCAGGTTGCAGGCATAGATCCCTGGTGGCGGGATAAGTTTTTCCTGTGCACATATTTCGACACCGATGGTTGGTTTCTGTGAAAGGCAGGATAATACCTGACCGTTATACAATGCACCTTTAATAATATACTGATGATCCAGGTAGGCATTGGCTCGCTGGATCTGTCCTTCTTCGAGAGCCTTACGAATTTTTGTAGAACTAACCGTTTCATTTTCGATCATCTGCAGTGGTATCTCTTCCACATCAAACCCAATATCCCGGCTAAGGTGATGCAAATAGGAATAATCGCCTTTTCGTGCATAACCAAAATGGTGGTTATGCCCTACCACAATTACGCGGGCATTGAGGTGTGCAATCAGCAGGTCGGTGACAAACTCCCTGGAAGTGGTTTTGGAGAACTCCAGGGAAAACGGAATAATGACCAGGTTATCCAGTCCTGCCTTTTCCAGAAGCTCGATTTTCTCCTCCTGGGAGTTGATCATTTGAAGGTCCCGCTGTTCGGGATAAAGTACCTTACGCGGGTGTGGATAAAAAGTAATAAGCACAGATTCACCGCCGATATTAGCGGCAATTTCGTTCAAACGGTTTATAATCAGCTTATGGCCGATATGAACACCATCAAATGAACCGGTGGTCACAACCGCATTTTTTATCTTACCGGCTGCCTCAGCTGTATGATGAAAGACATTCATAATTGAATATTCAATATTATTTTTAGATGAAGGCCATTGCAGAACCTGATTACTCTGCTTTAACCATGAAAGCCAGTTTTTCGAGTGAGGTAACAATGTCGTATTCTTCGAGGAATACCCCTTCCGGCACTTTAATAGGTACAGACGTGTAATTCAGGATACCCTTAATACCGGCATCAAGCAGCAGCTTTGCAACCTCATGGGTAGCTTCGGGAGCAACGGTCAACACCGCAATACTGACCCCTTCTTCCTGAATATAATCCTTCAGTTTGTTAATATGATAGCAAGGAACACCAGATACAACCCGATCGGTTTTCTGCAGATCATTATCAAATGCAGCCACAATGGACAATTTTTCGCGCTTACCGGAGAAATAGCTGGTAATAGCCCTGCCGAGATTACCCATCCCGACGACAATAATTTTTTGTCCTTGTTTGCTGTCAATGATATTTCCGATAAGTGCAACCAGGTCCTTAATAACATAGCCTTTGCTCTGGCTGCCTGAATATCCGATCAACATCAAATCCCTTCGTACTTGCACAGAGGTAAGGTTCATCATTTTGGCCAGCTCGTGGGAATAAATGTTCATTTTTCCCTGATGGATGCTATCGTATAAAATACGCCGGTACTGGCTTAACCGTTCTACGGTTTTACCCGGTATTTCCTGATAATTCTTATTAGGCATGGGTGTTGGCTTGTATTATCTATGTTTCCTGCTTAAATTCAACGGTAAAACAGCTTCCTTTCTCGGGCTCACTCTCTACAGATATCGAGGCATTATACATATCGAGCAGTTTTTTGACGATGGATAACCCCAGGCCACTGCCACTGATATTTTTGGTGTGTTCGCTTTTTATGCGAACAAAATCTTCAAAAAGATCTTTGGTATCCTCTTCCTGCATGCCGATACCCGTGTCCTGCACCGTCAGGATGACTTTATCTCCTTCCCGGCGCAGGCCGATATCCACACGACCACCTGTTTTATTATATTTAATGGCATTGGATATTAAATTGTTAACAATGATCTCCAGCTCCTGTTTGTCTGCCTCCAGGTGGATATCTACGCTACAGTTCAGATACACATCCACATCTTTTTGGATGGACAAAGGCTGAAAAGCCTCTATAGATTGTTTTACAACCTGACAAAGGTTCACATTCTCCAGTTTACGTTGTTTTTTGCCACTCTCTATGCGTGTGAAATCAAGCATATCCATGATCAGGGAACGCATACCCTGTACACGGTTTAAAGAACGGTCAATAATATCATCATAATCGTCCAGTTTTTCCCCAAACTTTCTCTCATCAAGCATTTGGAGATAACCCTCCACGGCATTAAGCGGAGACTTCAATTCGTGAGAAAGCACCGAAAGGAACTGAAAACGAACATGGCGGCCTTCCTGGTTCAGCTTTTCTGTCATACGCTGCAGGAACAATTGCTTGGCGATGGTATCGATCGAGGCCCGCAGTTCTTTAGGGGTAAAAGGTTTGGGCACAAAGTCATAAGCTCCCTGCCGGGTAGCTTTTACTGCCAGTTCCAGGGAAGCGTAGGAAGTGATCATGACCACCACCACATCCATATTTTGCTGGTTGATATATTCAAGCACATCAATACCCTGGATACCGGGCAATTTGTTATCCAGCAATACAATATCCTGTGGTCTGCTTTTCAAAATCTCAAGGGCTTCTTCACCGGTTTCGGCTGTTTCTATCTGAAAACCGAAATCTTCCTCCATAAAGGGATAGCTTATGGTATAATTCTCCAGTATCCGGCTAACCCCGCTACAGATCCCGGGTTCATCATCAACAACAAGGATATTGAGTGTTTCCATGGGGTTAAAGCTTTAGTAATTTGTTGATTTCTTTTTGCAGTTGATCTTTTCGAATCCCCTTATCCAGAAAAAGGTCTGCTTTGATCCAGTCCCGCTCTTCCTCGGTTGTGACATCAAACAACATACCCGTCTCGGCAGTCACCGCAGAGGCAATTATGATGGGAACATCGGGGTATTTTTGTTTGATCTTGTGGCAAAGGATAAAGCCAGTATCCTGGTTTTCCATCATCAGGTCGAGGATGGCAAGGTCCGGACGGGTTCTTTCGATGATCTGCTCTGCCTCTTTCTCGGAGTCAGCTGTGATAACATCAAATCCCATGTCCTGAACAGACACTTTCAACTGAAACAGAAAGTCCACATCGTCATCAACGAGTAAAATGGTCTTCTTTTCTTTTTGTAGCATACCCTGGCGTATTTATATATGAACTATCCGATTGGCTTATCTTCTTCAATTGGGGTTTCTTTTTTTTCCCGGACAGAAGATGTTCGGGGCAATCTCACGGTGAAACAGGTACCTGTCGGTCCCTGGTCCGGGTCGTCATTGGAATCAACCTTGATATTGCCTTTATGCATTTTAATAATCCCATAAATTATGGGCAAGCCCAGACCTGTCCCCTGCCCTGTTTCTTTGGTCGTAAAGAACGGTTCAAACATTTTCTCCTGATTCTCTTTAGAGATGCCTGTGCCGGTATCCCTGACCTTTATCTCGAGGGCATCTTCACTGCTTGCGTCATCCACGATAATGCCAAGCTGTCCGCCCTCCGGCATGGCATCGATCGCATTTTTGAACAAATTGGAGAACACCTGTACCAGTTGATCGTTATCACCTTCGATCACCGGTTTATCTGTATTGATTTCAACATCCAGCTCCACATTCTGCGGAAGCACAATGCCATGTAGTCCATTATTAACCAAATCCTTCAGGTTCACTTCGTTAATGGTCACCTTGCTTTTTCTGGCGAAGTTCAGCAGGCCGCCAACTATCTTTTTACATCTGTCGGCCTGATCTACAATCAGTTTAAGGTCGCGGTACATGTTTGAAGACGGGTCCAGTTCATCCAAAAGTATATGGCTATACATAATAACCACACCCAGCGGGTTATTGACCTCATGAGCGATACCGGCTGCCAGCTGCCCCATGGATGCAAGCTTTTCACTCTGTTTGAGCGCATCCTGTGTAGATGCCAGCTTTTTGTTAGATACATCCAGCTCCTTAATATATTCATGGAGCCTATCGATGGTATAAGGCAGGCACATTTCCGATTCGGCCAGCCCCTGCAGGATCGCAACAGCATGTTCACGACAGGTATCATAGCCACAGGCACCGCAATTTAATTCATCCTCAGGGTCATGCTTGCCAAACCTGCTGAGGACCTCCCGGATTTTATCCTCACCCGGCTCATCCGGGAAGCGCTGATCATCTGCGCTAAAGGTTCGATCCATCGGGAGCTTCAAATAGGTAATCAGGTCGTTTTGCCATTGTTCTACATCAATCTTGTCATGACGTCGTTTGGCAAAATTGGATATGTTTTTCCGTTTGAAAAAGAACTGTTCGTTGTGACTCATGCCCGGGCCATTGATACAACCGTTGCAACACAGCAGGTCAAACATCTTGGCTTCCAGGTAACCTTCCTCAAATTCGCGCAGCACTTCAATAATATCATGTCGTCCTTCAGCCACTATAATGTCGCCTTTTACATAATCCTCTTCCAGGTCTACTGTTTGCAACATACCCCCGCTAATTGGAAAGATGGCACCCTTTCCTGCCAGGGGGGGATCAAACTCTGAAGGAACAACATTGTCTTCGGTAATCGACTTTTCATCAAACATACGCCGGAGCTCAACAAAAGAGATGACCTCATCGATAAGACCCTGAAACTGTTCTTCCTCTGCTTCACCTTTTTTGGCTATGCAGGGTCCGATAAATACGATCCGCAGATCGTCGCCCTGTCTTTCTTTGAGCACTTTCGCGGTAGCGATCATAGGAGATACCACCGGCACCAGCGAATCAATGATCTGGGGATGGTGTTTTTCGACATAGCTTACTATGGCCGGACAACTTGTAGATATCAACGGACGGCCGGGCTTTGACTGCAGCAGTTCTTTATATTTATTAGCCACAATCTCGGCACCAAAAGCCACCTCATTGACATAGTCGAAGCCAAGTGCTTTGATCATCCCGACGAAATGACGGTAATCGCGGATATCGGTAAACTCCCCTGAAATACTCGGTGCGACGATCGCCGCTACTTTCTGGCTGCTGTAGAGCAACTGTTTCACTTTATCGATAGAGAACCCGAACATTTTTGCATCACGGCTGCAAACACGTATACAATTGCCACAGGCGATACAGCGGCTTGGAATAATTTCCGCCTGGCCATCAATAATTTTAATGGCTTTGGCCGGACATTCACGCACGCAGGTATAGCAAACCTTACAGCGATCCTTGACGGTATATATTATTTCTTTGTTATCCTTCTTAGCCATGTCAATAGTATGTTTTCACCTGAAACCGGGGAGTTATCCAATCCTGCAAGGTGGTGTTACCGGGCAGCAATGAACCTTCATGGTATAACACTGACAGTCCGGGATTGTCCCCGGCAGTACTGTAAGGATTTGCTTTTTCCATGTTCATGCAAAAACGTTTGCGGGCTTTGGCGGGTTCGAAGCCACGGCTTACCGGTTGACCGCCACCACCGGCGCATCCGCCCAAACATGCCATTACTTCCACATAATGGATATCATCGCGATGTTCCTCTTCCAGTTCGTGCAAAAATTGTTCGGCTTCCACAATGCTACTCACCCAGGCAAAACCGATTTGCCGGTCTCCTATTTTTATCTTTGTTTCCCGTTTGGTGGCTGCATTTTTCGGCAAATTAAACTTAAAAGTATCTTTTTTGGGGTCGGCTAACATCCTGAACACTTCGCGCGCCACGGCTTCGGCTTTGCCACCGGCATATCCCATCTTCCACGCAGCGGCAGATGAAACCCGGAATGGTTCATCCATATCCGTTTCTTCCATATGATGCAGATCAAGGCCAAACGCCCGTATTAAGCGGAAATACTCCCCAACGGTAAGAACCGCATCGACCTGGGAGATCCCCTTATCCGTATTTTCTTCCCTGGAAGCCTCATATTTTTTAGCCACACAGGGCATAACTGCAACGGTGTAAATATCCTCCGCACTGATCTCTTCCTGTTCGGCATACCATGTCTTCAGAAGGCTGCCCATGACATGCTGCGGGGATTTGGTTCCGGCCAGGTTCGACAGACTATCGGGACGAAACTCTTCCACATACCTTACCCATGACGGACAACATGAGGACAGTAAAGGCATAGGCTTATCCGCATTATCTGTCAGGTGCTCCAACAGTTGAGTTGCCTCCTCAACCACATTGATATCAGAAGCGACACCCAGATCAAATACCCGGGAAGCGCCACACTTTCGCAGGGAAGATGCTACCATTTTACCGGCATCCTGTTTAGGCTTTAAACCGGCTGTTTCTGCAACGGAAGCAGTTACTGAAGGACTTATAAAGAATATAACCTGTTGTTTCTTTTTTGACAGGGCTGCCTGCACCCGGTCGAGATGAGAGATCTCCATCAAAGCTGCTGTGGGACAAACCTGGATGCACTGCCCGCAACTGATACAACTACTAACGTTCAAACCCTTGTTAAAGGCGCTGTTCACCTTTGTCTGGTTACCACGTGAGATGAAATCTATAGCCGTAACCAGTTGCACCTCTTCACACATGCGCACACAGCGGCTGCATAAAACACATTTGGCCGGATCACGGGCGACACTCACACTTGAATAATCCGGTTTATAGGCGTTCTTTTTGCCAAAAAAACGTCGCTCTTTTACATTCATCTCTTCGGCCAGCCACTGCAACTCACAATGTCCATTACGCTGACAATACAAACAATCATCCGGATGGTTTGACAGCAATAGTTCAACCAGTGTTTTCCGGGCGTGGATCACCCTTTGGGAGTTGGTCTTAACCTTCATCCCTTTTTTAACAACATGGGCACATGAAGTGACCAGGTCACGCTCTCCTTCAACTTCTACCGCACACAAACGGCATGCCCCCGTAGGGGAAAACCGATTCATATGGCAGAGTGTCGGGATTCTGAAACCATTATTTCGCAAGGCGGTCAAGAGTGTTTCACCTTCCTTTACCCGGATTGACTGATTATTTACTTCGATCTGAAATTCCATATCAATAGTCAAAAGCGCTATTTAATCAATACAGCGTTGAACTTACAAACTTCAAAACACGTACCACAACCGATACACTTGTCCTGAACAATGAAATGCGGATAGCGGGGAGAACCGATAATAGCCTCTACCGGACACTTTTGAAAACAGGCAGTACAGCCCGTACATGCATCCACATCAATATAATATACACGCAAATCAGTACAAACGTTGGCAGCACATTTTCGCTCAAAAATATGCGCATCAAACTCATTTTTAAAATGCCTGAGGGAATTCAGGATCGCATTGGGTGAAGATTTGCCCAGCGAGCAGAGGGATGTTTCCTGAATGACACCGGCCAGGCTTTTTAATTGCATAACACCTTTAAAGCGTTCCAGTGTCTGGAAACTTTTGTTTTCAGCAGGTCTCCTGGTAACACTTTCCATTACTTCCAGCATTCGGGCTGTACCTTCCCGGCAGGGAATGCACTTGCCACAACTTTCTTTCTTGAAAAAACCGGTAAAAAACTTAGCCAGGTCCACCATGCATACGCCCGTATCCAGCACAACAAATGCGCCGCTACCTAACGCGGCCCCAATCTGATTTAAATCGTCAAAATCAACCTTCGTATCCAGGGTATCGGGTATAATATAGCTCCCGCTGTTGATGCCCAGTACAATGGCTTTAAAATCCTTCTCCCCGGCCATATCCCCACCTATTTTATTGATAATGTCCCTGAAAGACATACCCATAGGAACTTCTATCGTACCATAATGTGTAATGGATCCCGACAATGTAAACAGTTTTGTTCCCTTGCTTTTTTCGGTGCCGGTCTTTTTAAACCATTCGGCGCCGTGACGCATGATAAGTGGCACATTGAACAATGTTTCCACATTATTGACGATCGTAGGCTTGTTCCAGAGGCCTTGTTCGGCAGGATAGGGCGGCTTGGATTCCGGCATAGCCCTTTTGCCTTCAATGCTATTATTAAGGGCCGTTTCCTCACCGCAAACAAAAGCCCGCGCACCCTCTTTGACCACAATGTCAATATTGACACCGGAATCGAAAATATTGTGGCCGATAATGCCGTAATCCCTTGCCTGTTCAATAGCCTGTGTCAGGCGCCTTGCTGCCAGGGTAAATTCTTTTCTGATAAAAATATAGGCTTTACCGGCGCTGATAGCATATGCGGCTATCAGAACTGCTTCAATTAGTCTGTGCGGATTGCTTTCGATGATGGCCCTGTTCATATAGCTGCCAGGGTCACTTTCAACCGCATTGCAGACAAAAAATTTCTGATCGCTGACTCTCTCCAGGGCCGCTTTCCACTTTTTACCTGCAGGGTAAGCACCCCCACCCCTGCCAGCCAATGAGCTGTCTGAAATAACCTCACATACCTGCCTGGGCGTATATTGGACAATGGTGTCACAGAATGCCCAATAGCCGCCTTTGGCGATATAGGCATCTACCGAAACGGGATCAATAACACCACACTGATCAAGCAGGTTCTTTGTTTGGTGTGCAAAAAAAGGATGCTCCTCAACCAGCGGGATTTCCTCCCAGGGCTGAAGAACGGGATGATGATGTTGACCGATAACCGGCTGATCAGGTAAGTTATTGTTCAGGATATCGTCGAGAAGCGGCTGAACTTTATCTTCTGTAACATTGGCAAATGAGAGCCTGGTTTTACCGGGTAACTGTACTTCAACAATCGGCTCTGCCTTACAATAGCCCAGGCAACCGCCCTCGATAAGATCAGCATCAAAACCCTGTTCGTGCAGATAGCCTTTAATGGCCTCATAGGTTTTATCAGCGCCGGCAATCTGGCCACAGGTAGCCATACCAACATATATAACCGGTTTGTCCACACGCTCCCCGGAAATGTAAGAGAGGGGTTTTTTCAGACCATCGTTGTTATCGCGACTGGAATCAAGCAATACCTGATCAATCAAAAACTGGCGGGTATCCATGACTTTATTCGAAGTCATACAGTTGTATTTTCTTTTTCCCTGAAAGAGGCAATCAGCCCTTTTAGTGTATCCAGGGTTATGTTTGTATAATAATGCCCGTTTATATCAATAATGGGCGCCAGGCCACAGGCCCCAACACAGCTTACTACTTCCAGGCTGAACAAACCCTGCTTATCGGTTTCTCCATCCTTTATTTTAAGTATCTTTTCAATCTCCTTCAGTAAAACACCGGAACCAGCAACATGACAGGCGGTGCCGTGACAAAGTCTGACATGATACTTGCCCACAGGCCCGAATCGAAAATTATCATAAAACGTAGCTACACCATATATCTTATTCACACTGATGTGCAAATAGGCTCCCACGGCCTGAATGATATCCTCTGACAAAAAACCTTGCTCATCCTGGATGGCCTGCAGAAGCGGGATTAAATCCTCCCGCCTGCGGTTAGGAAACTGCGCATATATGTGATCCAGGGTTTGTGCCATCTATTTTTCGTGTTGATAAATATTTCACAATTCGATGTAAAGATACAAAATATAATTTTTTTGAATCAACATTTTCTACATAAAACATACTCACTGCAGATAATTAAATTCTTTTCAACCCTGATTATTCAATAAATTCAGCAATAATTGTTAAATGTTAGCGCTACGTTCTTTTTAAAATAATTCAGATAACACAGATGTGAGCAAAATAACCGAATTTCTAAAAAGGTTTAATTAACTTTGTTATTGCTGTAGAAAAGCGCGTATATAAACACGACAAATTATGAGTGATTCCTCCAATGAGATTGTCATTTGTATGGGCAGTAGTTGTTTTTCACGTGGCAACAAGCAGGCCCTGTCAACTATCAGATCTTACCTGAAAGAGAGGGGTCTGGAAGATACCGTTTTATTCAGGGGGGCTCATTGCTTCGGAAAATGTGAAGAGGGACCTGTCCTCAGGATCAATGGAAACATTCATACCAAAGTAAAGCCTGAAAATATTATCGATTTACTGGATGACTATTTTGGTTAACCACTGAATCATTAGAACCATTATTACAAAGAGATGGAAATTATAAAGATTGATCATAAGCGCTGTACCCGTTCCTATGCGTGTATCAGGGCCTGTCCTGTTGAAGCCATAACAGCACGCAACAAGGATGGGATGCCGGTTGTCGATCATCAAAGATGTATTGGATGTGGCAGTTGCCTGTTGGTATGCTCTACCGCAGCTATTTCGCACGTCAGTGATCTGGAAGAGACGGTATCCCTTTTAAATTCGAACAGTAAGGTGGCAGCCATTGTTGACCCAACCATTAGCGGCGAATTTCCCGATATTACGGATTACCGCAAATTTGTGGAAATGATACGCAATCTGGGTTTCGATTATGTGAATGAAGTATCTTTTGGTGTAGACCTTGTTGCAGGAAAAACCAAGGAGCTGCTTTCCAACTATAAAGGCAAACAGTATTTATTGAGTAACTGCCCAAGTCTGGTCTCCTATGTTGAAAAGTTTTTTCCGGAACTAATTGACAACCTGGCCCCTATTGTCACACCTATGACTGCCACCGCCAAAACCGTGCGAAAAGCTTTCGGGGATGACCTGAAAGTAGTCTTTATCGGCCCCTGTTTGTCGGCCAAACATGAAGCAGGCTTACATGGCGTGGAGGGACAAGTTGATGCCGTGCTTACTTTCAGGGAGTTGAGGGATCTGTTCGATCGTTTTCAGATCAAAGAAGCCAAGGTAGAGTATTCTGACTTTGATCAGCCCATTGGTCAGCTTGGCTCGCTCTACCCGATCAGCAATGGAATTATTGAGGCAGCAGGCATCGAAGACTCACTGCTGAAGGGACGTATCATAACCGTAGAAGAAAAATACAACATGCTGGACGCGGTTGATGAGTTCAATACCCATCCTGTCCAGATGAAAAAACATTTTAACATCTTCTATCATGCCGGTTGCCTTATGGGACCGGGAACCACGGATCGTTCCAACAAATACCTGCGCCGCACCATGGTTACCGATTATGTAAACAAGAGACTAAATAAATTTGACCAGAAACAGTGGGAAAAAGACCTGGAGACATACCTCTCACTCGATTTGAGCCGCTCATTCACCAGCGACGATCAGCGCCTTCCGGAACCGGATAATGAGAAAGTGGAGGAAATACTCAAAAGTCTGGGCAAAAGCCTTGAAGAAACTGCCGCCTGTAATGCATGTGGATTCAGAAACTGTCGCAAGTTTGCTGCTTCTATCAGTAAAGGGCTGACCAGACCGGAAATGTGTCTGAATTATTCGTTGAGAAACAAACAGGACTACATCAAAACCCTCAAAAAGAATAACGAAAAGCTAACGAATGAAAAGGAGAATCTTCTGGAAAAGAAGAATGAGCTAGAAAAAGAGCATGAGAAAGTGAAACAGCGCTCGGATACCACATCTGCCCTGTTAAAGAACCTCCCCTCGGCGGCTGTTATCGTTGACGACAAGTTAAAAGTCATTGAGTCGAATAACAGTTTTATCAAAGTGCTGGGGGAAGAAGCCAGCATGATCAATGAGATCATACCCGGACTGGCGGGGGCAGATGTTAAAACCCTGCTTCCGCATACCCTGTATAACCTCTTCACCTATGTCCTGGAAAACGATGAAAATATTGTCGGAAAAGACGTATATCACGAAGACAGGCTGTTGAATGTCAGTATCTACTCATTGAAGCCAAACAAGATCGTGGGTGGCGTGTTCCGGGACATGTATGTGGCTGAGGTACGTCAGGAAGAAATCATTAACCGGGTTAGCGAAGTGATCGACGAAAACCTGAAAATGGTACAGAATATTGCGTTCTCACTGGGCGAAGGGGCCAGCACCACCGAAAAAATGCTGAACTCCATCATTGAGACATTTCAAAAAACGAAAAAAGAATAGCCTCTTCCGACAAAACAGCCTGATCCATGAATGATTCCTTTTACATAGAAGTAGGTTCTGCCCAGCGTAATCATGTGGGAGAGCGCATCTGCGGGGACGTATTTTTATCGACAAAGGTAAAAGAAGAAGGCCGCACCATCGTTGTTCTGTCGGATGGAATGGGGCACGGGGTGAAGGCCAACCTGCTTGCCACGCTGACAGCAAATATGGCCCTGAACTTTACCAAAGAACACAAGGATGCCCACAAGATCGCTGAGATCATCATGAATACCCTCCCGGTGTGCAGTGAACGAAAAATCAATTATGCCACCTTCACGATCGTCAATATTGAAAAAGATGGGGAAACCACCATTCTGAATTATGACAATCCCGATGCGATTATCATGCGTGGCAAAGAGCAGTTAATCCCTGAATGGCAAAAGATCACCCTGGAGGCCGACGACAACTCTGAGAAGGAGATCATGGCCTGTAGTTTCCATGCGCAAAAAGAGGATCGCATTCTGCTGATGACAGATGGTATCACACAGTCGGGTCTGGGAAAAGGCAAGTACCTGCTTGGCTGGGGACAGGAAAACGTGGAAAAACAGGTTCATGCATACATACAGGAACAACCGGGTTTGTCAGCCGCAAAACTTGCTTCCCTGATCGTCAATAAAGCCCATGCCAATGATGGCTATCAGGCCAAGGATGACACCAGTGTGGTGGTCATGTATTCCCGTGACCCGCGAAGATTGCTGTTGTGTTCCGGCCCGCCCTTTGAAAGGGATAAAGATAAGGAGCTGGCAACTATCGTTCGTGATTTTGACGGCAAGAAAATCCTCTGCGGCGGGACAACTGCCGATATTGTTGCCCGTGAACTGGATATAGCCATTGAAGACAGCCTTGAGTTTGACGATCCTGACCTGCCGCCACAGTCTTATATGGAAAATATTGATCTGGTGACAGAGGGGATATTGACGTTGAGCAAGACCCATAAGATCCTCGAAAAATATAGTCCCCGGACAGAGCTTGGCAAAGGTCCGGCCGACCAGATCGTAAAGCAGCTTCTGGAAAGTGATGAAATACACCTGATCGTGGGAACGGCTGTCAATGTTGCCCACCAGGACCCCAACCTGCCTGTGGAGCTGGAGATCCGTCGCACAGTTGTTAAAAAGATTGCCGCTGTGCTTGAAGAGAAATTCCTGAAGGAAGTAAGTATTCGTTATATCTGAGGGAATATACAGTTGCCTTGTGTGGAGGTTATTCAAATACCAGCAAGTTGGGGCGAATGTGGAAGAATGGAGCGTTAATTTGGAGAGCATTGATTTGAAAAGCGTTGATTTGAAAAGCATTGATTTGAAAAGCATTGATTTGAAAAGC
>JAWLDT010000006.1:0-67804 GCA_041686485.1 Bacteroidales bacterium | reverse complement strand
TTCGCTAAAGCGTACTGTTTTGGCGATCAATATAATAAAAAATAATTGATTTGTTTTATATGTTTCCTATAATTTAACCACGACAAAGAAATCCCTGCCCGTTTAGCACGACACCATCACCTCCGTTATGAGAAAGCTTCAACACCTTTTTTCACTTATTCCCGCGCCACCTGCACCTTGACATGCTAAATCAATAGCCCTGCCCGGGCATAAAAACAGGACCATCCGCCGCAACCCGGCACATTGTGTTTTTTACCCGACCTTTATTACTTTTGTGCTCAACTTCTGAATACCTCAAACTTGTGAATACCCCAACAACCCATACCTATCCCGCCGGATTTGAGGAAAAAACCGGCTTTGACCAGCTCCGGGAGATGCTGCTCGGCTATTGCTATGGCACCCTCGGTGAAAAAGTGGTGGCGAAAATCGGTTTTTCAACCGACAAAACCCACATCAACAAACAGCTTAACGAAACCGAAGAGTTCCGGCAGATCCTGTTGTCCGGCGAAAGCTTTCCGGGCTCCAACTATTTTGACCCTACAGAGGTCTTCAGCCACCTGAAGCTGCCCGAGACCTTTGTTGAACCCGAAACCCTGCTGGAACTGAAGCTGTCGCTCGAAACCATCCTGCAGGTGATTCGCTTCCTGTCGGTCACCACAACGGATGCGCAACTGAAACACCCCTGGCTGGCCACCCATATCCACGACCTGGCGGTGGACGATGCTCTGCCCCGCCGGATCAATGCCCTGATCGACGAACAGGGGGTTGTCCGCAGCAATGCCTCCCCCGCCCTTCTGGATATACGTCAGCAGCAACAGGACCTGGCAGGTAAAGCCAACCGCCGCATCTACAAGTATTTATCCGAAGGGAAAGCCGGGGGATGGATACAGCAGGATGTAGAGCTGGCCCTGCGTAACGGCCGGCAGGTCATTCCCGTGCCCGTGGCCTACAAACGCAAGATCCGGGGCTTTGTACATGACCATTCGGCCACCGGACAAACCGCCTTCCTGGAACCGGAAGAGGTGTTCGAACTGAATAACCGTATCAAGGAACTGGAGGCCGAAGAACGGCGGGAGATCATACGGATACTCCGGGCTTTCGCCGACGAACTGCGTCCGGAACTCCCGGATTTGCAAAAAGCCTACGACATGCTGGGCATCATGGACGCCATCCGCGCCAAAGCAAAGCTGGCCCTGGAGATGGACGCCATGAAGCCACAACTCACCGACGAGCCTGTCATAAGCTGGGTTAACGCCAAACACCCGCTGCTGTGGCTATCCTATAAAAAACAGAACAAACACGTGGAGCCGCTCACCCTGGAACTCAACAAAGAGAATCGCATCCTGGTGATATCAGGCCCCAATGCCGGCGGAAAATCCGTTTGCCTGATCACCTGCGGCCTGGTTCAGTACATGCTGCAATGCGGCCTGCTGGCGCCAATGGACAGCCACTCCCAGGCCGGCATCTTTCACCGGCTCTTTATCGATATCGGTGACGAACAGTCGCTCGAGAATGACCTCAGCACCTACAGCTCCCACCTGTTGAACATGAAGTACCTGCTGGAGCGATGCGACGAAAAAACCCTTTTCCTCATTGATGAATTCGGGGCAGGCACAGAACCCCGCATCGGCGGGGCTATCGCGGAGTCTATCCTCGATCAGCTCTACGAACAACAGGCGCTGGGCGTGATCACCACCCACTACGCCAACCTCAAACTCAAAGCAGGACGGCATCCCGGTATGGTCAACGGCTCCATGCTGTTCGACAGCAAACAGATGAAGCCACTCTTCAAACTGAAAACAGGCATCCCCGGCTCCAGCTTTGCCTTTGAGATAGCCCGTTCCATCGGGCTGCCGGAACAGCTGCTGAAAAAAGCAGGAAAACTGACCGGCGACCAGGACCTCGACTTCGACATCCAGCTGCAGGACCTGGAAGTCAAAAAGGCCGAACTGGAAGAGAAAGAGAAGCAACTCAAGCATGCGGACACATTTCTTGCGGAGGTCGTCGACAAATATGAATACCTTCATAAAGATGTGGAGACACGCAAGAACGAGATCCTCAACCAGGCACGACGCGAAGCAAAGGACATTCTAAGCAACGCCAACAAAACGATCGAAAACACCATCCGGGAGATCAAGGAGTCGCAGGCGGATAAAGAAAAAACCAGGGAGGCTCGCCAGAAACTGGAACAATACACCGAAAACCAGAAACAAGCCCTGAAAGACACGCCGGCTCCTTCTTCCAAAAAGAAAAAAGAGAAAAAGAAAAAGCCGGTTCAACAGGAAGAGGTTGACCCGACCCCCATCAAACCGGGCGACACCGTGAAAATCAAGGGCCAGAACACCCCGGGCGAAGTGGCAGAGCTTTCGGATGACAAGGCCCTGGTGGTATTCGACAGCATGAAGCTCCGCATTAAAATCAGCGAGCTTGTAAAACTTAAGAAGACGCAACAAAAGAACAAAGCAGGAAAGTCGGGGGGCATGTCATTCGACATCAACACCAGGGCAGCCTCCTTTAAGCCGGATATCGATCTGAGAAGCACCCATGTGGACGAGGCGTTGCAAAAGCTGCAAAACCACATCGATGATGCGTACCTGCTCGGCGTGCCGCAAATACGGATACTGCACGGCAAAGGTGACGGTATATTGCGGCCGGCGATTCGCGACTTCTTAAGATCCATCCCGCACATCGGACGTTACCGGGATGAACATCCCGACCGGGGTGGTGCCGGTGTTACCATCGTTGATTTCAGCAAGTAAGAAGCTCCCGGCATACGATGGTGTGTTGCCCTCCCACAACAGGATGCAACGAATGCCTGGACATACTAAAAGGTGGTTTAACGGGTTATTCCTTATCG
This sequence comes from Bacteroidales bacterium, assembly GCA_041686485.1. Taxonomy (GTDB): domain Bacteria; phylum Bacteroidota; class Bacteroidia; order Bacteroidales; family UBA7960; genus PUPG01. Next base: position 64,947 of record JAWLDT010000006.1, on the reverse strand, counting down.
AAAAGCTCCAGCTGGTTTTCTGTAACATAGGACGGTGGCGCGGATTCATTGCGATAACGTGCTACATGATTGTTGACCAGGCTTTTGATAAAGCGCACAGGCGTCACATTATGCACCCGGCAATACCTTTCCAATGCCTTTTTCTGACCATCGGTAAGCTTAAAGTCAACCTTCCGGTATTTGATCTTTTTACGCTTCCCTTTTGAACGGGACTTATAAGGTCTTGCAGCAGCCATGATTTATTCACCTTTATATTCTCTTACCAGAAAAACATATACCGGAAAGTGGTCGCTATAACCACCCAGATAAACGCCTCCGCCGTAGCTTCGGTATGGATAACCCTTAAAACGTCCGGTCGATTGTCTCAAAAAAGGTTCATTAAACACTTCCGCCCGAAGGTAGGTAAAATCGTCATAATCATCATCGATCAACGACGGGGTCATTAGTATCTGATCGAACAGGCTCCAGGCATCGCGATAAGCATTTGTCCCAATACCCTGCTTATAATAAGATACATAAGGATTGTAAAGCTCCTCTTCCTGCAGCTCTTCTTTTGACCCGTTTGATCGCAGGTGTTCCTGAATACTGGCATCAACCGGATCGTCATTAAAATCACCCATTATGAAGACTTTAGCTCCGGGTTCAGCTTCCTGAATGGAATCAATGATGTTGCGGGCAATATCGGCTTGTGCTTTACGCAGCGGACGCGTAGCTGCCTCCCCTCCCACGCGGCTGGGCCAGTGAGAAACAATGAAATGCATCCGTTCGCCCAGCAGCTCACCGGTAAGCAACAACTGATCCCGGGTTTTGTAATCGGGCCGCTCTTCAAAAACGGCAGGATGGGCTTTATGGCTTTCATAATCAAAATAGGTGGGGTTATAGAAAAAAGCCACATCTATGCCGCGCGATCCTGGCCCTTCTTCGTATACGGCCTGGTAGTTCCGGTCTTTGATACGTTCCTGGGCTGCCAGGTCCTCCAGCACAGTTAAGTTTTCCACTTCCGCCAATCCAAGAACGGCCGGCCCGTCAGGGGTGAGCTCCTGACCCAGTTTATCAATCACCTCGGACAGGTTTTCCAGCTTCTCCAAATAGCGCTCTGATATCCATCGGTTACTTCCCTCAGGCGTAAAGTCATCATCACGCTTATCCGGATCGTTGATGGTATCGAACATGTTTTCAACATTATAAAAACCGATACAAACACTGATAAAATCGCGTTGCTGGTTGTCTGACTGACTGCAGGCCTGAAACGGAGCCATCAGGAAAAGACCAATCAGCAATAGCATGGCCATCCATAAAAATGAAATCCTTTTCTTTTCAAACATAATAAATGTGTAAATTTGATATCAAAAATAAACATTTTAAGTAAATAGTGCATTACATTCATACTTTTTGATAACTTCCTTTTGGGATATACATAAATGTTTTTTTCTATGAAAATAAAACTTCTTCTGATCCTGCTCTTTATGGTAGTGCTATTCTGCTCCGGACATGCTTTTGCGCAAACAGATGATGAGGTCCCGGCAGACACCCTGGATATTGATGAACATGATGAACGGGACATTCCTGTTATCAGCATCTCCATTGATGATCTGGAGGGAGATGCCGAATCGCATGATATTTCCAGCCTGTTACAGGGTTCCCGGGATATTTATGTAAACACCGCAGGGTACAATTTCGGTGTAGCCCGTTATCAGATCCGGGGTTATGACTCTGAGAACACCACGGTCATGATCAATAAGATCCCGGTGAATGATCCCGAGACAGGTCGTGCATTTTACTCTGTCTGGGGCGGGTTGAATGACGTAACCCGCATGACGGAACCTGTAAATGGTCTGGGAGCTTCCAGGCAGACATTTGGCGGTGTCGGGGGAGCTACCAACATTGTCACGCGCGCTTCAGAGTTTGGTCCGAACACCCGGATGACTTATTCCAGCGCCAACCGCACCTATAACCACCGGATGATGTTTACCCACAGCACCGGTATGCAGGAAAACGGCTGGGCCTTTACCATCAGCGGCTCACGACGTTCGGCTGACGAAGCCTATGCCCCGGGTACTTTCTACGACGCATGGGGATACTTTTTGTCGGCCGAAAAAGAGCTAAACGACAGGCACAGCCTTGGTATCATAGCCTTTGGTGCGCCATCACGCACAGGCAGACCTGGTGTAGCCGTTCAGGAAGCCTACGACCTCTCCGGCACCAACTACTACAATCCCAACTGGGGCTACCAGGAAGGGGAGAAACGCAATTCACGCGTAAACCATTACCACAACCCATGGGTGATGCTATCACACTACTATACCCCGCAGGAGAACACGGAGATTTCCACCACGGCGGCATACAGCTTCGGACGGGGCGGATCGACAGCCCTGAACTGGTATGACAGCCATGCCTCCCACGAACACCCCGATTTTAACCAGGCCGGAGATCCACGTCCCGACTACTACAGATGGTTGCCAAGCTATTACACCAACGACCCGGAGATGCACAACCTGCTGACAGACCTCTGGACCAACGATGAAACGTTCCGTCAGCTCGACTGGGCGTGGTTCTATGATGCCAACCGGCAGAACCTGTTTACCGTCGAAGATGTCGATGGCATCGAAGGCAATAACGTAACCGGCATGCGCTCCAAGTATATCGTGGAAGAAAGGAGGAACGACCGTACGCAACTGGTTTTTAATACCAATATCGAACATGTCATCGATCCGACCCACATCCTGTCGGGTGGCATTAATGTAGCCCTCTCGGAAACACATCAGTTCAAGACCGTAGATGACCTGCTCGGAGGCGATTGGTTCTATGATATCGACCAGTTCGCGGAAAGGGATTTTGCTGACCCGCAGATGGCACAACCCGACCTGAACAACCCCAACCGCATCGTTGAAGAAGGGGATGTTTTCGGCTATGACTTTACCGGCAACATCAATGAATATTCCATCTTTGCCCAGAGCGAATGGATATTGCCCCGCTGGGACTTCCATGTCAGCGGGATGCTGTCCCACACCTCTTTCTGGCGTACAGGACACATGAAAAACGCCCGTTTCCCGGATAACTCATATGGAGACAGCGACAAAGAACGGTTCACCAACTTTGGTGTCAAAGGAGGTGCTACCTTTAAGATCACCGGTCGCCATTACCTTGATGCAAATGCCGCTTATAAAACCCGCGCCCCCTATTTCCGGGATTCCTATATCTCCTCCCGCGTGCGGGATCATGTGATCGAAGACCTGCAGAGCGAGACCATCCTATCCGGCGACTTTAGCTACATCGTACGTACACCCGTTATCAAATCCCGCTTAACTGTCTTCTATACCGAATTTCTCGACCAAACCTGGTCCCGCAGCTTCTATCATGATGAGCTGCGAACCTTTGTCAACTACATCATGACAGGCCAGGATACACGACATACAGGCGCCGAGCTGGGTATCGACCTGTCGATCAGTTCTACCCTCTCCGCACAAATAGCTGCCGGCACCGGCGATTATATCTATAATTCGCGGCCGGAGGTTACCATTGCCCGCGACAACGATTTTGAGATTATGGCCGATGGCAGGACCGTCTACCTCGAAAACTACAAGATCGGCGGAATGACCCATACCGCAGGGTCTGTCGGTCTGCGCTATGATAGTCCCAACCACTGGTTTGCAGGCGTAAGTGCCAACTATTTCGATGATATCTATATCGATATCAGCCCCGACAGAAGAACGGCAGAAGCCGTGGAAGACCTGGTTGAGACCGACCCGCAATGGGATCAGCTGTTGAGCCAGGAAAAACTGGACGACAACATCACCTATGATGCCTACGTCGGCTTTTCGTGGCGTATTAAACGTCCCTACTACCTTCAGTTTAACATCAGCGTGAGCAACATTACGGATGTTACCGACTTTCGTATCGGCGGCTTTGAACAGCTGCGGTACGACTCGCACAATCCCGACCAGTTTGATTCCAAGTATTTCTACCTCTATGGCAGAACATACTTTGCGAACATTGTATTCAGATTTTAATACCTTTTGTAATCCATTTAAAGATCCAGTCCTATGATCAACCGGTTAAAACATATAGTTCTTCTGATGCCCTTGTTTGCGGGCCTGTTGTGGTTTCAGGGATGTAAGCATGACGACTTTGATGACCCCCCGCTTACTGAAATCCCGGAGGGCACAGTAATGACCATACAGGAACTCAGAGAAATGCACGAGGGAGAAGCGATTGAGTTTGACGACGATTATTCGGTATATGCAAATATCACGATGGATGACAAGTCGGGCAACATTTATCGCAGTGCCTTTGCCGAAGACGAAACCGCCGCCATCAATCTGCGTCTGCAGGCTCCAGGTGGCGTATATCAGGGTGATTCAGTCCGGATCAACCTGAAAGGAACAACCCTGAGCTCCTACCAGCAAATGCTGCAGCTTGACAATGTGAATGTGGACAAGAACATCATTAAACAAGCTACGAATGTTGCACATGAACCTGCAACCATGAACATCTCAGATATTGGTTCTGAACACCAGGCACAGCTGGTAAGACTTGAAGAAGTGCAGTTTATCAACGACGATGTTGGTAAACCTTTCGCTGATTCAGACAACCTGCTCGCGCTTAACCGGACCCTGGAAGATTGCGACGGTAACAGGATCATCGTGCGCACCAGTGGCTATGCCAGCTTTGCCGATGACCCCGTACCGGAAGGCAATGGCACCCTCATTGCCGTTATTTCCCAGCATCAAAATGATATACAGCTTTATATCAGGGATATAGATGAAATGTCGCTCGACGGGGAACGTTGTCCCGTGCCGGGCGATGATTATGACCTCATCACCTTTGCCGAACTCCGGGACAACTACCATGATGGCGATCCCGGCATTCCGCCGGACACACGTATTGAAGGTGTCGTGATTTCCGATGAGGAGAACAGCAACCACCCGGGACAAAATCTTTTCATGATGGATGAAAGTGGCGAAGGGATGGTGATCCGTTTCCAGGATGATGTATTCCATGATTTCCCGATGGGAACGTCGCTGCGGGTGATTGTTTCCAATATGGAGGTGAGCGAATACCGGGGGCTGTTACAGATTGAAGATGTGCCCATAGGCAATGCCCATTCCCTCGGCATGGAGGAGCTGCCTGACCCTAACCAGGTAACGGTACAGGAGGTGATTGACAATATCGACACCTATCAGTCAACCCTGGTAACCATCGAGAATGCCACCATTGCCGGAGGATCAACCTTTGAAGGTGAGCTGACCGTTACCGACAACAGCGGAAGCATCGCCATGTATACACACAGCTGGGCAAGCTTTGCCGATAACCAGGTACCGGAAGGAAATGTAACCATAACGGCCATCGCCTCCGTACACTTCGATCCCCAGCTCATGATCAGAAACCTGAATGATATCATTGAAGAATAAAATACCAACAACCCATGACAAATCGAATGCGCCCTCATAGAACCTTTTTATTTCTTCCGTTTTTATTACTGCTGGTGTTAACTGCCTGTGAGAAAGACCCGGATCAACCGCCGGCCAATACGCCCGACGAGGTAATGACCCTGTCCGGGCTACGTGACATGTACAACGGTCAACCCATTTATTTTGATGATGATATATCCATCTACGCCACCGTTACCATGGATGAAAGCTCCGGCAACATTTACCGGGAGGCTTATGTCCAGGATGCTACGGCTGCCATAAATCTTCAGATGGATTTTGCCGGGGAAGTCAGTGAAGACGACTCTGTCAGGATATCCCTGAAAGGCAGCACACTCAGCACCTTTGAAAACATGTTGCAGCTGGATTCTGTCCTCTACGGAGAAAACTACATACGTGTGGGAGAAGGCACACCGGTTGAGCCACAAGTGGTCGATATCGAAGATATCCTGGAGGGCGGCTATCAGGCTGAACTGGTGAAGCTCGAAGGGGTCCAGTTTGTGGCTGCAGAACTGGGTAATACCTTTGCCGATGCCGAAAACCAGTTTTCCGAGAACAGAACGCTGCAAGACTGCGACAATAACCAGATCATTGTACGCACCAGCGGCTATGCCGATTTCGCCGGCGAAGAGCTCCCCGAAGGCAACGGCACCCTTATTGGTATTGTCTCGCAGTTCCGCAACGACTGGCAGTTGCTGATCCGCCGGCTGGAAGAGGTAGACATGGAGGGTGAACGTTGTGAAACCGATGCCCCGGAAGGGGACGGAACGTTTGAAGATCCTTACAATGTAGCTTATGCAATTGCCAACAATACGGGTAGCAACATGTGGGTGGAAGGAACTATCGTTGGTGTTATGGAAACTACGGACGATCCTTTCACGCCATCATTTGAACCACCTTTCGAGACCCCGACAAACCTCATCATTGCCGACGATCCGGATGAGACATCCCTGGGCAGCGTGCTAATCGTTCAGCTGCCATTTGGCGACATTCGTGATGAACTGAACCTGGTGGATAACCAGGAGCTTCATGGGGTAACAGCAAAACTGCTGGGCGACCTGGAATTATATTTCGGACAACCGGGAATGCTAAATACTGCAGGGTACTGGATTGACGGCGATGGCATTGTCCCAACAGTGGGCTTCTGGGAGGCCACTTTTGGTAATGAAGCCGACGGCATCGATCCATTTACCGATCACAACCTGTCGGGTGACCAAAACTGGGAATGGCAGGACTGGGATGGTGGCTCAGCCGTTATGAGTGGATATGCCAACAACCAGGCAAATGAAAATGAAAACTGGATGGTGTCTCCCGCGATCGATCTCACAGATCGCAGCGGGGTAAGCATCGAGATCAGGGAGGCCATTAATTATCTTACCAGCTATGATGACCTGCAGCTGTTGATCGCATCTGATTATGAAGAAGGAAGCGATCCGTCAGGGTCAGGCGACTGGGTGCATTTTGACGGGTTTAACCGGCCTCCGGGAAGCAACTGGAACTTCATGTACAGCGGGGAGATCGACATCTCGCAGTTTGATGGAGAGAGCGTCCACATCGCATTCCGGTACACAAGCTCTGATTCAGGTGCCGCCACCTGGCAGATCAGCGAAGTCAACCTGTACGAAGAGGAGTAAGCAGATTGCTGGAAAATCGTCACCCAATGGGCTCGAGCCCGGAAGCGCCCTGAAAAGGGCAACTTAAAAACACAAAAACAGCAAGTCGCAAAACGTTGCAAATCAGAATTAAACAAAAATATAAACACATAAAAAAGGTTTCTTTGCAGAGGCCTTTTTTTATACAAGCGAGGTTAGAACATCCACAAACTGCCTGACCTCTTCCATGGTATTATAACGGCTGAAGGAGATACGCACAGACGGTTTTTGCATATCAGCACCAAGGGCCTCAAGCACATAGGAGCCACGGTCGCTGCCCGAAGCACAGGCGCTTCCGGTAGATACACAGATCCCGGCAATATCAAGGTTGGGCAACAACATCTCGGCATCCAATCCTTCCGGCAGGGTAACATTGATGATGGTGTGCAACGAACTTCCTTCCGTATCGCCATTGAAGCTGATGGATGGAATATTTTGACGAAGAAGGCTGACACACTCCTTTTTCAGGTAGCTGATATGCCGCTGATCCTCCGTCATACGCTGGTGGGCGACTTCCAGTGCCTTCGCCATACCGGCAACCCCATATACATGCTCTGTTCCACCACGCATGTTACGTTCCTGCCCCCCACCGGTGATAAATTGCTTAAAAAAGGACGCCGACCCCACATACATAAAGCCTGCCCCTTTTGGCCCATGAAACTTATGGGCACTCGCCACAGCAAAATCGATGGCAGGCTGCTTCATGTCCATAGCAAGTTTTCCGACCGTCTGAACGGTATCAGAATGAAATAGCGCCTGGTATCTTTGGCACAGATCCGAAACGGCCTTTACCGGTAACAGGTTGCCAATCTCATTGTTGGCATGCATCAGACTGACGACCGCCGGCGTATGTTGTTTCAGCAACGTTTCCAGGTGATCCAGGTCAACATGGCCAGCCGGACCAACGTTGACAAAGTGGATATGGATGCCCATCAAAGATTGCAACTGCTCCAGCGTCTTTAAAACAGCCGGATGCTCCAGCGGACTCGTAATAAAATGTTTGATGCCCAGATCTTTACAACAGCCCCAAAGAACCGCGTTATTGGCCTCTGTACCACCGGACGTAAAGAATATCCCGGCGGGTGATACATTCAACAACCGGGCGACCGTGCGTCGTGATTGCTCCACCACGACACGTGCCTCCCTGCCGTACCAATGAAGTGATGACGGGTTGCCGTATGTATTTCGCATCAGATGTTGTACATGGTCTAAAACCTCATCATCAACAGGGGTACTCGCCGCATTATCAAAGTAAATTACGTTTGTTCCCATACATGCAAAATTAGACGGAAAAAGCCTTCTTTAAATAAATATAACACACAAAACAAGGTGTTTTTTTCGTTTTTATCAACAAAACTTGTATTTTTGAAGAATTGGTGACACCGTGATAAACCGTATTTATCCCGTCATCAATAACAAAACCTAAAATCTGAACAAACTAGTGAGTGATAGTCTGGTCATTATTCCCACTTATAATGAGCGGGAAAATATTGAGAATGTTGTTCGCCGGATTTTTTCCCTGCCACATTCCTTTCATATACTGGTAGTGGATGACAATTCGCCCGATGGCACGGCAGCTATTATCCGTGACCTGCAGTCACAATTTCCCAACCAGCTTTTTCTGGAGACCAGGGAAGGTAAGTTAGGCCTTGGAACGGCCTACATCTTCGGGTTTAAATGGGCCTTGCAGCGTCACTATCAGTATATTTTTGAGATGGACGCCGACCTCTCACACAACCCGGATGACCTTCTGCACTTATATGACGCCTGTGCCAACAAAGGCTATGATGTAGCAGTCGGTTCAAGATATATTGACGGTGTAAACGTTGTGAACTGGCCCATCGGCCGGGTATTGATGTCGTACTGTGCTTCCATCTATGTTCGCGTAATCACCGGATTGCCAATTCACGACACCACGGCAGGTTTTAAATGTTACCGGCGTAACGTGCTTGAGACGATCAACCTCGACGAAATCAAGTTTACCGGATACGCCTTTCAGATCGAGATGAAATTTGCTGCCTGGAAGCTTGGCTTTAAGCTGAAGGAGGTCTCGATTGTATTTACCGACAGAACAGAAGGCGTTTCAAAAATGAGTTCCGGCATTTTTAAGGAAGCGGTGCTTGGTGTACTTCTTTTGAAGTGGAAAAGCCTGATAAACAAAAAACGTTACAAGCATCCCGGTTACTGAACACCGATTGAACAACAACCGGCAAAATTGCTCATCTATGCCCGACAAGCCCTATTTGTTAAAGAATGTCACCATTGTCAATGAAGGAAGAAGCTTTCATGGTGCTTTGCTGTTACAAAATGGGATCATAGAAAAAATTTTTGAAGAAGAACAACAAGAGGCCTACCCGGAGGACCGTGCGCAGGTGATTGACCTTAACGGCATGACTGTCATTCCGGGCGTGATTGATGATCAGGTACATTTCAGGGAGCCCGGGCTAACACATAAGGCCGACATCCGTTCAGAGTCGCGTGCGGCAGTTGCGGGAGGCATCACCACCTTTATGGAGATGCCCAACACGAAGCCGGCAACTGTCACCCAGGCATTACTGGAAGAGAAATTCAGGCTGGCCCAGGACCACAGTCTGGCCAACTACTCCTTTTACATGGGCGCCACCAATGACAACCATGATGAATTACTGGCAACTGACCCCGGGCATTGTTGCGGCATAAAGGTCTTCATGGGATCATCCACGGGCAATATGCTTGTAGATAATCCCGACACCCTCGCGGCAATATTCAGGGAGACCCGTTTGCCCGTAGCGGTACATGCTGAAGACGAACAGATTATCCGGTCCAACATCACCGCAGCAAAGGCCGCATGGGGAGAAGCGATTCCCATTCACATGCATCCGGTCATTCGAAGCCACGAAGCTTGCGAACGTTCAACACGACAGGCCATCAGCCTGGCGGAAAAATACGACACGCGATTGCACCTGTTACACCTGAGCACGCTCGACGAAATGCGTATGCTCGACAACGAAACACCGCTCGCCGAGAAAAGGATCACTGCCGAAGCCTGTGTTCACCACCTTTGGTTTTCCATAGACGACTATGCACGCAAGGGGTCATACATTAAATGGAACCCTGCGGTCAAATACAAAACAGACCAACAAGCATTGATCAGCGCTGTCAAAGATGGCCGGATCGATGTGCTGGCCACCGATCACGCACCGCACACATCTGAAGAAAAAAATAAACCCTATACAGAATGTCCGTCGGGAGGACCTATGGTTCAACATGCACTTCCCGCCATGATCACCCTGGCCAATAAACAGCACATAACCCTCGAACAACTCGTAAGTCTCATGTGCCACCAACCCGCCATCTGTTTTAACATCAACAATCGTGGATTTATCAGAGAAGGATATGCTGCCGACCTGGTCGTTATCGATACCACACAAAACACAATCGTAAACAAAGAGAACATCCTTTATAAATGCGGATGGTCACCCCTGGAAAATACGAGCCTGGATGCAAGCGTTACACATACTTTCATCAATGGTAACCTCGTTTATGAGAAAGGAAGCTTTTATGAAAACGTCCGTGGTGAAGCCATTTCTTTTTCAAGATAACCTGCCGTGGATTGTTGCCAGTTTTCAAGGTGTTGCATATATTTTACCCATAGGAGTATGACTGCTATGAGCCGCATAAAACGAATACTCATTTTAGGGATGGCCTTTTTAATAGCCGGGTGTACATTTTTCCGTTCACCGGGACGGGATGACTGTGAGAAAATCTTATCCAAAGAAGAAATGGCAGACATCCTGTTTGATGTATATCTGCTTGAGCAGTACATAAGCGAGCACCGGTATTCGGATATTGGCATCCGGGATTCGACGGAATATTATTATGCGGGTGTGTTTGACAACCATGATGTTTCAGCTGAAACATTTGAAGAAGCTTTAGACTGTTATTTGCTGGATGGGCCTGAGATGGATGAAATTCATGAGCAGGTCATTAACCGGCTAAGCATCATGGAGAGTGAGGCCGGACAGATGCCAGACCCTGACAGGGTTCCCGAAGACAAAGAGGAGGTTCTGGAAATACCGGTAGAACAGTAGAAGGCTATGCCTCAAAACAAAAAAGCCCTTCAGTGTTTCACAAACCAGGTAGTCACAATCTCTCTCCTATTCCCTGAATAAGTTTTCCAGAAGTGCGTCATCAGCGCTGGCCGGGATAGTCACCTTTAACCGGGGTTCAGCATCCATTGCACGTTGGATGGCATAATTGGCCTCTTTGTTTCTGGCCCAGCTTCTGCGGGCAATGCCGTTATTCACATCCCAGAAGAGCATGTTTTCGAGCCTTCGATCGGCTTCTGTTGTGCCGTCAAGCACCATGCCGAAACCGCCATTGATCACTTCACCCCAGCCAACGCCACCACCGTTATGAATGGATACCCAGGTAGCGCCGCGGAAGCTATCCCCGATAACATTCTGTATCGCCATGTCGGCCGTGAAGCGAGATCCGTCATAAATGTTGGATGTCTCCCGGAAAGGGCTATCCGTACCACTCACATCATGATGATCACGACCAAGAATAATGGGTCCTTTCAGCTTATGTTCCCTGATGGCTTTATTAAACTCCTTTGCAATGCGAATACGGCCCTCACTGTCAGCATACAATATGCGGGCCTGGGAGCCAACGACCAGCTGATTTTCCTCGGCCTGCTCTATCCAGCGCAGGTTATCCAGCAACTGCTGTTTGATCTCCGGCGGTGCCGTTCCTGTCATCTCCCGGATAACCGCCGCGGCGATCTGGTCTGTCAGGCGGAGGTCTTCCGGATCAGAGGAAGCACACACCCATCTGAACGGCCCGAAGCCATAGTCAAAACAGAGCGGCCCCATGATATCCTGCACATAAGAGGGGTATTTATAATCGTTGTCGCTGGTAAAAATATCGGCGCCTGCGCGTCCGGCTTCCAATAAGAAAGCATTGCCATAGTCCCAGAAATACATGCCCTTTTCTGACAATTTGTTAATGACATCAACATGCCGGACAAGGGACGCTTTAACATGATCCCGGAATTTTTCCGGCTCTTTGGCCATCATCTCATTGGCTTGATCGAAGGTGATACCAGCAGGGTAGTAGCCACCGGCCCAGGGATTGTGCAGAGAGGTTTGGTCAGAGCCAAGTTCCACATCGATATCATTGTCCAGCAATGCTTCCCACAAGTCAACGATATTGCCCTGGTAAGCCAGGGAGACAGCCTCTTTTTCCGATTTTGCCTTCCTTATCCGGTCAATTATAATGTCCAGGTCGTCATATACCTCATCCACCCAGCCTTGTTCATGGCGGGTAGCGGTAGCCTTGGGGTTAATTTCGGCAACCAAACCAATGGCACCGGCTATGACAGCCGCTTTAGGCTGAGCGCCTGACATGCCACCGAGTCCGCTGGAGACAAAAAGCTTGCCGGCAAGTCCTTCACCGCCATCTTTCAGTAAGCGGCCGGCATTGAGCACAGTAATCGTAGTCCCGTGTACGATCCCCTGCGGACCAATATACATGAATGAGCCTGCCGTCATCTGGCCATACTGGGTAACGCCCAGGGCATTGTAACGCTCCCAGTCATCCTGGGTCGAATAGTTGGGAATCATCATCCCGTTGGTGACAACGACCCTGGGAGCCTCTGCATGAGAAGGAAACAAGCCCAACGGATGACCGCTGTTCAGCACAAGTGTCTGTTCATCCGTCATCTCTGCCAGGTACTGCATGGTAAGCAAGTACTGTGCCCAATTCTGGAAAACAGCTCCGTTACCACCATAGGTGATGAGTTCGTGCGGATGCTGGGCGACAGCATGATCAAGGTTGTTGCTTAACATCAACATGATGGCAGCCGCCTGCCTTGACTGATGCGGGAACTCATCAATCGAACGGGCATGGATCTTATAATCCGGACGAAAACGGTACATGTAGATACGTCCGTATGTTTCCAGCTCCTCCGCAAATTCAGGTGCCAGTGTCGGATGAAACTTCGCAGGAAAGTAACGCAGCGCATTCTTAACGGCCAAACGTTTTTCTCTCTCCGAAAGGATATCCTTCCGCTTCGGTGCATGATTTACCCCGGCATCATAAGGTTTTGGAGAAGGTAGCTCATCCGGGATACCCTGTAATATTTCTTTTTGAAAATCAGATAAGGACATATAGCTCAATTTTTGATAACCAACGTTTAATATGTCATAATGGAAACGTCTTGTGAACGACCAGGCACCATCATGCTGACACCATTCACATGCGCTCCTGCATATTTTTCATGGCCTGATAGAGAAACTCCCTGGCCCGGAAAAGCTGGGCTTTAACCGTGCCCATGGGCAGGTCCAGCTCCTCCGCGATCTCTTCATAAGAATGTTCTTCGAAATAGCGCAGGGCAATCAATTTACGATACCTGGGCTTGAGGGTCTCAACCACCTGCCTCACAAGTTCTAACTTCTGGCCGCGGATAAAACGTTCCTCGGGATTGATCATATCAATGACGAAGTTAAACTTATCTTCCGATGTTTCCAGGTCTTCATTGGCTTCCTGGTTCAGTACATTTTTTTTCTTTTTCCGGATAAAATCAATACCATTGTTGGAAGCAATTTTAAACAGCCACGTGCTGAACGCATATTTTTCGTTATACTGTTTGATGTTGGTAAATGCCTTACCGAAGGTTTCAATGGTCAGATCTTCCGCATCATCGGGGTTACCTGTCATCTTCAGCAACATGTAAAAAATCGTATCCTTATACAGGCTCATCAGTTCGGAAAAGGCCTTTTCATCGCCATTACCGGCAGCTTCCCGCACCAGGGCAAGGTCTCTTTTGGCTTTTTCTGTATACTGACCCTTTACTTCCATGTCGTATTTTTAGTCAACAAGGATGTCACCAATAACATACTATCCACAACAGACAGCATGACATCCCCCGCCAACGAAAATAAGGAAATTTTGGGTTCTTTGAGCGTTTTGGCGGCGCTATTTATAATAATGAAAAAGCTGATCATACGCAGCAGAAAGCTTCCGGCTACCACATATCCTGGTATTGAAAGCCCGGCCAATACCAATGCAACAATAAAAAGCGGATAAAAAAGCAGACCGGAAACCCGGAAAAGGGACATCCTGCGTTTGTCCTTCACTTTATAATAACGGGAAGTGATACTCCGTTGGCGCTTCTGCTTCAGCCATCCGGAAAAAGTGTAAGGCGGTGATGCAATCGTATGTGTTTCCGGCGAGAACTCCACGGCGGTATTCTTGTTGGTTGCCGCATGGTTAACAAACAGGTCATCATCGCCGGCTGGTATCTTATAATGAGCGGTAAAGCCTTTAACCGCATAAAAAAGCGACCTGCTATAAGAAAGATTCCGCCCATCCCCTTTATATGGCCGGCCTGCCAACGCGAACCCGAGGTATTGCAAACCATCATACAGGTTATCAAGCCGGATAATTTTGTTCAGCATACCGGCCTGTTGTTCATAAGCGCTATAACCGAGGACAATGGTTTTATCCCCGCGAAAATGCCGCGTCATATTATGTATCCATTGATCACCGGCCGGGCGGCAACCCGCTTCAGTCAGTATGAGATAATCGTGACTGGCGGATTTAATGCCAACAGAGATGGGAAGTTTTTTCCCTTTCAGGAAACTGACACTGTATGTCAGGTCAACGACCTTCAGGTTATCGTACTGCTTTTGCAGCTCCTTAAGCAACATTTCAGAATCATCCGTTGACCCTTCATTCACCACCACAACTTCAAATACAGGATGGTCCTGGTTAAGGATCAATGGAAGGTTTTTTTGAAGAGCCGGGTATTCATTACGGGCTGAGATAATAACAGATACCGGAAGGGGTGCATCTGTAGCATCTTCCGTTGTTTTCTTAAAAAAAGCCACCCGGTAGTAAAAAAACCAAAAATAGAACAACTGAACAATGACCACTGCACAAAATAAACCTGTCAGCAACCATTCCCATGGCGCATCCACCAAATCAAACCAATATAAACCGGTAACCCATTCCATGTTTCAATAATTTCAGAATAACAATGCCAGGGATATCAACGAACCTGATGAGCCAACCCTTACTGTCAGCAGGTACCAGATTCCATGTTCCCCGGATGTAATACACAACTCCTTTTCAGTCAACAATCACGGCAGATAACCATTTCGTAAGTCCCAGGTACTGACAAACCCCCCGGGATTTTTATACTTTTCCCGGCTACGTGCATGGCTGACACTTGACTTCACCATAAACCCACACCGTCGGGTCTTTCATGCCTGCCGGCACAAAATTAGCACAAACGACGGGAATAGTTTCTATCTTTGAACAAAATTACCACCAGCCAATGAAGTTTAAGGTTGCTAATAGGGATCAGAACAGTAAAGCGCGTGCGGGGATTATCACCACGGATCATGGCCGGATTGAGACGCCCATTTTTATGCCGGTAGGCACGGGCGCCACGGTGAAAGCCATTCATTATAAAGACCTGGAGGAACAGGTGCAGCCTGATATCATCCTTGGCAATACCTATCACCTGTACCAGCGGCCGGGCATGGATATCCTGCGGAAGGCAGGAGGCATACACCGGTTTATGTCGTGGGAGCAGCCTGTCCTGACTGACAGCGGTGGCTACCAGGTATACTCGCTCACGGAACGCAGAAAGATCACACAGGAAGGCGTTACTTTTCAGTCGCACATCGACGGGTCACGTCATTTCTTCACCCCGGAAAAGGTGATAGACATCCAGCGTGACATCGGTGCCGATATCATCATGGCCTTTGATGAATGTACACCCTACCCGTGTGATTACCAATACGCATCCAAATCAATGAAACTGACCCATGACTGGCTGGAGCGATGCTGTACGCATTTTGACAATACGGAAGGGCATTATGGCTATAGTCAGTCCTTGTTTCCCATTGTTCAGGGCAGTACGTATAAAGACCTGCGGGAAGCTTCAGCCCGGTTTGTCAGCGACTGCAATCGTGCAGGCAATGCCATTGGCGGCCTTTCCGTTGGCGAACCGGCTGAGGTCATGTATGAGATGACGGAACTGGTATGCGACATCCTGCCGGAAGATAAAGCACGCTACCTCATGGGGGTGGGGACACCAGTCAACATCCTGGAATGCATCGCCCTGGGGGTAGACATGTTCGACTGTGTAATGCCGACCCGCAATGCCCGCAACGGTATGCTTTTTACCCGCGAAGGGATTATCAACATCAGAAATAAAAAATGGGAAACAGACTTCTCCCCTATTGATCCGGAAGGCGACACTTTTGCGGATCAGCGATATAGCAAAGCATACCTGCGTCACTTGTTTGTGTCAGGCGAAATGCTGGGACCCATGCTCGCCACTATACACAACCTGCGTTTTTACATGTGGCTGGTAAAAGAAGCGAGAAACCGGATCGAAAAGGGTCAGTTCGCCGCCTGGAAGCATACCATGTGTGCCAGACTGGCACAACGATTGTAAAATAAGCGTATCTTTGACCCGTTAATTTGTAGTACCAAATACTGAAATTAAAGAGGGTATCAGGCGGAATGTTAAAAAAGCTGGATATATATATCATCCGCAAATTCCTGGGGACATTCGTATATGCCATTACCCTGATCATCCTGATCGTGGTGGTGTTTGACCTGTCAGAGAAAATCGATAACTTCATTGAAAATCAGGCACCTTTCCGGGATGTGATACTGGTGTACTACGTAAACTTCATCCCCTACTTCATCAATTTGTTCAGCCCGCTGTTCACCTTTATTACAGTTGTTTTTTTTACTTCACGGATGGCCTTTAATACAGAGATCATTGCCATCCTTAGTGCCGGGGTGAGTTTCCGGAGACTGCTGGTCCCTTACATCCTGTCAGCCATTCTACTGTCATTAATTTCCGTTTACCTGACCAACGTGGTCATACCGCCGGCAAATGAAAAACGGCTGGAATTTGAATATACCTACGTGAAACCGCCCGACACATTCCGGGGCCGAAATATTCACATGCAGGTAAGGCCGGGAATATTTATTTACCTTGAATCCTTTAATGAAAAAACCTATCAGGGACACCGGTTTACCCTTGAAAAAATTGAAGAAGGTGAACTTGAATATAAGATGATGGCCGACCGGGCCCAATATAATGAGGAAGAGGGCAACTGGACCATCAAAAACTATAATATACGTGAGATTGTCAACCTGGAGGAGAAACTCAGTTTCGGCAGAGAGATGGATACCATATTGCCTTTCGGTCCTGAAGACTTTATCCAAAACCTGAAGGACATGGAAACAATGAACTTCAGGGAGCTAAATGCCGTCATCGCCAACGAGCGATTGAAGGGCTCCGAGGCCGTTCGGTTTTATGAAGTCGAAAAACATCGCCGGCTGGCGTTCCCCTTTTCGACCCTGGTGCTCACGATCATCGGCCTGGCATTGTCCAGTCAAAAAGTAAAAGGTGGTATCGGGATTCATCTGGGGGCAGGCATTACCCTGAGTTTTGCCTTTATCCTGTTTATGGAGATCGCCACCACATTCGGCACACAAGGCAATCTGCACCCCATGATGGCCGTGTGGATTCCCAACATCCTGTTTGGCATCCTGGGCATTTACCTTCTCAAAATGGCGCCAAAATAATCGGTTATTGCTCCCGGGGTGTCTCCTTCACAAAAAAATCGGGCACAAGATAACCAAGCAATCCACCCCAAAGGATACTCAGGTAAGGGCTGGAGGTAATGGCACACCCCCCCGTGTTACAGCCAATAAAGAAATAGTAGGCATATCCGCCCATCACACCGATGAGCGTAAAAATACCAACCACCCATACATATTGAACACGTTCCACACGCCGGGGGAAGTGCCACCATTTGCGATTCTGCGAACTTTCGGGTTTGCCCGCAGATCGATTGCTTTCTGTCTTAACAGTATCCATGAATTGACATGCTAGAATGAAACAGCTCAGGCAGGGACCTGAAGGACGTCTTCAATAGCTTTCTTCAGAGATTCTTTCGGCAACGCGCCGGTAGCCATCTGCGGCTGCCCGTCAACCGGTATAAACAATATGGATGGAATGCTGCGGATACCAAACATCCCGGCAAGTTCCTGCTCCTGTTCTGTATCCAGCTTGTAGATATCTACTTTGCCGTCATACTCATCAGAGAGTTCCTCCATCACCGGTGTAAGGGTGCGGCAAGGCGCACACCAGTCTGCATAAAAGTCAATGATGGCAGGCTTATCGCCTTCAAATTTCCATTCCTTGTTGTTTTCAAAATCAAATACTTTCTCTTTAAATGCTTCTTTTGTCAGATTTTCCATAATACGAATTCACTAAATAGGGTTTATATAATTTATACATGTTTTTCTATGGCATTCTTCAGGGTCTCTTTTTGCTGCACACCCTGAAAACGCTCTACCTCCTCACCATTCCTGAAAAGGATCAACGTGGGGATTGCCCTGACCCCGTAACGGGCAGCAATGGCACCATGGTCATCAACATCCAGTTTGGTGATATTGGCCACTTCATGCACTTCCGCGGCAAGGTCTTCGAGAATCGGTCCTTGTGTCCGGCAGGGCGCACACCAGGTAGCCCAAAAATCAACCAGTACCACACCATCTTCAATAGCCTCCTCAAAACTACCTGCATCGAGGTCGGCAATATATTCTGAGGAAGCGGAAGAATTACCGGCACGTACGTCACCATTCCCGGCACCAAAAAATAAGGCGTGGAACGCAAAAGCACCGCCGATGATTGCCAATGCCACTATCAGAGGCCACACTTTTTTAGACTTCATAGTTTCTCTCATGTTAATGTTGTTTTTGTTTTTGTTTCTGTTTTGATTTCCCATTTTGAACAGATTAACACGTGAAAATGATCAAAAAGCTTCATTGCTTTAGTAGTAATTTACTGATTTTCAGGCTTCTGTTTTTTAAAATTGTGTTGCAAATTCAAAGCATAAAGATATATCAATACTTGCTTATATACAAATATAACCGTGTTAAAAATCATTAAAGGGCTATTATCCCCATGTTTGCTGACATATGCGGATATAGGGCAGAAGTTGAAGGTTCAGGGCAGGTTATTCGATGCCGGCAAAATGTTTCATAAACTGGACGCGCAGGTAAGCGGCCGGATTCCTGGACATTTTTTGGCTCATGACACCCTGAAAATCTGAAATGCGCTTATGGCCATTCTTCTCCATCCAGTCAATGAGGCCTTTATGGACGGTCCCCAGGTAATCGTTCCCATGTATATAAAGTGCCGAGCAGAGCTGAACAGCTTTGGCGCCTGCCATCAGCTGTTTAATAACCCCGTCACTGTCGTGGATACCGGTTGACGCACACAGGTCGGTCTTCACATTGTCGGAAAGGATGGCGATCCAGCGCAGCGAATTGCTGATTTCAGAGGGATTGCTATAAAGGTTCGAGGCTTTTATGGTTTGTTTATTGATATCAATATCAGGGTTAAAAAAGCGGTTAAAGAGCACGATACCCTGCACCCCGGACCAGGAAAGCTGTTTTATCATACCGGCCAAACCGGAGAAATAGGAAGAGATTTTCAGCGAGATTGGAATACTGATCTCCTTCTTTACATTTTCCACGATTTCGAAATAGCGTTTTTCGTAATCGGCTGCATTTTGGGAAGGATCGGCCGGAAGCAAAAAGACATTCAACTCAAGCGCATCTGCGCCGGCTTTTTCGATATTTCTGGCAAAAGCGGGCCATTCTTGTGCACTGGTACAATTAATACTGGCAATAACAGGTATCGACAACTTCTTTTTGGCATCCTGAATCAGGTTCAGGTATTCGTCCAGTGTATGTTCACGGGCATAATTCCTGATATAATCTTCGGCTTCGGTGTAAGCACTCTGGGATTCTTCATAAGAAAAGACTTTTCGCACCTCAAATTTTATCTGCTCTTCAAACAGCGATTTTAATACCACAGCGCCGGCACCGTTTTGCTCAAACACTTCAAGATTCTTAATGTTTTTAGTAAGGCCGGAACTGCCGACTATCAGCGGGCTACTCAGCTGAAGTCCCATGTAGGAGGTTGATAGATCAGTCATGCTCGAATGTTTTATATGTGTTTACAATTTCAGATATGATTGCATGGCAAACCTACATCAATTTTCTCAAATGTACAATAATAAAGCACCATTTAGCATAACTTAAACAACCTTATTATGCCCATATGTCAGGAAATCATTACCTTTGCCTTTGGTAAACAATTGCGTTTGTCATCACATTTGCCAGAGAAGCTGCGCTGCATGACCCGGAAAGACAAAAGTACATCCATTTCCCCTGCTATTTGTCCGGATGCCCTGAAACTCTCATTCAGGAACATCATGGAACCCCTGTTGCTTATGTTCAACAAGGCTGCCTGTATAGAGTTAAATAACAAACCGTATTATATAGCATACTCGATCCCCGGCGGCGTATACGGGTATTTCAAAGATTACCGGGTGAGCCGGGAGGAGCTGGATCGCATCTGTCATCGCATCCGGGCAATGATCAATTCGGGGGAGGAGTTTAAACATGAGGTGCTGGACCGTGACAGGTTGCATGGTTATTTTGAAAAAAATAACCGCCACGATATCGTTCACCTCTTAAACTCAAAGGAACCGGAGGATGAACCGGAAGGTCTCCGGTTGGCTCATCTGAATGGGTATGGCGAGTTGCTGCTGAATCATATTAACGGCAATCACAAACATTTCCAGCATGACTTCAGGCTTCTTTCCTGTGAGGACGGCTTTTTCCTGATCGCTGACCCTGATTTTTTTGACAGGGTAATGCCGGAGAAACCAGAGCAAAGCAAATATTTTCAGGGTTTTTATGAGAGTGAAGAGACAATGAAACATCTGGGCATTGAAAATTTTGCCCAACTCAATGATGTTATCCGTGAGGGCAGGCTCCCTGAGTTTGTCAAACTCTCTGAAACCTGGCAGGCACGACGTATTTCCCGTATCACGGACGACATATTAACACATCCCGATCATCCCAGGGTCATCCTACTGGCAGGGCCAACCTCTTCGGGTAAGACAACTTCCGCACATCGTCTTTCCCTGGAGCTCAAGGTCATGAAAAAAGAGGTCATCATGCTCTCTTTGGATAACTACTATCTGCCGCACAGTGAGATTGCGAAGGATCCGGAGACAGGCATGAAAAATTTTGAGCTCATAACAGCCCTTGACCTGGAGCTGTTTCGGGAAAACATCAATGACTTGCTGGCCGGCAAGGCGGTACACTTACCCAAATACCATTTCGACGGGGAAGGTGCCAGGCCCGAAAAGGAAGCAACCCGGATTGGAAAAGACACCTACATCATCGTAGAAGGCATTCACGGTCTAAACCCTGAATTGTGGCACAATATGATGGATGTTGCGTCTTACCGGCTGTATGTTTCGGCTCTGAGCACCCTGAATATCCATGACCATCTTCCACTGTCCACCTCTGATCACCGGCTTGTACGCCGCCTTGTAAGGGATCATCTCTTCCGGGGGTATGACTTCAACGAAACCATTTGCCGCTGGCCGGATGTGATGCAGAATGAAGCCCAGAGTATTTTTCCCTTCCAGGAGAAAGCACACGCATTCTTCAATTCCGCCCTGATTTACGAACCGGCCGTTTTTGCCCATTATGCACCAACGGTCATACATCCCGCAAAAGCAGAAAATGACATGGTACGCAATGAAGTAAAACGTTTGAACCGAATGCTTGGCCTGCTAACCCCCATAGATCCCAAAGACATTCCCCCAACCAGCATTCTTAGAGAATTTATCGGTGGCAGCAGTTTTAATTATTAGTTGCTTGCCAGTCAACACCTCCTTACGCCATGAAATCGATTATGCTTATAAACATTTGTTTTAAGCCTGTGTTTTTTATATCTTGCACCACATTTTCAATGTCAACGATTCAAAACCATTTATTATGCAAAAACCAATGATCAGCCTTCTTCTTTTATTACTGGCTGTAAATTCATCAATGGCAGGAGGTTATCAGGTAAGCCTCCACGGCCAGAAACAAACAGGCATGGGCCTGATAGGCACTTCGCTGCACATGGATGCCAGTGCAGCCTTTTTTAATCCGGGCGGCCTGGCCATGATGCCACATGATGTTAGTGTGACAGGAGGTATCAACGGTATTTTTTCCGATATAACGTACCAAATGGAACAGCCCTCCCTCTATCAGGCAAGTACAGAAAACCCGCCAGGCACTCCTTTTCATTTTTACGGTGCAGCAAAACTCACCGACAAACTGGCAGCGGGTGTTGCGGTAAATACCCCTTTTGGCAATAACCTTACCTGGGAAGATAGCTGGGCAGGCCGTTTTCTGATACAGGACATTTCTTTGCAGGCTATAACCATCCAGCCCACCCTCTCCTATCGTCTTTTCGAATACCTGTCTGTCGGTGCCGGTTTTGTCTATGCCCTGGGGGCAGTAGAACTGGAGCGGGCTTTGCCATTGAATGGTCCGGATGGCGAGGGCCGGGTTAATATCGAAGGGAATACCGCCAATTATGGCTTCAATGCAGGAATCCAGTTTACACATCCGTCAGGTATCGCTGTTGGCGTTAGTTATCGCTCTGAAATTGAGATGGATGTTGACGATGGCCAGGCCACTTTTGTCGTTCCACCATCATTAACAGCAGGATTCCCCTCTCCCACAAATGTAAGCATGCAGTTACCGCTTCCGGCCAACCTGGATGCCGGTGCGTCTTACCAGGCAACTCCTGAGCTGATGATAGGCCTGAACCTTAACTATGTTTTCTGGAACACCTATGAAGAACTTGCGTTTGACTTTGAAGACAATACCGATATGCTTCAGGACAGTGAAAACCCACGGGAGTATAGCAACACCCTGATCATACGGTTGGGTGGGGAATACAAAATCAATGACTTATTCACTGCCCGGGCAGGTACCTACTTTGACCCTTCGCCCGTGCATGAGGATTACTTCACACCCGAAACGCCAAGCCTGGATAACCTGGCCTTTACCGGAGGACTCTCATTTGCTCCTGATTCCCGTCTGAGTGTTGATGCCAGCCTCTTGTTCATCATGGGGCTGGAGGATGAAGGTGTGTATAAGCTTGAAGACTTCGGCGGCACTTATAAGTCCAGGATCTTAATCCCCGGGCTCGGAATAAGCTACCAATTATGATACAGTTTTTCAAAACCACATTACTATTACACAACAACGCAAATTGAGACACATGATAGCTACATTTATTTTTTTGATAAAAAAACACGCCAGGGTCATTCCCGTTCTATGGTTCATAACGATATTTGTTGCCTGTGAGGCAGACATCGAGACATACACACCCGATCCGGGAGAAGCAGATTTCTCCACGTATGTTGCCGTTGGCAACTCACTCACAGCCGGCTTTGCCAATGGTGACCTTTACAAAAGCGGCCAGGAAAATAGTTTTCCTAACATCCTGGCGGATCAGTTTCAGCATGTTGGGCTCACCTCCTTTAATCAACCATTGATGAATGACGAGCTGGGTTTTGGAAACCGTTTGGTCCTGCAGGAAATGAATGGTGAGTTAATGCCTGTCGACATGCCTGGCGATCCCGATCCCGGAAATTTTGACAACATCTATCCGGCTGAAGGGCCATTTCACAATATGGGTGTTCCTGGTGCAAAGGTCCAGCATATGCTCATACCGGGATATGGAATACTTAACCCTTACTTTGGACGTTTCGCCTCTGACCCCACATCAGCAACCATGCTTGCTGATGCTACGGACATGAACCCCACCTTCTTTACTTTGTGGGCAGGAAGCAACGACATCCTGAATTTTGCGACCAGTGGCGGTGAGGGTGATGGCATCACACCAGTGACCAGCTTTTCGGTTACCCTGGAGCTGATCATAAACCAGCTTACCGCCAGCGATGCCCGGGGAGCCATTGCCAATATCGTGGATATTACCGGCACCCCTTTTTTTAGCACCATTCCGTACAATGCCCTGGAAATCGGGGATGAAGCAGTAGTAAATGCGCTTAACGATGCGTATGCCCAATTGCCGCATATACATTTTGCAACAGGGAACAATGCCTTTCTGGTGGCCGACGAAGAGCACGAAGCCGGCTTCAGGCACCTTACCAGTGATGAGCTTGTGTTGCTCAGCCTGCCAATGGAAAAAGTCGAAGAAGATGGATGGGGTACAATGGTTCCCATACCGCAGGAATATTACCTCTCGGAAGAACAGATCATTGAGGTACAAGAGGCCGTAACGGCGTATAATGATGTTATTGAAACAGCGGCCAACCAACATGGTCTGGCCCATGTTGACGTCCACACCCTCTTGTCAGAAGCTGAAAGCGGTATTTACTTTGACGCCATAGCCTTCAGCAATGATTATATCAGCGGCGGTGTATTCTCACTGGATGGTATTCATCTTACCGCGCGTGGGAACGCCATTGTGGCCAACGAATTTATCACCGCCATAAACCACACCTGCAATGCCTCGGTTCCAAAGGTGCCGGTAGGTGACTTCAAGGGTATATTGTTTCCCTGAGGCTATTCCTCACCGTGATTCATAAAACCTTGTCTTTCAATGGCCGACAAGAATTCGCGGCTGAAATGAACATTGTCCTTTTTGGTATAGCGATTTTGGGTGAATATCTGGGCCAGGTTTTCCAGCTGATTTTCTTCGATCAGGCTTTTTGTTAGTGGAAGGCTCTCTTTATAGGAATAGATCTTATTGATATCCTCTTTGGAATAATCTTTATATGTTTCGTGATGCACCACGCCCTCTGCGGGAAGGCGGTCAACCTGTTCGGGATCTTCATCCGGATAACCGACCACGAGCGTGGTAACAGGAACAACGCCTTCGGGCAGGTTAAAGAAGTCAATCAACTTGTTGGCCTGGTAGGTAGTCGGTCCCATGTAGCAGATTCCCAGACCGTGGGCCTCGGCAGCAACAGCCACATTTTGCGAGACCAGCAATGCATCGATCGAGGCGGTAAAGAATGAGAGGAAGTTATCGTAACCAGGCGCTGCGTTACGTTGCCGGCACCATTTGTTAAACCGATTAAAATCGGCACAAAAAGTGAGCACAACGGGTACCTGTTCAACCATTTTCTGACCAAAGTGCAGTTTACAGAGCTCCTTCTTTCTTTCCTCATCCTCTGTGACAATCACGCTATAGACCTGCATGTTTCCGGTTGTTGAAGCACGAAAGCCGGCTTCCAGAATCTCATCAAGCACTTTTTTGTCGATGGGATCACTTTTATAATTCCGGATTGTTTTATGGTTCAATAAGGTTTTGATGGTTTCCATAATAGTTAGGCTTTGATTTGAATGACAAAATTAACGGATAATGCCGTCCTTTACAAACTTTATGGGAACAAGGCATGATTTTATCCATGCCTGTGCAAACATATGCTTCAGATAGTCGATAACAAGCTTATAATGGCGGGGTTTACCCTTCATCCTTTCTTTTCTCAAAGAAAACATCCATGGCAACCAGGATAGCCATCATTCCCCAGAAGGGCACGGATGCTTTATCGGTATCCAGGAAGTTGTTGAGCATGCCGTGGGTAAAATAGGTGATAAAGCCCAGTGACAGGCCCAGGGCGATCAGCCTCATTTCGCGTGTAGGGGCTTTTTTGTATAATTTGACACCTGTGGCGAGAACGGCGAGTGTCAGGCCGATCTTGATCAACATACCTGGCAGCCCGCTTTCTGAAAGTGGACCGATATACTCGCTGTGTGCATTGCCCAGATCGCCGAAATGTGTAGTGATGATGGTATAATCTTCGGATCGTTGAAACGGGGCATACACAAACTGGTAAGTTCCTGGACCCCATCCCAGCACGGGCCTTTCCTGGTACATCCGGTAGGCGGAGCGCCATCTGTTGATACGCTCCAGGTTGGAAGCATCAGAAGTGATGTTGGTAATGGAACGGACATGCTCGGTAAAGTCGCCGGATGATTCTTCCTGGGTGCGCTCAAGTTGCATGATGATCTGGGTCTGGAAGACAAGAAAAATACCAAAGACCAGGATCAGGCCGGTCACAATGAAGCGAAATTTAAGCCTGAACAGAAGAATAAAGAACCCGGCAAAAGCCACCATCAGACTAAGCCAGGAGGCCCGGCTATAACTAAAAAGTATACCGACGCAAAAAGCAATAAATATCAGCAATGCCACGCGCCGTCGCAGAACGCTATGCTCCGGATTGAAAGCCATGAGGATAAAAAACGGAGCCACCAGGGCCAGAACTGCCGCATAATGGGTGTGGTCATTGAAAAAAGGTTGCACAACAGCGTAGCCGACATCACGGTCAAAACCAAACTGGTAATGATTGGCTGTTATTATCAGCACAACAATGACCAAAGCCGAGCCAAACAGCCACATAAACCGTGACATGTTGTGCATGTTGCGAAAAAGATAGATGCCCACGAAATAAAATGTGGTAATAAACCAGAGCTGTGCGATAAAATATTTGAATGAAACCAGGGGGATCTCGCTACTCACCGTGGTCACAAACATCCATACCAGGTGCAATAACAAAAAGATGGTGACCGGATGTTTTAACACCTGTTTGCTATAGCTCCCTTCATAGATGAGTCTGAAAAAGAACAGCAGCATGATGGCCACGATCAGCGGCTCTGTCGGAAGATTGACCGTAAACCCCATCCCTTCATGTTCGAATTTGAAGGTGAACGGTGTTAATAAAACCATTATCCAAATAAGCTTATCCAGCGAAAAGAAAAACAGCAACATAGCGCCCAGCACGAATGGCAGCGCTAACAACCAGTATACATCATACATAATGAATACCAGGTTTAGCGCGGTAAACAGGGCGGTACCGCCATATAGCCAAGTCAGCCTGAGATCACGTAGCACCAGAAGGTTATGATTTTTGTTTAGATCTTACGTTCGACTGAATAATCCCTTTATTCTGGAGGTTTTCGTAGACCATCAATATCATCACGCCCATAAAGCCGGCGGCAAAGGTTGTCAGCACAACGATCAGCCATCTTACGGGGTACGCTTTGCGTTCAGGTTCGTAGGCCTTGTCCAGGACAAATTTAAAGGGCACAAAATTTTCCAGGTCCGTCTGGGCTTCCCGGTATCGGCGCTGTATCACGATAAGGTGCTCACTGATATTACTGAGGTAAGCTTTGTTGTAGATAAACGCGCCACCATAATCTCCCAGTTTTTCAAGACGGTTTTCCAGTTCCCGTACCCCTTCTTCATGGCCGGCAGAAACATCTTTGGCCAACTGGCGGGTTAACATGGAAGATTGGCCTTCCAGGTCAAAAACACCCTGTTTCATAATTTTCCGAAGGGTATCTTCTGATTGTTGGGCGTCGGCCAGCAGGTTTTCATATTGTTTTTTTGTGACATTATAAGCCAGTTCAGCTCTTTCCTGACGCAATTCGTTTTGCACGGTGTCGGCCAGAGCGGCAAGCTCATTGGCAATATCAGCTGCCATGGCCGGGTCTTCATCCCTGACGGTAACCTCAACGGCACCATACTGCGTACGGCTAAAAGAGATATTTCCGTGATATGTTTCAATCAGTTCTGTTCTCAGGTAAGAAGCATCTTCATCTATACCATAGTGTTCCATCAGGTTAAAACGTTCAGCCACCCGGTCACGAACATTTCCAGACTCAAGCACCTGCAATAACCGTTCAGCTTCTTCAACTTCACCATAATCGAGAAAATCATCCCGCGCTGCTGCCTGGCTGGCCAGAACAGAGCTTGACAAACTACCGGAAGTAGCCGGAAACATGGTAACGGTCGATTCAAATTTCGGCGTAATGAAATGGGGGGAAGAAAAAATTGCCGCAGCGATGGCCGCAACAATACAAATGATAAACAAATGCTTCCACCACCTTATGAGAAAGGTAATCACGTTGGTGGAATCAAATGCATTACTTTTTGGATCCATGACTGTTGACTGATTTTACATTTATACTAAATAACGACAGGAAGCAAATATTATTGAAGTTAAGCAGCCGCAAAAATACAGAATTTTATACGAACAGGGTCACTGAAAGTTAGCAGGCAATGATCAGGTTTCACCATAACGTATCAGCTGGTAGATGTGGCGAATACTCAGCAACCTGATAACCAGGGCTAACAGCAGGCAACATACAACCATTAGTACAAAATTAATTATCCAGGAATAAGGCAACATGACCGACATCCAGTTTAGAAAAACGGTTCCGGCAAGAAAAACGAGGATCTTTCCCAGAAGCTTATAGTTGGTACGCAATCCAAACAAACTTTTTACCACGAAAATCTGAATTATAGCCACCGCCATTTGTGTAAACAGGCTTGAAGCAGCAGAGCCTACTGCCTGGTAAACAGGGATCAGGGAAAAATTCAGGATGATATTCAGTACCATACCTGCCAAAGCGATCATATTTAAGCGGAACAGGCTACCATTTGCAGTCAGCAGCGTACCAAACACATAAGTGCCTGAAATAGCCAGGAACGAGGTCATAAGCAACCCAAACACCGTTGATGACTCCTCAATACGATACGCAAATGCTGCCGCTGTTTCACCTTCATGAATAGGATAAAGCAGCATCATGATCTGTTCGGAATAGAAAAATGCCCCTACAGCAATGATAATGGCAGGTGTTATTATAAGTGTGTAAGCCAGTTTGGCGAGTTGTTCAATATTTTCCTGCTGTTTGATCATCCTGGCAAAAATGGGTAGCAGCAGTACGGAAAAAAGATATGCGATCATGTTCGTTGCATCGAGCAGCCGGTAGGCGGTGGCATAAATACCACTATAACGGGCCCCGTTGTCCAGCATCCTTTCAAGCATCACGCTGTCGACCCGGTTATAAAAAGTCATCAGCAATACCAATAAGGCAAATGGAAAACTCTGCCTGATGATTACCAGGATAAAAGGAAAATTCCATCTTAAACGCAGGAAACGGCGCTGCGCATGTTGCAGGACAATGACAAAAGTGATCACAGCTGTCAGCATGTATCCCACCGTCTGGGCATACACATAATATTCGACCCGAAAATCATCGACCACATTTCCCCATAGCAATACCGCACAAATTATGATCATGAGGGTTCGGTCAAGCACCGAGATAACGCTATCGGTGCGAAACAGATGCAACCCACCCAGGTTGGAGCGTAAATACAGGATGAAGCTGAGAAGAAACTGGTTGAAGGCAAGAAAGTATAACAACTTTAATTGTTCCTGGCTGTATTGGATAAACAAGGCAGTTCCAAAAGTGACCACCAGGTAAACAAAAAAAAGAAGCAACTTCAGAACAAGAATATTGGAGAGGTGTTTGGTTAAGAGGTGGTTATTCTGGGCTATATTCCGGTTATTAAAATTGGTGATTCCGAAATCCAATAAAATATTAAACAAAAAGGAAAAATTGAATATCGCAAAATAAAAACCGTACTCATCAGCACCCACCGTATTCTGGACTGTACGGTCAATACCCAGTATCCAGAAAGGCTTGATCATCAGATTCAGGAATAGTAATAAGGCCAGGTTTTTGACAAATTTTCCCTGCATAACCTCCAAAATTACGAACTTTTCAGCCGAATGCCGACTTTAAACCTAAAATAACAAAACATCCTCTAGACCTAACGCCGAAACGTATAAATATATTCGATCGATTTGTATTATTTTTGCACATTATTTGCAGGGATTAAATAAAAAAAGAACAGGTTAAGGAGACCATCTCACATGAAATTTAAAGAAGGCGATAAAGTATTATTTCTGAATGAAAGAGGGGGTGGGATCGTCACCCGCGTTGTTGATGAGCAGATTGTAAACGTTGCTATCGATGATGGTTTTGAGATTCCTTATGCTGTGGGTGATTTGATAAAAGCTGAAGGAGAGGAGCAAAATGCACCGGCATCTGCCAAAAAGGCAGAAAGTGGTATAACTGCGAAACATAAAACCGATTCCCTGGAGAAGTTGCCGCATCAGGCCGAAGCTATTGAACAGGGCATTTACCTGGCTATGGTCCCCCGGAATCAGGAGCAGGTGCTGAGTAGTGCCATGGATTTTTATTTGGTGAATCATTCGTCCTACCAGGCGCTATTCAGTTTGTATCAAAATAAATCCGGAAACTATCACGGATTGCTGTCAGGGGCTATTGATGCCAGCTCAAAATATCACCTGGGCAAGGTGGAACGAACAGAAATTGACCTATGGGGTCATGCGCTGTTACAGGCTGTCTTTTTTAAAGAAGGAAAGGCAGAAGTGGTGCCTCCACTTTCAGACCATATTGTCTTCAAGGCTGTCAAGATATACAAAGAAGACTGTTTTGTTTTCAACAGTTTGCTGCATCAAAAAGCCATCACGGTAAAAGTGGCAACCATTAAGGAGTTGCACAGCAAAGCGAATCAACGTTTTGATGTACCGGATTCGATAAAGCACTGGAAAGAGCAGGAAGAACAGGTGCAGGACGACAGCCGACAGAAGAAGCAGAAAGAGGGCTTTCTGGACAGGTACATAGTTGGTGATAATATGGCTGAGGTGGACCTGCATATTGCCGAACTCACAGATCAAACCATGAACATGACAAATGCTGATATGCTGCAGCTTCAGCTTGACCATGTCAAACAATGTCTGGAAGCAGCCCGAAAAGAGAAGATAAAAAAACTCGTTTTTATTCACGGTGTGGGTAATGGTACACTTAAAACCGAATTACACCGTTTGTTAGAAAAAAGGAATGATGTTGAATATTATGATGCGGCATTTGCACGTTATGGAATGGGAGCCACGGAAGTTTCGGTATATCATACGAAATCAATAAACTAAAACATCCGTCAGGCATTATAATATTTATATACTGAGTCAGGCAGGCCGTCTTGTCGCGTCCCGGTCACAGGAGCGGGATGAGGAAAGTCCGGGCAACACAGAGCAGCATACTTCCTAACAGGAAGCCAGCCTGCGATTGCAGGTTGAGAGAAAGTGCCGCAGAAAAGAACCGCCGGCGTCCGGCTTCGGCCGGGCCGGTAAGGGTGAAAACGTGAGGTAAGAGCTCACGCCTTATCCGGGTGACCGGATAAGGGGGTAAACCTTATGCGTTGAAAGGCCAAATAAACCGGGGACTGAGGGTTGCTCGCCCGATCCCGGAGGGTAGGCCGTTAGAAGTAGTACGTGAGTACTATTCCAGATAAATGACAAGAGGCAGCTTTGAAAGGTGTCACAGAACCCGGCTTACAGGCCTGCCTACTCATTTTTTATTCCTCATATAAATAGCTGATGATGACAAAAAAAACCTTGTGTCTGTTCATTCTACTGGCTTTTGGACTACAGTACGCCGGAGCACAAAGAACAGCCATCCATGATGAGCCGGAAGCTACTTACCGACAAGCTCTGGAGCTTTTTAACAAAGAACAGTACGGGGCAGCACGCAACCTTTTTTTGCAAACCCTGCGACAGCTTGACGATCCGCATAGTAAGGTTTACGCCAATGCCCAACTGCACACAGCCATCTGTGCCACCGAACTGTTCAACCCGGATGCCGAAGAACTCCTTCTGGCATATCTCCGGGAACATCCTTCACACACCGGGAAAACTCAAGCCCGGTTTCATATGGGCAACCTGAAATACCGGCAAAGAGACTATGAAGAAGCTGTCGGCTGGTTCGCACGTCTGGATGCCAATGACGTTGACAGTGACCGTGAAGACGAGTTTCTCTTTAAAAAAGGATACAGCCTCTTCCAAACCGAATCATATAACACCGCCAACCAATATTTTGAAAGGGTAACCGACCCGGCATCCGTTTATTATGGCCCCGCCACTTATTACAGAGGACATATTGCCTATATCACCGGCAACTATGATGCTGCCCTGACTGCACTTCAGCAATTGACAGACGACCGGAACTTTGGCCCTGTTGTTCCGTATTACATCACACACATCCATTTTTTGCAGGAGAATTTTGACAGCCTGCTGGCCTATGCACCCAAACTGCTGGAGGACAGGACAACGCGTCGTTCTTCAGAAATATCAAGGCTCCTGGGAGAAGCACATTTCCGGCAGTCGCAATATGCCGAAGCCATCCCCTACCTGGAAGATTATATCAGTGCACCCCGTTCGGGAGCAACCCGGGAAGACCATTATCAGCTCGGCTTCGCCTATCTCCATAACGGCAGTCATGAAGAAGCTATCGACCATTTTGAAAGGGTAACCACCAAAGAAGATTCCCTCTCTCAAAATGCCCATTACCACCTTGCATCCTGTTACATTGAAACCGGACAAAAACGATATGCCCGCAATGCTTTTACGCAAGCTCATCAACTGGATTTCGACCATGAGATAGCCCGTGAATCCCTTTTTAACTATGCCCTTTTGTCACTTGAGCTGTCATACGATCCTTATAATGAAGCCATACGATCATTTCAACAATATATAGAAACATATCCGGAGTCCCCGCGTACGCAGGAGGCCTACGAACATTTGATAGACCTGTATCTGACCACCAGCAATTATAAAAACGCCCTGTCTTCTCTTGAAGAAATCAGGATGGACAGTCCAACCCTTCGGGAAGCTTACCAGCGCGTCTCCTTTTACAGGGGGGTGGAGCTGTTCAATAATGGTGACTTCCTGCAAGCCATTGCGCATTTTGATAAAACCCGCCGCTTTGAGGAAGAAAGAGGATTATACGCTGCCAGCCTTTACTGGACAGGTGAAGCTTACTACCGGCTGTCACGTTATGATGATGCCATCACTGCCCATGAAAAATTCCTGGTAACGCCCGGGGCATTCACCCTCGATATTTACAACCAGGCCCATTACACAATCGGCTACGCGCATTTTAAAGAAGAAAGATAC
Organism: Bacteroidales bacterium; assembly: GCA_041686485.1. GTDB lineage: Bacteria > Bacteroidota > Bacteroidia > Bacteroidales > UBA7960 > PUPG01. The sequence goes on along the minus strand of JAWLDT010000006.1, from coordinate 32,121 downwards.
CCCAGGGCGATATCAGCATTCAGGAAATTTATTGCCGAATCAGGAGAGAAGCCACAGATGAACAATGATGCCCTGCTCCGTGTTGCCGATTCCTATTTCATGAATAAACAATATCCCCGGGCCATGGACTTTTACGAGCGAGCCATTAACCTGGGTGTGATCGATACAGACTATGCCATATTTCAGAAAGGTCTGGTACAGGGCATACAGGGCAAATTTGAGGAGAAACTGACCAGCCTGAACACATTAATCAACAATCACCCACGGTCTGGTTTTATCGATGATGCCAGGTATGAGATCGCTGATACATGGCTGATCCTTGACAACAATGATCGGGCAAAAACCCATTTCAACCGCCTGATCGAACAACATCCAAACAGCTCCTATGCCAAAAGTGCCCGCCTCAAAACAGGCCTCATCCATTATAACCTGAATGAAGATGATAAAGCCCTGGAAGTATTCAAAAAGGTTATCGAAGATTATCCGGGCACTCCGGAAGCCCGGGAGGCTTTTTCCGCTATGCGCAGCATCTATGTCGACCTTGACCGGGTGGATGAATTTGTACGGTTTAGCGAGGAAATGAATATGGCGGACATGACTACGGCACAGGAAGACTCACTGACCTATGAGGCAGCCGAAAATCGTTATATGCAGGGCGACTGCCAGGAGGCGATTCAAAGCTTTTCAAACTACCTGGACCGCTTCCCGGATGGGATTTTTTCAACCAATGCAAGGTACTACCGTGCAGAATGTTATTCCCAGACCAATGAACGGCAGCATGCACTGGAAGGCTACACCCACGTGATTGAACAATCCCGTTCAAAGTTTCTGGAAAATGCTTTGCTGCGGGCATCTACCATTCACTATGACATGGGTCATTATGAAAAAGCGAATCAGTATTTTCTCCAACTTGAAGAAGTTGCCGAATACAGAAACAATATGCTGGTGGCACGCAAAGGACAAATGCGGAGTCAGTACCGGCTGGAACGATATGCAGACGCCATCGAAGCCAGCCGCGCAGTTATTGATACGGATAAAGTATCACGTGATGTGGAACAGGAAGCCCAACTGATAATAGGGATTTCGGCGCTTGAACAAGATAACCGGGAAATGGCTGAAGACGCTCTCCGGCAGGCCAAAGAAATGGCTGATAATGAAAGGGCGGCCGAAGCCATGTACCATCTGGCCCTGATCACCTTCAGGCAGGGAAACTACGAAGAAGCTGAAGATCAGGTATTTGAATACATTAATCAAATGTCCGCATATGATTACTGGCTGGCCAAAACATTTTTGTTGTTATCGGATATCTACATTGAAACAGACAACCTGTTTCAGGCAAAACATACACTGGAAAGTATCATCGAAAATTACGACGGCGAAGTGCTTTTAGATGAAGCCAAAGAGAGGATGACTTTTATTAATGAACAGGAGGAGATGCGGGATATGCCCCAGGAAACCGACACGCTGGAGATAGAAATGGGCGAGCGGGAATAATAACCAAATAGTACATTGTCATGAAAACACCCACTTTTCACATCGTCAATACCATTTTACTGCTACTGCTGGTCGGCACAGCAGGTATTTTACACGCACAGGACCGCATGGACATTGATGAAATACAGGTGGTAGCCCCTTATGAACCAAGCATCTCTGATGCCTTCAAGATAAATATCAATCCAACGATTGATGATACCACGCGTGTGCAGATGGATTTTGATTACCAGATTCCGCCACAAAAAATCACAACCGAGTTTGAACCGGATCCGATCACCCCTGCCCGTATGCGTGGCGAGCCAATGCCAAAATTGTATCGTGGGCATGTAAAAGGGGGTTTTGGATCTTACCAGACACCCTATCTTGAGGCATTTTATAACACCCTGCGCTCCAATGAATATGCCCTGGGTGTCAACCTGAAACATATCTCCGCCAACAATGAGATAGAAGATGCACCACATAGTCTTTTCAGCCACAACAAAGCAAATATTTACGGCACCCGTTTTTTCGATAACACCTCTCTCGAAGCTGACATCCTCTACGACCGTGAAGTGGTCCATTATTATGGTTTCCCGTTTAATAATCAACAAGAAGCTGATAAACAAGATAATGGAAATAACAACTTGCTTCCTGAAGCCGATGATATCCGACAGCAGTACAACTTTCTGTCATCCCGGATCGGGTTTGGCTCAACCCATGCTGATTCTGCCAGTACCCGTTATCATGCAGGTCTTGAACACCACTGGCTCAGTGACCGGTATGAGGGTAATGAGCACCATTTCAACTTTTCCGGGGAAATTGGCCGTGAATTTTCCGCCGACCCTTTCGAAATTGCCAAAAAACAATATTTCCAGCTAGACCTATCCGCCGATTATTACTATTATGAGTTTGTTGGAGATACTTTGAATACCGGCATCTACAGTGTAAAACCAACTTTTTACGCTGACATTGACCAATTAAGCTTTCATGCAGGGGTCAATTTCTCGGTGGAGGACGACAACGCCAACTATCTCTTGCGAACCTATCCGCTCGCAGGCCTGAACATGGAGATTGTTCCGGAACGCTTGACGGCCTATATGGAATTGTCGGGAGGGCTGGAAAAACAATCCTGGCGAACATTATCAGCGGAGAACCCCTTCGTAAGGCCATTCCCTGCGACATCCTTTACCAACATACGTTCCGAAATCAGTGGCGGAGTGAAAGGGAATGTTGGCGACAAGGTATCATACCACCTGTCGCTTACAAACAGCAATATTGACAATTACCCCTTGTTTGGCAAGTCAGGCTTCCCCGACGCATTTAACATAATAGACCAGGATATATCGGCCTTCCGGACATCCCAATTCACAGTCATCTATGATGATATTCGTCGTCTCCATTTCCATGCCGAGGTGTTTTCCCGCTTCGGCAAACGTTTTTCCATGCGTCTGCGCGGCGACTTTTATGATTATACACTTGACACCCAACAAAAGGCCTGGCATAAACCGGATATGCTTCTTACGCTCAACATGAGCTACAATATCCAGGATAAGATTATCCTTACGGCCGATCTGTACGGCCGTGGGGAAACTTACGGAATGGTGATATCAGACATTCCACCAGGAACCATCCACCCTGAAAAAGTGCATGATTTTTACCTGGATGCCAACGTGGGTATTGAATACCGGTACACAAAAATCTTATCTGTCTTCCTTGATTTCTACAATGTACAAAATGAGAATTATGCCCGATGGCTGGATTATCCCACCCAGGGTTTCAGTTTTATGGGCGGCGTGAGCTACTCCTTGTAAACCCTGTGAACCATCCCTTGCAAATACTCTGATTATCAGCCTGTTAAAACAGCATTTTTGCGCCTTTTTTTGTAGGTATTCTCCTTAAAAAACCATACCTTTGCCCATTACTAAAAAGGCAAAATGTATGAATGCACCCTTGAAGCCAACAGACGTTGACAAGATGAATTATGATGCTACCAGCATCCAGGTTTTGGAAGGCCTGGAGGCGGTAAGGAAGCGACCGGCCATGTATATCGGGGATGTGAGCAACAAGGGCTTACACCACCTGGTGTATGAGGTGCTCGACAACTCCATCGATGAAGCCATGGGCGGTTACTGTGATCAGATTGATGTCATTATCAATGAAGATGACTCTATCACCATTATGGATAATGGCCGGGGCATCCCTGTTGATATACACGAAAAAGAAGGCAGGAGTGCCCTGGAAGTCGTTATGACTGTATTGCACGCCGGTGGCAAGTTTAACAAAGATACCTACAAAGTGTCCGGTGGACTGCATGGTGTGGGGGTATCCTGTGTGAATGCCCTTTCCGAACATATGACAGTAGAAGTACACCGCGAACAGAAAGTCCATGTGCAGGAATATAAAGCCGGCAGGCCGCAAAGCCCGGTTAAGCAAGTCGGTGATACCGAATTACGCGGGACAAAAATTACGTTCATACCAGATGCATCCATATTCCGGATCACAGAGTTCAGTTATGAGACCCTCACCAACCGGCTGCGCGAATTGTCCTTCCTGAACAAAGGCGTTCAGATGTCACTGACAGATATGCGTCAGCGCGACGAGAATGGACAGCCGGTAAAAGATGTGTACCTTTCTGAGGCCGGCCTGGTTGAATTTGTGGAGTATCTCGATGATACCAGGGAAACCCTTATTGACAAGCCAATATGTATGTTCACCGAAAAATCGGGTATTCCCGTTGAGGTGGCCATGCAATACAATTCCTCCTTCACGGAGAATGTGCAGGCTTACGTTAACAATATCAACACCATTGAAGGAGGTACCCACCTGGCGGGTTTTCGCCGGGCACTCACCCGCACCCTGAAAAACTATGCCGAGAGATCGGGCATGTTGTCCAAGCTAAAGTTCGAGATCAACGGTGATGATTTCCGCGAAGGCCTTACAGCGGTCATTTCCGTTAAAGTGGCCGAGCCACAGTTTGAAGGGCAAACAAAAACCAAGCTGGGTAATTCGGAAGTCAGCGGGGTGGTCGACCAGGCCGTCAGTGAGATGCTTACGAATTATCTGGAAGAGAACCCGAAGGATGCCAAGACCATCGTTAACAAAGTGATACTGGCCGCAACCGCCAGACATGCTGCCCGCAAAGCGCGTGAACTGGTCCAGCGTAAAAGCGTGCTGAGCAATACCGGTCTTCCCGGCAAACTCTCCGACTGCTCCGAAAGTGATCCCGCAAAATGTGAAATTTTCCTGGTAGAGGGTGATTCCGCCGGGGGAACTGCCAAGCAGGGACGCGACAGAAAATTCCAGGCCATCCTTCCGCTGCGCGGAAAGATCCTCAACGTGGAAAAAGCCATGCCCCATAAAATTTTCGATAATGAGGAGATCAAAACGATCTTTACCGCCCTGGGGCTTACAATCGGCACCGACGATGACAGCAAAGCACTCAACCTGGACAAGCTCCGTTATCATAAAGTCATCATCATGACCGACGCCGATGTGGACGGCAGCCACATTGCCACCCTCATCCTGACCTTCTTTTTCCGTCACATGCGCGAAATGATTGAACTGGGTAACATCTATATCGCAACACCGCCCTTCTATCTCATCAAAAAAGGAAAGGAAGAGCGGTACGCCTGGGATGAAGAAGACAGAAAGCAAATCGTAAATGACCTTACGAAAGATGGTAAGGAAAGCGGTCTGCACATCCAGCGTTATAAAGGTTTGGGTGAGATGAATGCCGAACAGCTCTGGGCAACAACGATGAACCCTGAATTCAGGAAACTGCGCCAGGTCGATATCACCAACGCTGCCGAAGCAAACCGCACCTTCTCCATGTTGATGGGAGATGAAGTCCCGCCAAGAAGGGAGTTTATCGAAAAAAATGCAAAGTACGCGAATATCGACGCGTAGAGGATTCTCTGCAGCGCCTGTTACTTCTCTTTGATCCGGTCGGTAATTTCTGACCTGTTACTTCTCTGTGATCCGGTCGGTAATCTCTGACCTGTTATTTCTTTGTGATCCGGTCGGTAATTTCTGACCTGTTATTTCTCTGTGATCCGGTCGGTAATTTCTGACCTGTTATTTCTTTGTGATCCGGTCGGTAATCTCTGACCTGTTACTTCTCTGTGATCCAGTCGGTCACCTCTGATGACAATGGGCTATCGCGGGGGGATAACACATCGACTATCTGCCCGTCGGCGTCAATCAGGAATTTCTGAAAATTCCAGGCAATCTCTGCATCCATCTTACCATTTAGTTCCTCACGGGTAAGCCACTCATAAACAGGGGCAATATCGTCACCTTTCACAGAGATCTTCGACATCATAGGAAAACTAACTCCATAGTTCTCCTGGCAAAAGGTGATAATTTCTTCATCCGAACCGGGCTCCTGATTCATAAAATTGTTGGCCGGGAAGCCGATAATCACGAAACCATCGCCGCCATACTTTTGGTAGAGCTGTTCAAGCTCCTCATACTGCGGTGTCAGGCCACATTCAGATGCGGTGTTTACAACCATCACCTTCTTCCCTGATAAATCCGACAGCTCAAAAGAATCGCCATAGATGTCCTGAACCACAAAATCATGAAGACTTCCGGCAGTTTCGCCATTGTTTTCCATAGCCTGCAAAGGATTTATCATCAACATCGCGAATAGAATAAATAAGCTGCATCCCATTAAATAAAATCTATTACATATTTTCATAACTATAAGTGTTTGGTTTATTAAAAAAACAACCTGTAAAACAGATTGTTTGGTAAAATTTCTATATTTGCCTTCCAATGGTATACAAAAGAACGCAAGCCACCTAAGGCTGCATCAATCGCATCTGAAAAAATCTTTACTGCACACGCGAGACCAAAGAGTATGCATGGAATCCCGGAACAATGGTTACCCATGCATGTATGAACATTCCATACAAAAAAACAATGGTTTTAGCCTGTCTTATTCACAAAATATGCTAATGCGCCGGATTTCATTACCGCACAAGCAGGAAAGTTTCACTAAAATCATGAATAAATCAGGTTAGAATACTTTAATAATTTTGTTAGCTATGACAAACACACACATCGCCCATACACATTTAGCCCTTAAAACCGCTATTGAAGCCGGAAATGCCATTATGGAGGTCTATGAGAACCCCATTCTGTCGGAAGACAAAGCCGACGGCAGCCCCATCACCCTGGCCGACAGGCGGGCCAATGCCATTATTCAGGACAGGCTGGAACAAACCGGCATACCGGTGGTAAGTGAAGAAAATACCATACCTGCTTATGAGGAGAGAAAATCCTGGGGGGAATACTGGCTGATAGACCCTTTGGACGGCACCAAGGAGTTTATCAGCAAGAATGGAGAGTTTACGGTTAACATTGCCCTGATACGGGAGGATTGCCCCATTCTGGGAATTGTTACCGCTCCGGCTTTGCATATGGCCTTTTTCGGGGGCAGGGATCTGCCACCCCGTATTATTGCCGACACACGTTCCCTGGAAGATCAGACAATCGCTTCGGAAGAGCAACTGTTTGAAAAAACAGGTGAGTCCCTGACAGATCGCGAAGGTTTGGATCAGGAAACCATTGTAGTCAGTCGCTCTCATCCTGACTCACGAACCGAGGCCCTGATCAATCAACTGAAAGAAATCAACCCGTCCCAACAAACCCTGGCAATAGGAAGCTCCCTCAAATTTTGCAAGCTGGCTGCCGGAGAAGCCAGTCTCTATCCGCGGTTTACGCCTACCTTTGAGTGGGATACGGCGGCTGCCCATGCCATATTGCTGGCTGCCGGCGGTGATATCTTCGACCTGTACACCAAAAAACCGCTTCAATACAACAAGAAAGACCTGCACAATCCGCCTTTTGTGGCATTTGCACGTCTGAAAGATTCAAACCGCTTTTTTGCGGAGTTTGCGTTTTAAGAAAGGATAACTAAATACGGATACCAGGATGATCAGGGTTCCGATGTAGAATCCGCCCGACATCTGCTCTGCCTCAGGAAAGAGCAGGCGGGCCATGATAATTCCATACACCGGTTCCATGTTTACCGACAGCACTACCGTGTAGGCCGACAGCACCTTCATCACGTCAACGATGGCCGAAAAGGCATAAGCCGTACATACCAGGCCAAGCAATGCCACATAAATGAGGTCTGCTGCAGAGAGCGGAAAGATCTCGCCATAGCCTGTGCCACTTACCCCCAGATATAAGGTAATAAACAGAAAACCACCGATCATCTCATAAAAACTGATTACTGAAGGGTGATGTCGAAGGCTGATATTGCGGTTCATTACAACAAAAAGCCCGTTTAATACCGATGCCAGAAGGGCATACAAGATTCCATCCAGGTAATGAAATTCGTACTGGAAAATCAGATAAATACCATAAAGGATAACTAAGCCTATAAGCACTTCTAACCAAAAAATACGCCTGCGCTGGGTAAGCGGTTCCAGAAAACTGGTAAAAAGTGTGGTGGAGGCAAAAACGCCAAGGGTCACCGACACATTAGACACGTTGATGGCATGAAAAAAAGTGATCCAGTGCAGGGCAACAACCACACCAATGCCCAGCAATGGAAGCATCTTTTTATAGGGGACACGAAAAGAGATACCACGAATCAGAAAAAACGCTCCTAACCCGACGAATCCAAAAAACATCCGGTACCATACGAGGGGAAAGGCTGAGATGGATATCAGGGCACCAAGGATGCCGCTGAAGCCCAGCAGCACAACAATCATATGAAGTTGTAGCTGTTTTTTTGCGGTGGAAGGTTCCATTTCAATAAGCGTTAAAAAATGAGTTAACGGCATCTATCGCATTTCCAGGGCGTTCCAGCTCATTGCCGCGAATAATGCGGTAAGGGAAACCATAGGCCTGTAATTCACGATGGAACCAGTGGAAGAAAAATTGCCGGAGGTTTGGATATTCCCGCTGGGGGTCCGGCTGCCAGGGCAGGTCAACATCACACAACAAAGTCAGGTCGTACCGGTTCCAGTGAATCTGTTCAATAATCCAGGGATGGCATTCAAAGTATTTATATAATTCCCAGATCTTGGGCACAATCAAATCTGTGTCACAAAACAGGTATGTTTCGGCCTGATTCATGGCACGCTGTTCCATGGCCAGCTGTTCTTTGGCAATAACCAGGATGTCCTCCTGACGATAATGCCTGTCCAGCCTGTCAACATATTCCCGGGCATACTCAGGCACATACTCAGTATGGTAGTGTGCGGCCAGTTGCCGGCTCAGTGAACTTTTTCCGGTAGACTCCGGGCCGGTAACAGCCACTTTTTTTACAACAGCCATAAGGATAGAATCAGAAGAAACAGGTATATGGCCTGAATTATTTAATTATAGCGGCATTCATTAACTTTTGCCTTCAAGGTCAAGCAGGAATGCATATTCCCTGGCCAGTTCACGCAGCCGCTGAAAACGGCCGGAAGCACCACCGTGACCTGCCTCCATATTCGTATACAACAGGATAAGATTGTCTCCCGTATGGTGATCACGCAGCCTGGCCACCCACTTGCTTGGTTCCCAATACTGCACCTGGGAATCATGCAGACCACTGGTGACCAATAAGTTGGGATAGGCTTGCTCCGTAATGTTATCATAAGGCGAATAGGACAACATGTACTCATAATACTCCGGGTCATTTGGGTTGCCCCACTCATCATATTCAGCCGTGGTAAGTGGTATGGATTCATCCAGCATGGTGGTAACCACATCCACGAAAGGTACGGCGGCTATAACGCCATTAAACAGATCCGGACGCTGATTGATAACCGCTCCCATAAGCAACCCACCGGCGCTGCCACCCCGCGCATACAAATGTTCAGGACTCGTATATTCTTTTTCAATAAGGAATTCGGCACAATCAATAAAGTCGTTAAACGTGTTTTTCTTATTCAACAACTTTCCATCTTCATACCACTGACGGCCCAATTCCTGGCCACCGCGTACATGGGCAATGGCATAAAGAAAACCGCGGTCCAGCAGGCTTAGCGCATTTCTGTTAAATCGGGGATCGGCACTCGAGCCGTAGGAACCATAGCCATAAAGCAAAAGCGGATTCTTGCCATCCCGCTCAATTCCTTTCTTATAGACAATTGTAAGGGGTACATCAACCCCATCACGTGCCGTTGCGTAGAACCGTCGGGTTTCATAGTCATCGGGGTCGAAGTCTCCCAGCACCTCTTGTTGTTTTACCAGGGTGCGCTCACCCTCGCCCATGTGATAGTCGTAAGTGGTGGACGGTGTGGTGGGTGAGGTATAATTAAACCGCAACACCGGCGTTGACATTTCAGCATTGACCCCAATGCGTGCCGTATAGGCTTCCTCCTCAAAAGGAATATAATGGCTTTTGTCTGTCAGCCTGTTTATGATACGCAATTGACGCAGTCCCCGCTCTCTTTCCTGAACGACCAGAAAGTCATCAAACAGTTCGATATCCTCCAGCAGCACATCGGAGCGGTGCGGGATCACTTCCTTCCAGTGCTCTATAGTAGTTTGATCCTTCCTGGTCTCCATGAGCCGGAAGTTTTCAGCTTCATGATTGGTAAGGACAAAAAATTTGCCGTTATAAGACGCTACGCTGTATCGCAGATCTCGTTGACGCGGCTGAAAAACTTCAAATTCGCCGGACGGTTCATTTGCATCCAGCAACCAAACCTCTGTAGTCAGGGTACTGTTGGCATTGATCCGCAGATACCGGTCATCTTTGGTCCGGGAAACACCAATATAGTAAAAGGTCTCATCCGCTTCGTAATAAACCTCCTCCGGTTCTTCATCATGAAAGAAATTGTAGCGTTGTATACGCTCATAGCGGAGGGTGTTGGGGTCGATGGAAGTAAAGAAAAAAGTCTGGTTATCGGCAGCCCAAACCACATCACCACCGGCATTAGCAATCCCGGTCGAAAACACCTCGCCTGTTGCCAGGTCTTTCACGTTAATGGTATATTGACGCCGGCCAACCGTATCAGCCGTAAAAGCCATCCAACGGTTGTCAAGACTAACATCATAATCACCTACATTGAAATAAGGATGAGGCTCGGCAAGCTTATTCACATCCAGCATCACCTCTTCTTCGGCATCAAGGCTGCCTGGCTTCCGGCAATAAATAGGATACTCTCCTCCCTCTTCATAGCGAACATAATAGTAATACCCATTGCTGAAATAGGGCGCTGACTGATCATCTTCGCGGATGCGGTTTTTCATCTCCTGAAACAGGGTCTTCTGTAAGTCCTCTGTATGACCCATCATCTCATCGAGATACGCATTCTCTGCCTCAAGATAATCGATCACCTCAGGATCATCGCGGTCGTTCATCCAATAATAAGGGTCAATACGGGTGTCTCCGTGTGTTACCAGCTCTTTCTCATGTTTTGGCGCCACAGGAGCTTCGGTTTCGCCATCCTCCCGGCCCGGACCACATCCTGTGGTCATTGAGAATAACAGCATATAAATCAGATATTTGTTCATGTTTCTATAAAATGTTGTTAATAGTAATGTATACGAATAAATAAGTGTTGTCTTTGAAAAACAAGTCTGATGTCCTTGTTTGCCTGCTTCCATGAAGGTGTTCAAATATATAAAAAAACGGCACACCATGATGGGAAATTTTGCACAGCAAGCAAAAAGCCTTATTTTTGAATAGGAAGCTAAAAGCTTGATAATTTTAAACAAGCAAAATATAAACAGATGACAAAGAGTCTGCAAATTCAGGTATTTGGCCGGGTGCAGGGCGTAAACTTCCGTAATGCTGCCCAGTCAAAAGCGGTATCATTAGGCATTACAGGCTATGTAAAAAACATGCCGGATGGTAGCGTATACATTGCTGCCGAAGGTGGAGAAGAACAGCTGAATAGCTTTGTGCAGTGGTGCCAAAAAGGACCGTCATTTGCCAGTGTAACGGATATCGAGACGGAAGAAGTCCCGGTAAGCGGCTACGATCACTTTAACATCAGGTAACAGTTCCGGCCAGGAGCGCAGTGTCACGCCTCCTGTCTTTTTTCAAGAAGCACCACATTTTCGACGTGATGGGTATGTGGGAACATATCAACGGTCTGGCATTTGCAAAGCCTATAATGACTGCCAAGCAGATCGATGTCGCGTGCCTGTGTTGCCGGGTTACAGCTCACATACACAATGCGGTCTGCACCGCTTTTCAGTAACTCCTTCACCACTTTCGGATGCATCCCGGCCCGGGGAGGGTCGGTGACGATCACATCCGGATAGGCCTGATCCTGCATAAAATGTTCATTAAAGATGTCGGCCATATCGCCGGTCAGGAAACTTGCGTTGGCAATACGGTTACGTTTGGCATTGTCGCGGGCATGCACCACCGCCTCATCCACATATTCTATCCCAACAACCTTCCGGGCCTTCGCGGCCAAAAAGCAGGCGATGGTACCGGCGCCGGTATACAGGTCATACACAACCTCACTCCCTGTTAGTCCGGCAAAGTCACGGATCACATCATACAGTCGCTTTGCCTGCTCTGAGTTGGTCTGAAAAAATGATTTGGGACCGACCTGAAAACGTAAACCATCCATCTTCTCTTCAATATAAGGCCTGCCACTGCAAATAACCGGTTCCAGGTCGCCAATGCTGCTGTTCAGCTTGGTATTAATCATATAAGCCAGGCAGGTGAGATCCGGGAATCGGCGATCGATAAACGACATCATAGAGTCAATAGCCTCAGGATCATCATGGCCAAACACCATGACCACCATCAACTCGTCTTCCGGCGTATTACGAATAATCAGGTTCCGAAGGAAGCCTGTCTTGGCACGCAGGTCATAAAATGAATAGTTATTGGAAACAGCATGTGCTTTAACGGCCAAACGAATCTCGTTGGATGGCTCGGGCTGAAGCCAGCAATGTTTAATGTCGAGCACTTTGTCGAAAAAACCAGGAATATGAAACCCAAGGGCCTCCAAATCAGTGATCTCCTCACCGGATTCGATTTCCTCCTTCGACAACCACCGACTGTTGCTAAAGGTAAATTCCAGCTTGTTCCGGTAATTAGTTGTTTTCTCAGATGGCAGTATGGGCAATTTCTTTACAGAAGAGAGGTCCAGGCCGCCAATTCGCTCGAGACTGTCTGTCACCTGCTTTTGCTTAAACGACAACTGCTTTTCATACGGCAGATGCTGCCATTTGCATCCACCACAGATACCGAAATGTTCACAGAAGGGTGTTACCCGATCAGGAGAGAAGGTGTGAAACTCCCGTACTACACCTTCCATGTACTTTTTGCGTGCTTTCGTAACCTGAACATCCACCACATCACCGGGTGCAGCAAAAGGCACGAATAACACTTTATCCTCCACTCGTGCCAAAGCCTTTCCTTCAGCAGCCACATCAGTGATAAGCACGTTCTCAAGGAAAGGGTTCCCCTTTTTTTTCTTTCTTGCCAAAATCGATTGTTTTAAAAATAGTATACGTTCCCCCAACCGGTTGGGCAAATTGGTAAACAACGTACAAAATTACTACTTTCTTATAATCCGGCCCCCACCTGTTTAAATATGCCCGGGTTTCGAAGGCACACAAGCTGAGCCCGAACTTGTCAGCTTAATAGCTACAGACAGCCTTTTAAAGTTTCGAAGGCACACAAGCTGAGCCCGAACCCCTTGCTATATACTTGCAAGCACCGCATTCCCTGAATCATCAGGAAACAACTGCATGGCAGAAAACCGGAATCAGGATATTCATTACCTTTGCACTTTATCAAAAAACAGGATACCGATGGATCAACGAATAAGCGAACAGGAACAGATACGGAGGCAGGCGCTTCAGCAGCTGCGGGATTTGGGTATTGACCCCTACCCTTCTGAAACATTTGATATTACAGCCACAGCCCGGAAAATCAAAGAACAGTTTCCGGAAGACAACAGCCTCTTCCAAACTATTCAAATCGCCGGCAGGGTGATGGGCCGCCGGATCATGGGCAGCGCCTCTTTTGCAGAGCTGCAGGACGAAAGCGGACGTATACAGCTGTATTTCAATCGCGATGAGATTTGTCCGGGCGAGGATAAAACCATGTATAATACCGTCTTCAAACGCCTGATCGACATCGGTGATATCATTGGCGTGAAGGGGTTTGTGTTTACCACCAAAATGGGTGAAACCACCGTTCATGTCAAGGAATTCAAAATCCTTTGCAAATCATTACGCCCGCTGCCCGTGGTAAAAGAAAAAGATGGCAAGGTGTATGATGCGTTTACAGACCCTGAACAACGCTATCGTCAACGTTATCTTGACCTCATCGTAAACCCCGGGAACAAGGAAATATTCCGGCAGCGCGCACGCCTGATCCAAAGCATGCGCGACTATCTGCTTAAAGCAGGCTACCTTGAGGTTGAAACACCTGTGCTGCAGCCCATATACGGCGGAGCAGCCGCCAGGCCATTCAAAACCTATCATAATAAACTCGACACAACCCTTTATCTGCGTATTGCCAACGAGCTGTACCTGAAGCGATTGATAGTGGGAGGTTATGAGGGCGTATTTGAGTTTGCCAAAGACTTCCGCAACGAAGGTATGAGTCGTTTCCATAATCCGGAGTTCACCCAGATGGAGCTTTATGTCGCTTACAAGGATTATGAATGGATGATGACGCTGGTGGAAGAGATGATGGAGAAGATCGTTACCGACATGCATGGACAGACCAGCGTCCGCGTAGGTGACAACACCATCGACTTCCGGCGTCCCTGGAAACGTTATACCATGTACGAAGCTATCGCCCATTTCACCGGTACGGATGTCTCAGCGATGGATGAAGCTGAGATACGCGCCTTTGCCAGCAGCATCGGGATAGAAACAGATGACAGCATGGGCCGTGGCAAGCTTATCGATGAGATCTTCGGAGAGAAATGCGAGCCCAATCTTATCCAGCCTACCTTCATTACCGATTACCCCATAGAAATGTCGCCGCTGGCGAAGAAACACCGGAGTGAACCGGGTCTGGTCGAACGTTTTGAGGCCATCTGCAATGGCAAAGAGATAAGCAATGCCTTCAGTGAGCTGAATGACCCTGTAGATCAACGTCAGCGCTTTGAAGAACAGCTCGAATTGGAGCGACGCGGAGATCCTGAAGCCATGATCCTTGATGAAGACTTTTTAAAAGCCATTGAAACAGGCATGCCACCCACAGCAGGCCTGGGGATAGGTATCGACAGACTGGCAATGATCCTTACCAATGCCGATAGCATTCAGGACGTTTTGTTCTTCCCGCAGATGCGACCCGAACAATCATCGACGACCACCAGCGGCACTGAAGCGTTTATACAGGCCGGCATTCCCGAAACCTGGGCACAGTTGCTACCCGAAGCGGGTTATCATGACCTCAGCACACTAAGGGAAGCCAACCTCAATAAGGTGTTTAATCAGCTTTGCGGACTCAGGAAGAAAAAGAAACTGGATATCCCCGCCCCAAAACCCGAAGAGGTTAAAGCCTGGATTGGTGGAAACCATAATGACTCGTGAGAAATTTTGTACATTTATGAATGAACGTGAAGATTCTGTGTATCTACCAAAACAGTCAACATGCCAATATTAGGTTCCATCATTAAGCGGGCCATCGAGCTGAGAAGCAGAATGCCTGTTATCATGCACACTAAAAATCCTGGCAAAGCCCAAAAACGTGAGTTGAAAAAGTTACTCAGGCGGGCAGCCAATACCGCTTTTGGGGAACATTATAGATTTACCGAAATTTTGCAAAGCGAAGATATCATCCGTAGTTTCCAGGAGCGCATTCCCATCCACGACTACAATTCCATTTTCAAGGATTGGTGGTACCGAACTTTAAACGGAGAGCCTTATGTCTGCTGGCCGGGAAAGGTAAAATACTTCGCCCTCAGCTCCGGGACGTCCGAAGCTTCCAGTAAACACATTCCCGTGACAGCCACCATGCTCCGCGCCATCAAAAAAACCAGCGTCAAACAGATCTTCTCACTGGCAAGGTATAACTTCCCGAGGTCCTTTTATGAAAAAGGCATACTGATGTTGGGTGGCAGCACACACCTTCAATATAACGGCACCTATTTCGAAGGCGATCTTTCAGGCATCACGACCAAAAACATCCCTTTCTGGTTTCAGCATTTCTACAAACCGGGGAAACGCATATCCAAAGAGCGTGACTGGCCAACCAAGCTTGACGAAATTGTGGCCAAAGCCAAAGACTGGGATATTGGTGTGATGGTCGGTGTTCCAGCCTGGTGGCAAATACTGCTGGAAAAAATCATTAATCATTATAAGTTGAATAACATCCATGAGATATGGCCGAATCTGTCTATTTTTGTCCATGGAGGGGTCTCTTTCGGGCCCTACAAAAAAGGATTTGAGGAGCTACTCGGGAAACCACTGACCTATATCGAGACATACCTCGCTTCTGAGGGTTTCATCGCTTTCCAGGGCCGGCCTGATACTGAGAACATGCAACTTTCGCTGGATAACGGATTATTTATGGAGTTCATTCCTTTCGATGATAACAATTTTGATGCGGAAGGCCAGTTGCAGCAAAATCCGGAGGCCCTCACCATTGAAGAAGTTGAAGAAGGCCATGACTATGCCTTGCTTCTAAGCACATGTGCCGGTGCATGGCGCTACCTGATCGGTGATGTGGTCAGGATCGCCGATAAAAAGCGTAGTGAAATCATCATTACCGGCCGTACGAAGCATTTTTTGAATCTCTGCGGCGAGCATATGTCTATCGAAAATATGAATAAAGCCATCAAGATGGCCGAAGAAAAGCTCAATATTGTAATCAGGGAGTTTTCCGTCACAGGAATCAAATATGGCCGCATGTTTGCCCACAAGTGGTTTATCGGAACCGATGATGATATCGACCCCAATGCCCTGAAAAAGCAGATTGACGATAATATGAAGATACTGAACGATGATTACCGGGTGGAACGCATAGCCGCCATCAAAGACGTTTTCGTTCATGTGCTTCCATCTCAGGCATTCTATGGCTGGTTGAAGATGAAAGGCAAGGAAGGCGCACAAAACAAATTTCCGCGTGTCGTCCGAAACCAAACCCTGCATGACTGGGAATCATACCTCCGTCAACACCACAAACCGATAATTTCAGATTAGACAAACAACATACTATACAGACCGTATGGGTCTTTATTACAATTAATATACATATTATTATGAGTGTTCGCGTCAGATTTGCACCAAGTCCCACCGGCCCCTTGCATATGGGCGGTGTCCGGACAGCCCTGTACAACTATCTTTATGCCCGTAAACATGGTGGTCAGTTTTTATTGCGTATCGAGGATACCGATCAGACACGTTTTGTACCCGGAGCTGAAAAATACATCATGGATGCCCTGAAGTGGTGTGGCATCTTATGGGACGAAGGACCTGACAAAGGTGGTCCTGACGGGCCTTATCGCCAGTCGAACAGAAAAGATCTGTATAAAGATCACGTGATGCAGCTTATCGATCAGGGCCATGCCTATTACGCTTTTGACACACCCGAAGAGCTTGAAGCTATGCGTGACAGGCTTAAGGAAACCAAATCAGGCAACCCGCAGTACGACAGCCAGACACGATTGTCGATGAAAAATGCCCTGACCCTTTCGGAAGATACGGTACAACAAAAACTTGATGCCGGTGAGCCTTATGTGGTAAGACTCAGAACGCCGGAAAACGAGGAAGTGATCGTAAATGACCTGATACGCGGTAAGGTAACGGTCAACACCGACCAGCTTGATGACAAAGTGTTGTTCAAAAGCGACGGCATGCCCACCTACCATCTGGCCAACGTGGTGGATGACCATCTGATGCATATCACCCATGTAATTCGCGGAGAAGAGTGGCTACCCTCAGCACCCCTGCATGTTTTATTGTACCGGGTACTTGGCTGGGAAAATCAGATGCCGGCATTTGCCCATTTGCCCCTGTTGCTTAAGCCCGATGGGAATGGAAAGCTAAGCAAACGTGATGGCGACCGTCTCGGATTCCCGGTGTTCCCGCTCGAATGGAAAGATCCTGTTACCGGTGAAGTTTCGCCAGGCTATAAGGAAGAAGGATATTTCCCCGAAGCTTTCATAAACATCCTGGCGCTCCTTGGCTGGAACCCCGGCACCGAGCAGGAAATATTTTCTCTTGAAGAACTGATTGATGCATTTTCCCTGGATAAGGTCGGTAAGGCCGGCGCCCGCTTTGATCCCGAAAAAGCAAGGTGGTTTAACCATCAGTACCTGCAGCAAAAACCGAACGAAGAAATAGCGGCCGATTTCATGCAACAAATACAGAAGAAGGGATACCAGCCCGACGAAGGAACCATGGAAAAAATCACCGACCTGGTTCGCGAACGGGTTAACTTTACCAGCGAATTGTGGGATCAAGCCGCTTTCTTTTTTGAAAGACCCGTGGCCTATGATGAAAAGTTTGCCAAAAAGAAATGGAAGGAAGAAACACCAGAACTGCTCCAGGCCCTGGCAGAAAAGCTTCGCTCGGTCGATTCGTTCACCACGGAAAACATCGAAGTCACATTACATGCGTTCATGGAAGAGTACGATATCGGTGCCGGCAAAATCATGCCCGGTCTGCGGCTTGCACTGGTGGGTGCAGGAAAAGGTCCGGACGTAAAAGCAATCATGGAAATTCTTGGCAAAGACGAGGTGATACAACGAATTGAGCAGGCAATACAAACCCTGTCCAGGTAAGAGCCTCTCATTGATCCGGTATTTTTTGAGGGTTGAAGCACTTTCCGGCTACATCCGACGCAGGCAGGGCATGCTATGCTGATTCATAGGTGTAATGAATGTAAGCTTCCAGCTCTTCATACCACTCCTTACCATACCTGCGGATGAGCGGCTCCTTCAGGAAACGATAAACCCTTACCTTCTTTTTTTGCCCTTTCAGGCGGGCACAGTCACACAAGTGCCAGCGGAAGTAGTTCAGTGCCTCGTAATGGGGATATTTTGTAATTCGGATGGGAAACAGGTGACAGGAAATTGGTTTTTGAAAATCAACCAGTCCCTCTTCAAATGCACGCTCTATGGCACATTTGGCTATCCTGCCGGAATCATAAAAGACGTAAGCACACTGCTTCCCGTCTACCAGTGGGGTGGTCAGGTCACCGTCGTCATCTTTGACCCAATAGCCCTGATCGTTAACTGCCTGTACACCGTCACCAATCATAAAAGGCAGGACACGTCCGGATATCTCCTCCAGGATAAACGTTTCTTCTTTAGTTAGGGGAGCTCCGGCATCTCCTTCTATACAACATCCTCCCTTACAAACAGGAAGGTCGCAAACAAACTGCTCCTCGTACAGCTCATCTGATAATACAGTATCACCAAGAATAATCATGGCGGCAAAGGTAAAAAAATGGCAAACAGGAAAGACCAAAAATCACACCGGGCAAACTATCAGCTTGTCCCGCCTGATCCTGATAAGCTGGACTTTCCAAATACAAGAAACAGATACAGGCTAAATGCCAGGGATGTCAGAACCTGCAATTGCAAAGGTGTTCCTACAAGTGGTTCTGCTGGCAGGACAGTAATAACCGCAACATACTTCATCCCATAATAAAGCATTTTGCTGACCAAAATGGCGGAAAATATGGCCACAAAAGTATGCAAACGCTTTTCCAGCTGATAGAACACAAAAACCATCACCACAAGCTCAATGGCAATAAGCAGGGCTTTGACCAGCAGGGGATGTGCGGAAATCAAGAATGAGAAAAACGGCATGGTAAACGCCAGTATGTATGCATTCTGCCGCCGCGTATGCACCATTGCCAGAACAAGCATCAGGCGCATGGGTTCAAGCAGGTACAATTTGATGCTTAACATGTGAGAAATGGTGGGTACAAGATAAATAAAGGCCAATGCAAATACATCAAACAGGATCGCCCGAAGATTGGTGCTGGCAGGAAAACTAATGGCTCTGGTCTGACTCATAATCTGATTGTCAATTGGTTAATTATTTTTCAACCTGTTTACCCGATCTGGTTTCCGGGGTTTTGTTTACTTAAAATGAGTATAAATAACCTGTTTCATCTCATTAAGAACCCCAAAAATACAAAAATGATGCGTTAAATTTTAATTTTGCATAAGAACTTATGCAAAAAAATGTGGGATATGAACAGAAGGGAATTTCTTCAAAAGGGGGTTGTTTTTTCTGCCCTGAGCAGCCTGTACGCCTCTACGATAGGCAGAATACCATTGTTTGCTGCCGAAAAAAAGGCAGAGTCCCGTGGCAACTATGACCTGGTAGCCGTGCGTAATGGTGAGCCGGTAGAGTTGTATCAGCGGGCCATGGCTGAGATGGGTGGCATTGGCACCTATGTAAAGCCCGGACAAACTGTGGTCTTAAAGCCCAATGCAAGCTGGGACACCTCACCCGAAAGGGCCGCAAATACCAATCCTGACCTTATGGCAGCTATTGTAAAGGATTGTCTGGATGCCGGCGCAAGGCGGGTATACGCTTTCGACCATACCTGCGACAATTGGGAAAGAAGCTATACCAACAGCGGTGTGAAAGAGGCAGTCGAGAACGCCGGCGGGCAAATGCTGCATGCCCACCTTGAGCGGTATTTCACAGAGGTTTCTATTCCCGGAGCCGAGCGGTTAAAGAATGTAAAGGTTCATGAAAAGCTACTCGAAGGTGATGTGTTTATCAACATTCCCGTTTTAAAACACCACGGCTCCACCACCGTCACCATAGGCATGAAAAACCTCATGGGGCTGGTTTGGGACCGGGGGTACTGGCATCGCAACGACCTGCATCAGTGTATTGCCGATTTTTGCCTGTGGAAAAAGCCGGATCTCAATATTGTTGATGCCTACCTGGTGATGACCCAAAACGGGCCTAAGGGCACCTCCACGTCAGACCTCACAAGGATGCGCAGTCTGATCGTATCGGAAGACATCATTGCCGCGGATGCCGCCTCTTCCATGTTACTGGAACACCAGCCCGGAGATATCGGGCACATCCGCATTGGCGCCGAGAAAGGGGTCGGAAACATGCAGCTGGATCAGCTGAATATCCGGAGGGTAGCGTTGTAGGGAAGGAAGAAGAAAAGAGCTCGAAGCTGGAAGCTGGAAGCTGGAAGGAAGAGAGCTGATACATGTGTAGGCCGGGCTTGACCAGCCTCAACCATTTCCCCTCGGGGAGCTACCGTAATGACAGCGCTTGAGCTGTCAGAACCCGTGAGCTGGGAGCTGAAGATAGGAAACTGCTCGGCACTAATCCCGAAGGGATTAAATATGAATAGCCCCGAATGCAATTCGGGTATAAGAAACGCCCGGAAAACGAGAACCCTGAAAGGGTTCAATTCAGTTGCAGGCCGGACTTGGCCGGCCTGCCAGTTATAAAAATGAAGCAGTGGTAGCCGCAGCACTTGGGCTGCGTACCGTAATGACAGGGCTTGACCTGTCACAGAACAGTGAACGGTGAACAGTGAACGGTGAAAAAAGCTCGAAGCTGGAAGCTGGAAGCTGGAAGGAAGAGATTAGATGGTAGAAGATAGAGGTTAGACAAAGAAGTCTCAGGGCTTAAAGAAAGGAAGCTTATAGTTAAAGTCTTCTACCTTCTACCTTCTAACTTCTACCTTCTACCTTTTGCCTGGATAAAGGTACAGAGTCATATAACATTGAATTACAAAGAGTAACGTAAACATAAACAGATGAAGCTATACCACCTGCGAAAGATCAGGATTATCGTATCCCTGTTATTTTTCATTGCTTTATTATTTATTTTTCTGGGTATCGGAATAAAGCCCTTACATACATTGGGAGAAGGGTTATTGCGATTACAATTTTTCCCTTCTCTGTTGCGGTTCATGGCATTATTCTTCTCGATCACCGCACTTGGCTTTGTTTTGGTTTTAATTTTGACCTGGCTTTTCGGGCGGGTGTATTGCTCTTCTATCTGTCCGCTGGGCACGTTTCAGGATATGGTGATTGCCATTGCACGACTTTTTAAATCCAAAAAGGGTCGCCGTTTTCATTATACTTCTAACCGGAAGAACATCCTGCGATACGGCATATTAGCCGCTACCATTATTTTTTGGTTTTTCGGCAGCATGTTATTTATCAACCTGTTAGACCCGTTCTCCAATTTTGGCAAATTATCCACCAGCCTGTTTCAGCCTGCTTATATATGGTTGAATAATACCCTGGCCTTTACCCTGGAAAATATGGATGTGCATGTCCTGACACCCCAAACCATGCACACCTTGCCGGGGGATGTGTTGCTGATTTCCGGCATCATATTCCTGGCTATAACCACGATGGCTGCCTGGCGCGGCCGGCTGTTCTGCAATACCTTATGCCCGGTGGGAAGCATTTTGGGGCTGGTGTCGTCCAGGTCTTTATACAGAATACGTTTCCGGGATGAAGCCTGTACCTTTTGCAAACGGTGTGAATGGGTATGCAAGGCAGAATGCCTGGACAGCAAAACCAAAGAAGTGGACCATAGTCGTTGCATTAGCTGTTTTAACTGCTTTACAGCCTGTCCGAATCAGGGACTATACTATACCAATGCTTATGCAGCTTCAGAAAAGCAAAACAACACACCGAAAGCGGAGAATGGAAACAAAAGACGTCATTTCCTGCTTGGCCTCGCAGGTGGTATAGTAAGTCTTCCCCTCTTGAAAAAACCCATCAAGGCACAAGGCAGAAGTGAACCGGGCATGATCCCCATTGACACCCAGAGGCCGGTATCACCGCCCGGCTCAATAAGCCATGAACATTTCACGTCACATTGCATTGCTTGCTACCGTTGTGTAGGAGCCTGTCCCAGCAAAGTAATCGTACCAGCATTCTTCGACTTTGGCCTGGACGGTTTTATGCAACCGAAGCTGGACTTTCACAAGAATTATTGCAATTACGATTGTAATGACTGCACCAAGGTATGTCCGACAGGGGCTATTACCAGCCAAAGCATCGAAGACAAGAAACTGATTAAAATGGGCGAGGTACACTTCCAGGTAGAAAGCTGTATTGTGATGGTGGACCGTACCGACTGTGGAGCATGTTCAGAACACTGCCCCACAAAGGCCGTGCAAATGGTTCCATACGATGACGGACTGTTCATACCGGAGATCACGCCCGAACTATGTGTCGGTTGCGGCGCTTGTGAGTATGCCTGCCCCACAACACCATATAAAGCCATTTATGTGGATGGACTGCCGGTACATACAAAAGCAACACCAATCGAAGAAACCAACGGCCCCAGAGAGGACGACAGCGACGATTTTCCATTCTGATTGTAAAACCATGTCAGGATGTTGGTTACCACCACCATGCCTGACTTGCGCCCCATGGCACTTAGTACGGGTATGGGACTATATTGTATAACCCTTCAGGCATTACCATCATCGGCGGTTTGCTGGCTTCAACCCTTATAACCCTGATCCTCATTCCGGTAACCCTATGTGCTGTTCCATGTTCAGGCGTCAGGGAGAAAACAGGTAGTTTCATAGAAACAAGACAGCTTTATGTCAAAAACAGGATTACTTTTTGAGTTGTTAATTTTGTAACAAAAAATAAGTTTAATATATTTGCTACGTTTTAAAGTTAACAATCTTTGAAGTTGACATCATACCGAGCATGTATTATTCAAAACATAAATAACAGAAAATCTACAGTATACAGCTTTATTTTCTTAATTTTGCACTCGTTTAGAACAGGCGATATTATAAAAAAACATAGCCATGCAGAAAAAACTTCAGGAACTTACTGAAAAGATTTACCAGGAAGGCGTAAATAAAGCCAACCAGGAGGCAGAAAAAATTGTTTCCGATGCCCAAAAAGAAGCCGATGACTTGCTTGACAAAGCAAATAAAGACGCTGAAGCAATCCGGAAGAAAGCGGAAACGGAAGCAAATGAGTTAAAAAACAACTCACTCAATGAGCTGAAGCTCGCAGCACGGCAGGCTCTTTCCGACCTGAAGCAGGAAATCGTGAACCTGATCCAGGCCAAAACCATTGAACCGGAAACAAAAGCCGCTTTTAAAGAAGTGGAGTTCACCCGTGACATTATTCAAACAATCGTCGATAAATGGGAGCCGGAAGGTAGCGACAACGTGAATCTGACCCTACTGCTACCCAAAGAGCGACAAAAAGAGTTTGACAGCTTCTTTAAGAACAAAGCCAAAAAACTGCTTGACAGCGGCCTGAGTCTCGACTATTCCGAGAAGTTTAAAGGCGGCTTTAAAATTGGTCCGAAAGAAGGCGGATACCTGATCTCTTTCTCGGATGAGGATTTTGACCATTTCTTCAAAATGTATATGCGCCCCAGACTGATTGATTTGCTTTTTGAAGATAATAAGGGTCAAGAGAAAGCGGAGCCGAAAGCGAAAGAAGATAAAAAGCAGGAAAAGAAAAAATAACGACTGCAAGCCCAAACCACATAAAACGATCTGGAAGTGAAGCGTAATTATTATTATCTGGTAGCAGGACTTCAGGACATTGCCCTGGACACGCATAAGCTGGTGTCGAACCAGCTTGCCTTCCGGGATGAGCTGTGTTCGGATTTACACCCGAACGACTATAAGCTGGTGGAAAAGCTGTTTCTGCCACATGACAATCAAAACCTGCTGATCCTTTTGGAGAAAAAAGAAAAAGACCTGCATGAAAAGGGCAATTTCTCACGAGAGCGGTTGGAAGAAAATATCAAGGAGCCTGCCGACCTTCCTGAATACATGCTGCGCTTCATTACGGCTTATCAAAACAGTGAGCCCCTATTCCCGAACATGAACCCGGAGGATGAGCTTGCCACCCTATTCTACGACTATATTCTCGAAAACGAAAGGAATGATTTCCTCCGCAACTGGTTTCAGTTTGAGCTGAACATTAAAAATATTATGACAGCGCTGAATGCCAGGAAGTACAAAGTCCCTTATGAGCATTATATTATAGGCACAGATTATATTTCTGAGACAATCCGAAAAAGTCAGGCCAGGGATTTTGGACTGAGCAGTGAACTCGATTATATGGAGACGCTCAGCGCCATTTCGCGCAAGGAGGACGTTAAAGAGCGGGAAAAAGCCATCGATGAGTTCAAGTGGAAATACCTTGATGAGGAGACTTTCTTCCATTATTTTACCATTGAAAAGATCCTGGCTTTCACAATAAAGCTTGGCAGGATTGAGCGCTGGCTGTCGATCGACAAAGAACACAGCAATGAAATGTTCAAAAAGCTGCTGAAGGAGCTGCAGGCGAACTACGAATTACCTGAAAAATTTACTGAAAAATAACCTATTATGAATACAATTGGGAATGTAACCGGCATTATCGCCAACCTTGTCATTGTTGAAACAGAGGGAACGACCGCACAGAATGAGATCTGTTATATCAAACACGGTGACACCCCGCTGATGGCGGAGGTAATCAAGGTGGTTGGTAACAAATCCTATATTCAGGTCTTTGAAAGCACCAGGGGTCTGAAGATTGGCACCAAGGTGGAGTTCATGGGACACATGCTGGAGGTCACGCTCGGACCCGGTATCCTGTCAAAAAACTTCGACGGTCTGCAAAACGACCTGAACAAGATGGAGGGTGTGTTTCTGAAGAGGGGACAATATACGGATCCTTTGGATTTTGAACAGAAGTATGACTTCAAAGCCATTGCCAAAAAGGACGACAAAGTCACAGCCGGGATGTGGCTTGGCGAAGTGAAGGAAAACTGGATCCCCCACAAGATCATGGTGCCCTTTACCTTCCAGGGTGAATACACCGTAAAAAGTATCAGTAAAGATGGTTCGTACAATCTCAATGATACCATCGCAGTCCTGACCGACAAAGAAGGCAAGGATCATGATGTGACCATGGTACAGAAATGGCCGGTAAAGGTTCCCATCAAAGCCTATAAAGAAAAACCACGGCCGTTTAAAATTATGGAGACCGGTATCCGTGTGATGGATACGTTGAATCCCATGGCGGAAGGTGGTTCAGGATTTATCCCGGGGCCGTTTGGTTCAGGCAAAACGGTATTGCAGCATAACCTGTCGAAAAATGCCAATGCCGACCTGGTGATTGTTGCTGCCTGCGGTGAGCGGGCCAACGAGGTAGTTGAGATCTTCACTGAGTTTCCTGAGCTGGAAGACCCACGGACAGGACGTAAGCTCATGGAGCGTACGACCATCATCGCCAACACCTCCAACATGCCCGTAGCTGCCAGGGAAGCTTCTGTATATACCGCCATGACCCTTGCCGAATATTACCGGGCCATGGGTCTTAAGGTACTGCTGCTGGCCGACTCTACGTCACGCTGGGCGCAGGCACTTCGTGAGATGTCAAACCGCATGGAAGAACTTCCCGGACCTGACGGGTTCCCCATGGACCTGTCGGCCATCATTGCTAACTTTTATGCCCGTGCAGGCTATGTTTATCTGCCCAATGGCAAAACCGGCTCCATCACCTTTGTCGGAACCGTATCGCCGGCCGGCGGTAACCTGAAAGAACCCGTCACAGAGTCCACCAAGAAAGTGGCACGCTGTTTCTATGCATTGTCACAGCAACGTGCCGACAGCAAGCGCTACCCAGCCATCGACCCGATAGACAGCTACTCCAAATACCTTGAGTACCCGGAAATTGAGGAATACCTCAACGAAAATATCCATGAGTCATGGACAAAGAATGTGTTCCATGCCAAGGAGCTCTTGCTCAGAGGAAAGGAGGCCTACGAGCAGATCAATATCCTTGGTGACGACGGCGTACCGATAGACTACCACATCAGGTTCTGGAGATCAGAACTGATCGACTTCGTCATCCTGCAGCAGGATGCTTTTGATGCCATCGACGCCTCCACCTCACTCAACAGGCAAAACTACATGCTTCAGAAGACCCTCGAGATAACAGCGTTGGATTTTACATTTGATTCCTTCGAAGACGTGGGTCCATATTATAAACGCATTATCAATGCCTTGAAACAGATGAACTTCGCCGAATTTGAGTCCGACAAATTCAAAGCGAACGAAAAAGAAATGGAAAAGATCGTTCAGGAGAAGCTTAATGAAGAAGCTGGCAAAGAGAAGGATAAAAAAGACAAAGAGGAAGCAAAGGCATAATCAAGAAACCAGGAAAACATAATAAATAATGGAAAAGGAAACAAAAGCATTTCAACGTGTATACACCAAGCTGTTTCAGCTTACCAAGGCCACTGTTTCCCTGTATGCAAAGGACGTGGGCAATGATGAGCTTGCTATCGTAGATGGACGGCTGGCCCAGGTGGTGAAGATCATAGGCGATCTGGTCACCCTGCAGATCTTTGGCGGTACCGAAGGGATCGCCACGAATGCCGAGGTAATATTTGCCGGAAAAGCCCCGACCCTGAAAGTCGGGGAAGATCTTGGAGGTCGCTTTTTCAATGCCTATGGCGAGCCCATGGAAGGCGGTGAGATCATGGGTGAAGAGTTGGAGATTGGTGGTCCGAGTGTGAATCCGGTACGAAGGATGCAACCTTCGGAGTTCATTCCGACGGGTATCGCGGGCATTGACCTGAACAACGCGCTGGTGACAGGCCAGAAGATCCCTTTCTTTGCAGACCCCGACCAGCCGTATAACCAGGTCATGGCCAATGTGGCGCTGCGCGCTAAAGCCGACAAGATCATCCTGGCAGGTATGGGACTCACGCGTGACGACTACCTGTACTTCAAGAACGTCTTTGACAACGCCGGCACGCTCGATCGTATCGTAGGATTCATCAACACCACCGAAGACCCGCCCGTCGAAAGGCTGCTGGTACCCGATATGGCTCTTTCGGCTGCAGAATATTTTGCTGTCGAAAAGAACGAAAAAGTGCTGGTGCTGCTCACCGACATGACACTCTACGCAGATGCCCTGAGTATCGTGTCAAACAGGATGGACCAGATTCCTTCCAAAGACAGTATGCCCGGCTCTCTCTACTCAGACCTGGCACGACTGTATGAAAAAGCCGTTCAGTTCCCGGACGGCGGCTCCATCACGATTATCGCAGTAACAACCCTGTCAGGCGGCGATATTACACATGCCGTGCCCGACAACACCGGATATATCACCGAAGGTCAGCTATTCCTGCGTAAGGACAGCGACATCGGGAAAGTGATCGTTGACCCCTTCCGGAGCCTGTCGCGTCTGAAGCAGCTCGTTATCGGAAAGAAAACCCGCGAAGACCACCCACAGGTCATGAACGCTGCCGTCCGCCTGTTTGCCGACGCCGCTAACGCCAAAACCAAACAGGAAAACGGCTTCGACCTTACCGATTACGACGAACGAACACTGGAGTTTGCGAAAGGCTATTCCGAGAAATTGCTGGCTGTGGATGTCAACATCGACACCGATAGCATGCTTGAAACAGCTTATGAGCTGTTTAAAGACTACTTCAGACCCGAAGAAGTGGGTATCAAACAAGAGTTAGTCGATAAATACTGGCACAAAGACAGCTAATACCATCGTTTTTGACTTAACATGCCTTCAATATGGCCATCAAGTTTCAATACAACAAAACATCGCTTCAGCGCCTGAAGAAAGAGCTTGCCATCAGGGAAAAGGCACTGCCCACCCTGCAAAACAAAGAAGCTGCCCTGCGCAGTGAGGTAAAGAAAGCCAAAGAAAAAGCTGAAGAGTTTGACAGCAAACTGGAAAAACAGCTGCAAGCCTATCAACATGCCATAGAACTATGGGATGAGTTTGATAATGAACTGGTAGCCGTGGAAGACGTCGACCTGTCAATTAAAAAGATCGCAGGCGTGAAAACACCGGTCCTGGAGGATGTATCGTTTAACGTTAAAACCTACAGCATGTTCAACAATCCGGACTGGTACCTTGACGGCATCCATATTATCAAAGAGCTGGCTAAGACAGCCATTGAGCGTGAGGTGTTTAATCAGAAAATGCAGTTGCTTGACCATGCACGCAAAAAGACAACACAAAAAGTAAACCTTTACGAAAAGGTGCAGATCCCGGGCTTTGAAGAAGCCATTCTTAAGATTAAACGGTACCTGGAAGATGAGGAAAACCTTTCCAGGGCAGCACAAAAAATTGTTAAATCCAGACTACAGCAAGCGGAGGCAAACGTATGATTGTTCCAATGCATAAGTTTTCATTCCTGGTGTTTCATCAGGACTATGCCCAATTCCTTGATGATGTGCGGGATATTGGTGTGATTCACCTTATCGAAAAGCAATCGGACGTATCGGATGCTGTGCGTGCACAGTTTGACAGGATAAAACAGGTTCAGTCGGTCGTGAAGCAATTGCAGAAGCGGGAGGTTGAAGGAGAGCCAAAATCGGCAGTCAAAGTTAACGGCGAAGCTGCTTTCGAAGATGTAAGTAAGCTTTATAATGACCTTGAGGAGAAATACCAGCAACTGACCCTGCTTGAGAAGGAGATCAGCCAGGTGAAGCCCTGGGGTGACTTTTCGAAAGAAACGCTTGACAAGCTTGCTGAACAAGGAATACAAACCAGGTTTTATACAGTCCCGAACAGCAAATTCGATGAGTCCTGGCTAAATGATTATCCCATCGAGGTAATAGGTCAACAAGCGGGCCAGGTATTTTTTATCCTTATGCAGAAAGGGACGGAAGAGCCGGCGATCGATGCCGAAGAGATCCGTCCGCCGGAGCGCCCCCTGTCTGAACTTTTATATTATAAGAAAAAGCTGGAAGAAGACCTGGCCTCCATCAACGAAGAGATTGACGACCACGCACTCAGAAGCCTGGAAGCCATCAAAAAATATGGCTATGAGATAAAGGAATCGGCTGAATACGAAAAGGCCGTGGAAAACACCGAGAAACAGGCGGAAGAGAAAGTCATGCTGCTGGAAGGGTGGGTGCCGGATGAGAATAAAGGTACACTCATTGACTATCTGGAAAGCAACAACATCCTTTACGTCACACAGGAACCGGAGCCAAAGGAAGAAACACCCATATTGCTCAAAAACAAAAAGTTCGCACGGAAATTTGAGATGCTGGGTGACCTTTACTCCTTGCCACAATACAATGAGCTGGATCTGACCCCATTCTTTGCTCCCTTCTATATGTTGTTTTTCGGCTTCTGCCTGGGAGATGCCGGCTACGGAATCCTGATGTCATTCGTCGCCCTCTTCATGCAAAAGAAGGCAAAGAGAAAGGAAATAAAAAAAATGATGGGCCTTGTCTTTTACCTGGGCGTATCCACCTTCTTCTTTGGCGTGATTTCAGGTGTATTTTTCGGCATCAACCTCTTTGATACCAGCCTGCCCGTCTACAGCGATCTTGCCACCCGGTTTGATCAGCACGGAACAGATATCAACATGCTCCTGTTCTACCTGTCACTCATCCTGGGAGGTATACAGATCACCTTCGGTTTGATATTGAAGGCGATCAACGAAACCCGCCAGTTCGGGTGGAAGCAGGCACTCGGTACGGTTGGCTGGATAGTACTGATCATTGGCTTACTGTCGATGTATGCAACCAGCGAGATTACAGGCATCCCGTTTGGAGAGATGAATCTGGCGCTATACACCCTGCTGGGAGTAAGTGGTGCGCTAATCCTCTTTCTGAACAACCTGAACAGGCATGTCCTGATGAATTTCGGGCTTGGTCTGTGGAACACCTACAACATGGTAACGGGCATCCTGGGTGACCTGCTCTCCTATATTCGTCTGTTTGCCCTCGGAATTTCCAGCGCCATCCTGGGCTTCGTCTTTAACAGTCTGGCCCTTGAAATGAGCGGCAGCATACCGGTATTGAATATTTTGATCATGGTCGTAATCCTGGTCATTGGCCACAGCATAAACCTTTTCATGTCGGGACTTGGTGCTTTTGTGCACCCTATGCGTCTGACATTTGTCGAGTTTTACAAAAACGCCGGCTTTTCCGGGGGTGGCAAAAGGTATAATCCATTTAGAAAATTCATTTAACGTTTCACTAAAAATCACATTAACATTATGGAACCAATCATTTTAGCTTACATAGGTATTGGACTTATGGTCGGGATGGCCGGTATTGGCAGTGCCTTTGGTGTATCTATGGGTGGCAATGCCTCCATTGGTGCTTTGAAAAAGAACGATGAGGCTTTTGGTAACTATATGGTACTTAGTGCCCTTCCCGGTACTCAGGGTCTGTATGGTTTCATGGGCTACTTCATCTTGTCAGGTTACCTCGTTGCCGGTATGAGCTGGGCAACAGCGGCCGCCATTTTCGGCGCCGGTCTGGCCCTGGGCTTTGTAGGCCTGCTTTCCGGGATCAGACAGGGACAGGTTTGTGCAAACGGGATTGCAGCCATCGGCTCCGGTCACGACGTTTTCGGTAACACCCTGATACTCGCGGTATTCCCTGAGCTATACGCCATTGTAGCTTTTGCCGCCACATTCCTTATCGGCAATACGTTACCACTGTAAACACAAAAGGTTTCCAATCCGTATCCCCGATATATCTCACCGCCCCGGCTCCAGCTAGCCGGCGGCGGTTTTTTTATAACACCTTTGCGAGTCTTGTTTTGTTTCTTTGCGTAAGACTTTGTGTCCCCTGTGCCTTCGTGGATCATCTTTTTTCACCACAAACCTGTCCCGACCCTTCGGGAGGCTCAAAACACACGAAGAAAGCACGAAGATGCGAGGACGCCTGCTGTTTAACTATTTATCGCATTTGTACAAACAAAACCCTGTTTATGTGTGTTAAAAAGACATGGAAAAATACACATATGCATTGTTGCTTATAGGTAGTATTGCGATACCACTGATCAGAAGCTTTGAGACACGGATCCGGTTCTGGAAAATGTGGAAGCCTCTCTTCGCCGGTATAATCGCTATGATGGCCATTTACATCCCCTGGGACATCGCGTTTACCGCGCAGGGTGTATGGTCTTTTAACCATGAGTACGTGACGGGCTTCTATATCTTTGGCCTGCCCATCGAAGAGTGGTTGTTTTTTGTTGTAATACCATACTGTATTGTTTTCTCCTATGAGGTGTTGCGCTATTTTTTCCCGCGTTTTGTATTTCCCCGGGCCGTTTTGGTAACTACGCTTTTGCTCGGAGTCCTGTTCATCCTCCTTGCATTGATAAACACCCATCGGATCTACACATTTGTAGTGCTGTTGCTTACCGGAATACTGGCATTGATACAACCCCTTATCCGGTCACACAAAAGCTGGTTGACGCATTTCTTCCTGACCTATATCGTTATCCTTATCCCCTTTTTAATTGTAAACGGGGTGTTAACGGCCATACCGGTTGTAAGTTATAACGACCTGGAGAATGTGGGAATCCGGATCTTTACGATTCCGGTAGAGGATTCAGTCTATTTAATGGGGATGATGTTTATCGTTCATATGGTGTATGAGAACATGAAGGGAAGGCCCGAAGCCGGAAGGAAGTGAACAGTGAACAGTAAACGGTGAACAGTGAACAGTGAACAGTAAACGGTGAACAGTGAACAGTGAACAGTGAACAGTGAACGGTAAACAGTGAACAGTAAACAGTAAACAGTAAACGGTGAACAGTGAACAGTGAACAGTAAACGGTGAACAGTGAACAGTGAACAGTGAACAGTGAACGGTGAACGGTGAACAGTAAACAGTAAACAGTAAACGGTGAACAGTGAACAGTGAACGGTGAACAGTGAACAGTAAACAGTGAACGGTGAACAGTGAAAGTCTCAGGTGTGAAGCTAAAGTGAAAAGATCTGGAAGCTGGGAAGCAGGGAGCTGATACCTGTGCAGGCCGGACT
>JAWLDT010000005.1:22051-68108 GCA_041686485.1 Bacteroidales bacterium | reverse complement strand
CACTTCCCCGCGGAGAGCTACCGTAATGACAGGGCTTGACCTGTCACCACAGCGCTTGAGCTGTCTGAAAAAGTGAACGGTTTGTCAGGATACAAGAGTTATTTGACCGATCCTGTAACACTGAGATGGTTACCAGGCACCAAGTCCGGGAAAGGGAGTGCGATTATACATTCCGCCGGGGAAGGGTGAGTGCCCAAAACCTCTCGGTGAGAAGGGATTTTGCCCTCCGGATACATTGATTTCAGCACCAAAACGGAAGTTTTCCGTTACTTTATAGTCAAAGCCCAGCATCATTCCTTTCGGGTTCTGTTGGTAATTATATCCCTGCAATCGATTGTCGGCCATATCAAAACCGGAACGCTCAACCCACGTACCACCGGTGATGCTTAAACGCGGATTCACCTGATAGCTGCCAATAGCATAGAACGTACCCCGTGACACCCGGGTGCCATCACCAAACGCAACCATGCCCGATTCCTGACGCTGGCTTCCGGTTGTAAACAAAGAAGCCGTCCCGTTCATACGGGTGGTGGACAAAATAGTACCCACTTCCAACTGAAACTGATTGCCCATGTCCCAACTAAGACGCGGTGTCACCCAATTGGAAAACATAGTAAAGGCACTACCGCCTGTTGAGAAGCTTGTTCCCGTGCCCAGCATAAAACGCGGAGATAAAAGTGCCTGTCCGTTGCTTTCTGCAAATTTTGAATCATTCTCTTCACCCTGTGCGAACGAACTGGCAGGCAGGATCAGCAACATGGCTGCTGCCAGAAAAAATGTGTATGTCCACTTGGCTTTCATTTTTCGTATCTTTAAGACAAACAAAATTAATAAAAATAACGCAATTAAGCAATGTGTGCAAAGTCCAAAACCTATTTGTAATATACATTTTGAATAATGATATATTTGTATGAATCATTTGTGTTGCCTGTTTTTAACGCGTAAATAGAGCGGGGAGCTTTGGCCGCAAGCTTTTTGCAAAAAGAAAGGTCGCATGGTCGCATGGTCAAAAAGTCCATCACAAAAAAGAAAACATGAACCCCAAAGGTCCTATAAATGAACTATGCAACAACGCAACAACCTGTTGTCTATAAGAATAATATGAGCATGACCCCATGGGTGATCGATCTCTTCCTACGGAGTTCCTGCTTTGAGCTTCGAGCTTCTTTCTTTCTTCCTTCCAGCTTCCAGCTTCGAGCTTCCAGCTTTTTTGAATCACATAAAAATTAATTATCTTGCCTTATATTATGGGCCTGAGCCCATATGGTGACTAACATCTAACATCTAATCTCTAATTTATGGGAAAAAAATACAAATACGGACTGGTCCTAAGTGGGGGCGGCACAAGGGGCTTTGCTCACTTAGGGGCGCTTAAAGCGATGGAGGAACATGATATCAAGCCGGATATTATTTCTGGCGTAAGTGCGGGTGCCATTGTCGGAGCTTTGTATGCCGACGGCAACGATGCCGAAACAGCACTGAATGCTATCGTCAGCAAGAATCTGTTAAAATTTGTCAGGCTCATTATTCCAAGGATGGGCCTGGTAAGAATGTCAGGGTTTGAACGAACACTCAACAAAAGCCTGCATGCCAAACGCTTTGAAGATTTGCAGATTCCACTTATCGTTCATGCCGTAAACATCAACACGGCTGAATATACCCGGTTTAAAGAGGGCGATCTGATCGAAGCCGTTAAAGCCTCCTCATCCATACCTGTATTTTTCCCTCCGGTAAACATCAATGGCTACCAGTATCTTGACGGAGGAATTGTTAACAACTTCCCGGTTGAGCCGCTGGTTGGTAACTGTGAAAAAATCATTGGTATCAATGTGAATCCTTTGGGCAGGGAAGACAATATCGACAGCCTGAGAAAGATCGCTATCCGTTCCTTTCATCTTACCATGAGAAACCATGCGCGCAGCCGTAAAGACAAGTGCGACCTGTATATCGAACCCGAAGAGGTACAGCACTATGGGATCATGGACCTGTCACGTGCCAGAGCAGTGTTTGATATTGGATACAAAACGGCCAAAGAAGCGCTGGAAAAATGGGAAGCAACACCATAAATGCAAGCGGCACCTTTCCCATTAACCATCGCTGTCGCTTAAAGCTGAAACCCACCCACGGATGGAACAGGTTTGTATTTTTTTTACTTTTGCAATATTAACATGATACCGCGATGGCAACTGAACTACACATATATAACTCCCTGACGCGCAAAAAGGAAACGTTCAGGCCTCTTAATCCGCCTTTTACCGGACTCTACGTTTGCGGACCGACCGTTTATGGGGATGCCCACCTGGGCCACGCGCGGCCAGCCGTAACCTTCGATCTGGTGTTTCGGTACCTCCGGCATCTGGGGTATAAAGTTCGTTATGTGCGCAACATTACCGATGTAGGGCATCTCGAAAGCGATGCGGATGAAGGAGAGGATAAGATAGCAAAAAAAGCCCGGATTGAGCAGCTGGAACCCATGGAGGTAGTTCAGTATTATTCAGACCGCTATCATGCGGACATGGAGAAGATGCATGTGCTAAAACCATCTATTGAACCACGGGCTTCGGGTCATATCATTGAACAGATCGAGATGGTGAAGGCCATCCTGGAAGCGGGGTTTGCCTACGAAATAAATGGCTCTGTCTATTTTGATGTTCAGAAATACAACCAGCAATTTCACTACGGGAAGCTAAGCGGCAGGTCTGTGGAGGAGATGTTGTCATCTACGCGTGACCTGGACGGACAGGAGGAGAAACGGCATCCGGCTGATTTTGCCTTATGGAAGAAAGCCACGCCTGCCCACATCATGCGCTGGCCTTCACCGTGGGGAGAGGGATTCCCGGGCTGGCACCTGGAATGCTCCGCCATGAGTGCCCGCTACCTCGGTGAAACTTTCGACATCCATGGTGGCGGGATGGATCTGCTGTTTCCCCACCACGAATGCGAGATAGCCCAGTCAAATGCAACCTTCGGAAAAGATTCCGCACAGTATTGGATGCATAACAACATGATCACCATCGAAGGGCAAAAGATGGGCAAGTCGCTGGGCAATTTTATTACGCTGCGCGAATTTTTTAACGGCAATCACCAGAAGCTGGAAAGAGCCTTTCATCCCCTAACCATTCGCTTTTTCATCCTTCAGGCACACTACCGCAGCACCCTCGACTTCAGCAATGAAGCACTGGAAGCAGCAGAAAAAGGCCTGAAACGGCTGTGGCAAGCCATGGACACCCTGAATAATCTGCCGGCTGGTAACGCCTCCGATACAGATGTGGCATCACTGGCCGACAAATGTTATGCGGCCCTGAATGACGATTTCAACAGCCCCGTAACCCTTTCGTACCTGTTCGATACAATACGCACGATCAATGCCGTAAAAGATGGCCATGAGTCCCTTACACAGGAAAGCATCGACAACCTGAAACAGGTTTTCAAAACGTTTGTAATCGATATTTTTGGCCTGGGTGAGCCGGAGAACGGACCATCAGATAATGATCAAGAGCTGATCAACGGCCTGATGAGCATCCTGCTCGATATCAGGCAACAGGCGCGCAAAAACAAGGACTGGGACACAGCTGACAAATTACGTGACTCCCTGCAAAAGCTGAACATCACCGTTAAAGATGGAAAAGACGGTGCCAGTTGGGAAATAACAAAATAATTACGTACCTTTATTCTTGATTGTATCCTTGTGAGGAATAAAAAATACCACTAACTAATTATTGGGAGGGATAGTCTATGCCAGCAAAACCAACAACTACATCCACCGCCAATCAGGAGCTTCTGCATTACCTTTTGGAAGGGAACAGACAGGCAGCATCAGGTGTTATCCACGACATGACCAACAAGAACATCCCTGTCATGGATATCTATGAGCAATCCTTAAAAACAACCTTGTACCGTATTGGTGAGCTTTGGGAAAATAATGAGATTACCGTAGCAGAGGAGCATGTGGCCACATCCATTACCGAAGCCATCATGAATGAGCTCTACTACAAAATCGTATCCCGAACCCGCAAACCTTACAACGTCGTTTTGGGTTGTGTGGAAACAGAACAGCATCAGGTTGGTATTAAGATGGTGGCCGATGTGTTTGAGATGAAAGGCTGGGACACCTGGTTCCCGGGAGCCAACATACCGGTGGATGACCTCATTCGATTCACAAAAGAAAAACAACCCGACATGATTGCCCTCTCAGCAAGCATCCATGCGCACATGCCCATCATGGAAAAGATGCTGAAAGCAATTCACCAACATTTTACCCTTCCGGTACTGGTCGGGGGACAGGCTTTCCTGCATGGAGGTCAGGAAATCACAAAACAATTTCCCCGGACCACCTACATCGCAAACCTTCAGGAACTAGCCTCCCATATTGACCAAGTTACCGATGAATAACAAAAAAAATACAGTTTCCTCCTGGCTGGACATTATTGAATCGGCTGCGCTGGCAAGTAATGCCCTTTGTATTGCTGTTTTTTCGATCCCTGAACGCTCCCTGTTATTTGGGAATAAAGCTTTTCATCAACTGGCACAGACAACTCCGGCTGATAGCCTTATAAATCCGGCATTTGAGAAATTAGTACAGTTATCTGAGGGAGGGAATAGCCGGACAGAGCCCTTATTCGAAGGGTTTATGACCATCGGCAGCGTTACAGGTATCAATACAACCATCAACGCAAAAGTTTTCAAAGATGGGGATCAGATGCTGGTTACCGGTGAAGTTGACCTGGAACGCATCATCAAACAAAATCAACGGTTGTCAGACCTGAACAGGGAAACGAGCAACCTGCAAAGGCAACTCACAAAAGACAAGATCCTGCTTGAACATACGCTTTACGACCTGAAGAAAGCCAATGAACAACTTGGTATACTCAATGAAGAGAAGAACAAGTTTATGAATATGGCGGCGCATGACCTGCGAAATCCGATTGCAACTGCCATTTCATACGCCGACATCCTGAATAACGACCCAGACAGTTTTTCCGGCAGCCAAAGGAAAACATTTCTGAAAACCATTGAAGAAAGACTGCGTTTCGCCCTA
This sequence comes from Bacteroidales bacterium, assembly GCA_041686485.1. GTDB lineage: Bacteria > Bacteroidota > Bacteroidia > Bacteroidales > UBA7960 > PUPG01. The sequence goes on along the minus strand of JAWLDT010000005.1, from coordinate 63,070 downwards.
AAACTTATGTCAGAACTGCTTGACATCTCCAAAATAGAAGCCGGTGATGTTGAGCTTAACCTGACCAATAATGACTATATTACACTGGTTCAAAAAACAGTGGAGTTTAATCAGATGGTGGCCCGGTACAAAAACATCAACATCCGGATAGAAACCGACATCCCTTCATGGCATTTTGCATTTGATAAGAACAAGATCGAACAGGTCCTGAATAATTTACTCAGCAATGCGATTAAGTATTCTTTTAAGAATAGTTACATCACCATCCGGGTCACAAAGGATGAAAACGGCAAGGCTGTGACATCCGTTATTGATCAGGGAGCGGGCATCAAAGAAGAAGAGTTACCGAATATATTTCAGCCCTTTCATAAATCCAGCACGACGCCGACAGCCGGGGAGTCAAGTACAGGGCTTGGCCTGGCCATCAGCAAAAAGATCGTAGAAGAACATGGGGGCTGGATAGAGGTCAGCAGCAGCATCAATGAAGGGTCCCGTTTTACAATCTTTCTGCCTGCAGACAATCATACAAAAACAGATACATAATACACGTTACCAGATGACTGATAACAATTTTACGCAGAAGCAGGGAAATACCAGCGATCAGGATGTGAGAGAAACCTTAAACAAGGAGCAGCACCTGAAAAATGTTTTGATTGGTATCCGCAATGTGAATCAGTTGATCGCCCATGAGCGGGATCAGAAAGCACTTATAGAAAAAACCTGTAAAACGCTGCAAAATGCACTCGGGTATTACAACGTGTGGATTGCCTTGCTCGACAACCAGCACAACCTGGCGGCCTTCGCCTCTTCAGGATTGGAGGAACGCTCTGAAGCCCTTGTGCAGCAAGTACAGTCAGGAGATTACCCGCCATGTATGCAGGAAGCCATAGCAGACACTCGTTTCGTGGTAAAAGACACTCCACCTATTGACTGCCCGGACTGCCCACTTTTAGGCAACTACCAGAACAGATCCGGCTTGTGCAGTGCAATCGCCTATCAGGGAACCCTGTATGGCGTAATTGTCGTTTCTGCCCCCCAGGAGTATGCCAGGCTTGAAGAAGAAAATGAGCTTTTCAAAGAGCTGGCCAATGATCTGGCTTTTGGCCTTTACAACATTGAAGCAGACAAAAAGCAACGCGAAACAGCACTGATGCTGAAAGAACGACTGAAGGAGATGAAATGTCTGACCAACATCAGTCAGGTTATGCAAACAAACATGTCTTCAGGGGATTTCTTTTCTTATGTAATCGAACAGATAGAGCAGAACATGCGGTTTCCGGAGCTTGCTAAAGCCAGGATCATCCTTAATGACCAGTCATACCCCGGGAACAGGTCTGTACCGGCAGGAAAACCGGTTATTTATTCGGATATCATTATTGATGGAAAATCAACGGGGAATATAAGTATATTTTATACTACGACAGATGTTGATTTTGATGAGCAGGAACAAAACATGCTTGCGAATGTGGCCCACCTGGTTGGGTTATGGATACAACGGGAAAAAACTACAGAAGCACTTCAGCAGAGCCGGGAGAATCTATACATCACCTTACAGTCTGTGGGTGATGGCATGATCGCCGTGGACAAGGATGAGAAAATAGAACGAATGAATCCCGTTGCTGAAAAGCTAACCGGCTATAAGTTATCGGAGGTATTGGGAAAACCCCTGCCGGAAGTCCTGAAAATATACTGCGGGGATTCTGACGAAGAAGCCGAAGATCCGGCCAAAAAGGCTCTTGAAACAGAGCAAACTGTTTTCATGGGCAATAACACGATCCTGGTTGACAAAGACGGACAAAAACACCAGGTCGCTGATTCCGCGGCACCCATAAGAAATACCAGGGATGAAATTGTGGGCGCCGTGGTTGTGTTTCGTGATGTGACCGAACAATACCGGCAACGGGAGGTGTTACGTCAAAGTGAGCAAAAATACAGGGCTTTGTTTGAAAACGCCTCAGACGCCATCCTGATTTTGGCCAATGGCCGTTTTATAGATTGCAACAGCGAAGCAGAACGGTTGTTTCAGCGTTCCTGTAACGAAATAATCGGCAGGGAGCCGCATGAGCTCTCACCGGATATACAACCCGATGGCACAGACTCAAAGTCGGCCGCCGATCATCACATAGACGAAGCAGCCAAAGGATATGGTACTTTTGAATGGCTCCACAATACGAAAGATGACACACCTGTCTATACAGAGGTAAGTCTGAGCCCCATGGAAATAGAAGGTGAAAAGGTGTTTCTGTCTATAGTCAGAGACCTGACCGAAAAAAAACAGCACGAATTGGCCCAGCAGGTGATTTATAGCATTGCCAGTGCCAGTCTGATTACCCGGGACCTGGAAACCTTTATCAGAAAAATTAAAGAGGAGTTATCCAGGCTCATTGACACCAGCAACTTTTATATTGCTTTGTATGAAGAAGAAACCGGTATGTTGTCCATACCCTATGAAAAGGACGAAAAAGACAATATAGAGGAATGGCCTGTGGCAGGCAGTATGACAGGACATGTGATAAACAAACAAACATCATTACTTTTAACAAAGTCCGAAATCAACAAGCTTATTGATGAAGGCAGTATTGAGCAGATTGGCAGTCTGTGTGAGATCTGGATGGGCGTACCCCTGGTTACTGAAGGAAAAACCATTGGCGCCATTGTGGTTCAGAGTTATAACGACCCGAATGCGTATACCCGGAAAGGCCTTAAATTGCTGGAGTTTGTCGCCAGCCAGGTGAGCAGTGCCATCGGACTGCAGCGTTATGTTGAAGCCCTGAATGAAGCCAAATTAGAGGCACAAAAGAGTGACCGGTTAAAAACGGCTTTTCTCAACAATCTGTCTCACGAAATCAGAACCCCGTTAAACTCCATCCTGGGCTTTTCAGAGCTGTTACACGAAGGACTGGTTGACCGGGAGAAAATGAAGCACATCACCGGCATCATTTTTCAGAGTGGCAATCAGCTCCTGTCAATCATTGAAGACATCATCAACATGTCAAGCATCGAAACGGGCGCAGTAGAAAAGCAGGAGAAGCAGGTTAACCTGGAACAGCTGATGAGCTCCGTCTACTATCAGTTGGAGCAACAGGCTGAAGCAAAAGGGCTAAAGTTTCGTTACATCCTGATGCTAAAGAAAGATGAGGCTGCTATCGTAACCGATCCGACCAAGCTTACGCAGATCATCACCAACCTGGCTGAAAATGCCATTAAGTTCACAGACGAAGGCCATGTAGAGTTCGGGTGTCGGTTAAAAGATAACATGCTGCTGTTTAACGTGGCAGATACAGGATGGGGCATTCCAACCCATGAACAGGATTTGATCTTTGAGCGTTTTAAACAAGGCAGGGATCAACCCGCCAGGGATGCTTCGGGTGTTGGCCTTGGGTTATCCATTTCCAAAGCATTCGTGGAATTGCTGGGTGGTGAGATCTGGTTTGAATCGAAACCGGGGAAAGGAAGCATTTTCTTTTTTACCATACCCTGGCAACCTGCGTCAGGCAATAGATAAACCATCAAAACCATAAAAATAGTTCACTATTAATATCTATATGAAGCTTTTGTTTGCTTTTCATTACTTTTGCTGTTTCTGTTGGATATAACAATCAGTCAAACAACATAAGTAATATAAAGCGTGCAGCTTATCGGTCGTGCTTAATGATGCAAAACTGTTCATCATTCCCATTCTTATTCTGGGAGTTAGTGACTCGCTGGCAGGTCTTACAGGCATATTATCTGGAAAGCGGGTACGAAACATTATCATTTATAAAATGAAGTTTGATAAAACCAATCCGGGCACCTCTGTTTTCTTTTTCACGGCATTCATCATCTCATTTTTTGTTATGCATTGGTTTGTTGGTAATTTTAACATGGAAACCCTGACAGCCGACATTCTCGTGGCGTTTGGTGCTGCTTTGGCAGAAGTTTTCAGCCCCCGCGGGCTTGATAACTTCACCGTTCCGCTGACCATCATGCTCATCTTATCACTCTTTTTAGGGCTGGGAGGCAGACACCTGTCGCCATCATCAGCCTTGTATTCAATCTAATGTAACACACCTTTTTCAACAATCACATATATGCCTTTTGCCAAGCTGAACAACTTATCTTTCTTTTTTGAGATGCGCATTTTTCGCGACCTTCGCAAAAAACACCAGTTGGAGGATGCGCTATTCGCATCGAATGGGAGCTTATTGTACACCAATGCAGGTGTTGTTCGAAGATTTGCCTATTCGATAAACAAGGATAGAGCGCCTGACGCACATATTTACCCGGGAGAGCTTTTTGCCAGTGGTATGCTGCATGAAACAGCACACGGTTTGCTGGAGTCGTATCAGGAACAGGTACGCCCTGCCGTTTTCGCCGACGCAACAGCATTTCTGAAAAAACAACTTGGTGAAGAGCCTTTTAACAGGCTGATGGAAGATTTTACCGGGACTTTCCCACCAGCCAGTGTGTATTCCGGAAAAGAAACCCCAAAGCAATACCTTTCGGGAGAAACCAACGGTCGCACTCATCTTCAGTTTACCGCAGAAGAGGCCATGATTCTCTACCTGGCCAATGATAATCCCGCCAATAAAAAGCTGAAAACACTCTTTGACCAGAGCTATCTGTCAAACAATGATTTGTTTCAACGTTTTATCAATGAGCTGGAAAGTTTTTTTTATGAACAGCCACCCTTTGGTCATGAGCAAAAGGACATCTTTTCGCTTCTTCGCACACCTTATAAGGTATACCCTGATGATTTACAAAGTCAGCTTGACTACATCCTGCAAAACTGGAAAGACCTGTTGCCGGCACAAATGGTCTTGCAGTTGCTACAGAGCAAGGACTTGCTAAAGGAAGATTTACGCCTGGAAGGTGATGGGGGCGGTGCTCCGCCGACGGTGGTCCCTGATTATGGAAAACAACAAGAAGGTGCCATGCATCTGGGAAAATCGGGCTTTGATGCCGTCGCAGCTGCCTCGGCAGACTATGATGAACCAGAGCGATTTACATCGGATATTCATTGGATGCCCCGGGTGGTGATGGTGGCTAAAAATGCCTATGTGTGGCTTGATCAGCTTTCAAAAAAATACAACCGTGACATACGACGATTGGACCAGATCCCGGATGAAGAGCTTGACAGGCTGGCACGATGGAATCTAAATGGCTTATGGCTCATCGGCATATGGGAAAGAAGCGTTGCCTCGAAGAAGATTAAACACCTCATGGGAAACCCGGACGCCATCTCATCGGCGTATGCACTCTACGATTATGAGATCGCCCGGGAACTGGGTGGTGAACACGCCTATAACGACCTGAACCATAGAGCCGCACAAAGAGGCATTCGACTGGCCAGCGATATGGTGCCCAATCATACCGGCATTTATTCCAAATGGGTCATTGAACACCCGGATTATTTTATCCAGACACCGGCGCCTCCCTTTCCCGGGTACAGCTTTACAGGGGAAAATCTTTCCGAACATCCCCACATCGAAATTCGTATTGAAGACGGCTATTACAACAAAACAGATGCAGCGGTCGTTTTTCAGCGGGTTGACAAACAACATAACGATGTCCGCTATATCTATCACGGCAACGACGGCACCATGATGCCCTGGAACGATACGGCCCAGCTCGACATGCTGAAGGCAGAGGTAAGGGAAGCTGTGATTCAGAAGATCCTGTCAGTAGCACGTAAGTTTTCCATCATCCGTTTTGATGCAGCCATGACCCTGGCCAAAAAACATTTTGCCAGGCTGTGGTACCCACGACCGGGCAGTGGCGGGGATATCCCCTCACGGGCAGAACATGCCATGACCAAAGAACAATTCGACGAACTCTTTCCGGTTGAGTTCTGGCGCGAAGTGGTCGACCGTATCAATACAGAAATGCCGGAAACGCTCTTGCTGGCCGAAGCATTCTGGTTTATGGAAGGCTACTTTGTACGGACATTGGGTATGCATCGGGTGTACAATTCCGCCTTTATGCATATGCTGAAAAATGAGGAAAACAAAAAATATAAAGAATTAATTACCAACACACTGGCGTTTGAACCCGAAATCCTTAAACGGTATGTGAACTTCATGAGCAATCCCGATGAAGAAACCGCCATTCAGCAATTTGGAACCGGGGACAAATATTTCGGCGTCTGTGTGTTGATGAACACCCTGCCGGGCCTTCCCATGTATGCACATGGCCAGATAGAGGGTTTCACGGAGAAATATGGCATGGAGTACCAGCGCGCTTACTACAACGAATCACCGGATCAGGGGCTGGTCGAACGTCACGAAAGAGAAATCTTTCCGCTTGTGGGCAAGCGTTATCTGTTCAGCGATGTAGCGCACTTTCAGCTCTATGACTATATTGAGAATCACGGACATGTTAACGATCATGTGTTTGCCTTCACAAACTGCCATGGCGACGAAAAAGCCCTGGTGATGTTTAACAACAAATACGAAATGGCCGACGGCTATATTCGTGTAGCCGCACCACGACTGCCGGCCGGCAACCGTGACAAAAAGCTCCATTCCATGCATTTTGGAGAAGCCATGGGCATCGACCCCGCCGAACATAAGTACTATATTGTCACGGAACATGTTTCCGGGCTGGAATATCTGTTAAAAGGCAGCGACCTGTATTACAAAGGGTTTTATCAGAACCTGATGGGGTTTGAAAGCCGGGTATTCTTAGGTTTTCATCAAAAAGAAGACCACACGGGCGATTTGACACAGTTGTATCATGAACTGGGCAAACGTGGCGTATCTAGTGTCGAAGAAGCCCTTAAAGGGCTGAAGCTGAAAGATGTACACAGAGCTTTTGAATATCTGTTAAACCCAACTGACATTCAATCCTTTATTGAATCGAATGTAAAGGAAAGCCTGCCGGAACAGGATACAGCCATCACGGAAAGGCTGTATAAACACTTTATTGCCTTTGCGGAGGAAGCTTTCGGAGACATTGGCCTCCGTGGTCAGGAAGAACAGGCAGGGCAGATCTTCTATGATCATCTTGCTGCTGTGCCGGAGGCAATGACGTACCTGAAGATAGCATCAGAATGGATCAGGCCGATACTGAGCAGCACCTCCATACAGGCCCCGGAAGAGTTGATGGTACTCGGGGGAAACAACACTTACAGGGAAAACACAACCTTGTTAATCGCCTATTTTGCGATCAAGTCTGTCCGGGAAGTACAAAAGAGAAAAGCCCTGAACATGAAGGAGTTTGACGATTTATGGCTCGATCGACCCCTGGGGCGCGCCCTTCAGCACACAGGACGCAGCAACCATGATATTGCCGGTGACATTTCGCTTGTAAAAATCTTGTTAAAAACCGGGGAAGCGGTCTTCGATTTCCGGGAGGAAACACCCTCACGCGGGCGTCCGAAAAAGCAGCGCAGCAAAGACCCACTCATGGACCAAAAATACAAAAAACTGGAAAACCTCCTTCAAATGCCTGTTGCAAGCAGCTTTCTCGGTATCAATGAATACGAAGGCACCTGGTATTACAGCAAAGAACAGTTTGAGCTGCTAACAAGATGGCTGTTTTCCATAACCTATATTAACTGGTTTAGAACATTGCCCGGGCGCATTAACAAAAGCCGGCTACGGAGCCATCTGCGCCGGGCAATCCTGTTCCTGCTCGATGTTACCGACCTTTCAGTAAAATCAGGTTACAGACTGCAGAGACTGGCAAGGTTTCTGAAAGGCATAAAGTAAGCTGTCTCAGATCGGCTCTGTCAGATCGAAATCGGCCTGAAATACTATCTCACCATCATATAGCAACCGGTAAGAAAAGGTGGTCATCTCCTCATCCATGACAACATGCCACTCACGGCCATAATCTCCTTCCAGAAGTTTTCTGGAATATTCATCCTTCGGAAAATATTGCTCATAAGCGGTCCCTTCCCCATCGGAGTAACCGCCATAGAGGGTTTGTTCCTCAGGTGTCCCATCGGGATGACGGTGGTCATGACGGAAACGCAAACGGCCATCTTCTTCCAGGAACATCCAGGTACGGGATGTGTCATCCGATAAATGAAACGGGATGTGTACCTCATCCTCCCCGCAATGTGTTACATGCATCACAAAATCCAAATGTGACCAGCTTTCACGGCCTTCAGCCATGTAAGTTTCCTCGCCCCGGAAAGATTGTCCGCACAATGAAGCCAGGTTATCCAAAAAAGCCCTTTCTTCCGGAGATAATTCGGTTTTTTCTTCATTTTCTCCTGCATGCCCGTTGCCGGGAGCCTGGCCACAGGCCGACATCAAAAAAACAGCGGCCAATAAAAGAAATAGTTGTCTGTACATGTTGGTGTTTTTGGTTTCATACATAATCATCCCTGCGAACATACAATATTTTTCCCTGCCACCCGCCGGCAAGAAAAAATTTATTTGCGCTGTAACTTTTTGGAATAGGAGCCCGTCATACTGGCAGTGAAGGATGAGCGTCGAGGGACTTGAGGGACTTAAGGGACTTGAGGGACTTAAGGGACTTAAGAGAGGGAGAGAGAGAGGGTGTGAGGGTAAGAAGACGAAGCTTCGAGAAATCCCGAAGGGATGAAACGATTATAGAAAAAAAGGGAAACACAAACGAAACACAAACCCCGAAGGGGTGACATAAGAAAACACGCGAGGAAGCGAGGGCGAGAGGGCGAGAGGATGCGAAACAGAAGGTGGCTTCGAGCTATTTTGAATCAGATAAAGATTAGTTGTCTTACTATATATTAAGGGCCTGAGCCCATTGGGTGACTAACATATAAATCATTATTTAATAAATAAAAAGAACAATTAGCGATGAAAAAAGAAAAAATGATCAGATTTGTTTTGTTTGCGGTGATTTTGATAAATCCTGCGATGTTGCCGGCACAAATGATAACAGAAGAGCGGGCAGCAGAAGGCTTTACAGGGCTGAAGGTTAGCAGCGTATTTGAAGTGTATGTGACACAGGGTGAGACCTTTTCTGTAATGGTAGAGGCTCCGGAAGAACATATGGAACACATCGAAACCATCGTGGAGAACAACATGTTATCCATTGATTATACGCAACGCCGGGTTCGAAACCTGGAAGACCTGAAAGTATATGTCACAGCACCTGAATTTTATTATTTACAAGCCAGTGGAGCCTCCTCCATCCAAACTGATGACACTTTAAGAAATGCTTCTCTTGAACTTCGGGTTACGGGCGCATCAAGTATAGATGTGGCTGTAGATGTTGAAGAATTGACCACCAAAGTCAACGGGGCCAGCAGAATTAACCTGCGTGGTAAAGCTGCCATGCACGACCTGACAGTAAGTGGCGTTTCCAGGGTAAACGCCTATGACCTGACGACCCATACCTCTTATGTCAAAAGCTCAGGCACTGCTTCTGCAAGAATAAGGGTGACAGACACACTCTCTGCCGAAGCGAGTGGCACATCCAAAGTCACTTTCAGGGGCACCCCTGAGACAACTGACTATCAGACATCGGGAACTGGCTCCATACGTGGTGTGGACATTGACAGAACAGATAACAACGAAACAGATGACGAAACCACAGTAATACGGATTGGTGACAAAGAGCTGGTATTCGATTCAATGGCTGGTCGGAACCTGGAAATACGTGACCTTGAAAAATCACCGGCCACCTGGCGTAATAACTGGAGTGGGTTTTATCTCGGGATAAACGGTTATATGATGCCCGATAACAGCATTAGCCTGGATGAAGAAGTGGACTATATGGACCTGGAATATAACCGTTCCATACAAGTGGACCTGAACATATGGGAACAGGAACTGGTGTTGGCACGTGGCAACAACGGACTGCTGGGGCTGGTCAGCGGCATTGGGTTCAGTTGGAACAATTACCGGTTTTCCAATAATATCAAACTGGTTCATGGCGAAGATGAATTACGCCATTATACCGATACGATACACGAGTTAGAGAAAAACAAACTGACGGTTTCCCACATGAATGTGCCGCTTATGCTGGAATTTCAACACAACCCTTTCGGCGGCAGCAATTTCCATGCTGCAGCGGGTATTAACGCCGGCCTGCGCCTTCGGAGTCATACTAAACAGGTTTATCAACTGGAAGGAGAACGTACAAAGGATAAAGAATACCGGGACTTTCACCTGGTGCCATTCAGGTACGCGGCCATCGCCCGAATCGGATGGGGCAGGATAAACCTGTTTGCTTCCTATTCGCTGAACAGCATGTTCAGGGATGACAAAGGGCCTGAACTATATCCCTTCAATGTAGGTATACGCATTATCAATTTCTGATGCGCATGTTGATTTGTTATTGGTTGGAAAGAAGCCGGGTTTGCTGCCCGGCTTTTTTTTTATCAATACAGAAATGATTATTTTTGCACAAAACTGAAAGATATGTCCGGTCACAGCAAATGGTCTACCATCAAACGTAAAAAGGGAGCATTGGACGCAAAGCGATCCAAGATCTTCTCACGTCTTAACAAAGAAATAACCGTTGCCGTTAAAGAAGGTGGCAATGACCCTGAAGCCAACCCCCGCCTGAGGCTGGCCCTGGCCAATGCCAAGGGTGCCAACATGCCCAAGGACAATATACAGCGGGCGATTTCCAAAGCAGGAGAAAAAAATGCGGCAAACTTCCAGCAAGTAACCTATGAAGGATACGCCAATTATGGGGTGGCGGTTTACGTGGAGTGCCTCACTGACAACTTACAGCGCACCGTGGCCAGTATTCGCTCTTACTTTAATAAATATGACGGAAAACTGGAGACCAACGGCGCCTTAAGTTTCCTGTTTGATCGCAAAGGCGTATTTTCTGTGCCTGAAAAAGCTTTAGAAGAGAAAGGAATGGATGAAGACACCTTTCTGATGGAGGTCATCGACGCCGGTGCCGAAGAAGCAGAGAGTGAAGATGGCTTTATGAATATCCATACGGCTATGGAGGATTTTGGCAATATGATGAAAAAGCTTGAAAGTATGGGCATGGAGATTGAAAATGCGGAGCTCCAGCGCATCCCCAAAAACACAGTTAAGCTTGATAAAGAGTCCGCAAAGAAGGTGTTAAAGCTTATCGACACATTTGAAGATGATGACGATGTCCAGAATGTGTTTCACAACCTGGAGCTCACCGAAGAACTGATGGCCGAAATGTAACAGATATTACTATTCCGGAACAGCATCGATCAACTGCCTGGTGTAGTCGCTCCCGGGAAAATGATACAGCCTGTCGGCGTCGTTAAGTTCAACCATCTGTCCTTCCTGCATCACAATGATGCGATCCGACATATATTTTACTACCGACAAATCGTGCGAAATGAAAAGGTAAGTCAAGCCAAACGACTGTTTCAGTTCGTTTAGCAAGTTGAGAATCCGTGCTTGTACTGATACATCCAGCGCCGACACAGCCTCATCACAGATAATAAACTCCGGATCAAGCGCCAGGGCACGGGCAATAGCGATACGCTGGCGTTGTCCGCCTGAAAACTCGTGCGGATACCGGTAATAATGGCTCTCTTCCAAACCAACCCCCGACAGCAGTTCCATGATCCTTTCTTTTCGCTGTTTCTTGTTTTGAAGGATACCATGCACCTGCATAGGCTCCATGATAGCATGGCCAATATGTATACCAGGTGTCAGAGAGGCATAAGGGTCCTGAAAAATAATCTGGAAGTCTGGCCGGCGTTTCCGCAGGGCGTTCCGGGACAGCTGTGACAAATCCTGCCCTTTGTAGACAATTTTTCCACTGTTCTGACGCAAAAGCTGCATAATGGTTCGACCGAGGGTGGTTTTGCCGCAACCAGACTCGCCCACCAAACCGAGTGTTTCTCCCTGATAGAGGGTAAAGCTGATGTTATCAACCGCTTTGTGATATGCCCGCACCCGACCAAAGAGGTTTCTTTTGGTGATATAATGGGCAGAGAGGTTATCGACAACCAGCAAAGGGTTGGAATGATCTCCCGAATGACGCCAGGCCGGTTGCTGACCATCAGCCAGCGTTCTGTTGGAGGTATCCGTGATCGCCATTTCACGTCCCGAAGCGTCCATCGACAAAAAGTTGTCTACCACGGCCAGGCGCTCCGGCCGGTGGCTTGTTGGCGGCCGGCAAGCTATTAACGCTTTGGTATAAGGTTCTTCAGGTTCAGAAAAGATGGCTTCAACCCCGCCCTGCTCCACGATTTTGCCCTGGTGCATAACCGATGCCGTATCAGCGATCTCCCTGATCACTCCCAGATCGTGGGATATGAATAACACGGCCATGCCATGGCTGTCGCGCAGGGATTTTATCAGTGACAGGATATGTTTTTGTACCGACACATCCAAAGCGGTGGTGGGTTCATCGGCAATCAGCAGTACCGGGTCGCAGGCCATGGCCATGGCGATCATTACGCGTTGTTTTTGCCCGCCGGAAAGTTCATGGGGCCAGGCATGGTAAACCTTTTCCGGCTCCGGTAGTCTGGCCTCCTCAAACAGGGCGAGGGCTTTCTGGCGCGCCTCCCGACTTGTGGCACGGCCGTGCCACAAGAGCCCTTCCACTACCTGCGGGCCACAGCGCTTCACCGGATTCAACGATGTCATCGGCTCCTGAAAAATCATGGAGATATCGCGCCCCCGCACATGCTGCATCTGCTTCTCATTGATTGTCAATAAATCGATAGCGCCCTTATCGGGATGATTGAATAAAACCTCTCCCGAAGTTACACGACCGGCTGTCTTGCTTAACAACCGCATCACTGTGAGCGCCGTGACCGACTTACCTGAGCCCGACTCTCCCACCAGCCCCATGATCTCGCCCGGAGCCAATGACAGGTTGACACCCTGAATCGCAGATATAAACCCCTCTTCCGTCTGAAAACCCACAGACAGATCCTTGATCGTTAATAACTTGTTTCGCGACATGTTTGAATCCATTAACCAGGTGAACGGTTCTCAACATCAAAGATACAACAGTCATCCAGGTTAAACACGCCCGAAGATGGCTTTTTTTGATACCTTTGCCGGGAAATAGCCCATTCTTCGGTAATTTACCATGAGTGTCTCATCAACAGACATTTTATCAATATACCAGTTTTAATAATTACGTATGCCCATGCAACAAATATTCAATCAGACAACTTTTTTCATCATCGCTATGTTATTTCTTTTCTCTGCCTGCGGACCACGCCAGGATCGTACTGAAACAACTACCAGACCGGACAGGGCGGAAGCGCTTTTATCCGACACACATCAGGCCTTTTTTGACAACCTGTCCAGGCTTTGCGGTCAGTCTTTTGCCGGTGAACAGGTTTTCCGGAGTCACCATGCTGAGGGCTGGGCCGGTATCGATATGGTGATGCATGTGGAGGTTTGTGAAGATGACCGTATCCTGATACCCTTCCATGTGGGAGAGGATCAATCACGTACCTGGCAGTTTTTGATTGAAGATGGTGCTTTACGTTTTCGCCACGACCACCGGCATCCGGATGGTACACCGGAAGAAAACAACCTGTATGGCGGTTATGCCGACGACAGTGGCACGGCATTTGTACAACACTTTCCGGCAGATGCTTATACGGCCGGGATCATCGAAGATGGCGGGGGTAACATCTGGAGTGTAAAACTGGATAAAGACTTTACTACTTTCACGTACCGTCTTGAACGCAATGGCGGTAAGCGACTCCGCGTTGATTTTGACCTGACTGAGCCGCTATAGTTGGTCAGTACTGGTTTACCTATGTAAAACTTGTTATTTTGACTTTACTCCGTACGTATAATCTGTTATCCGGCGGAAAATGGTTATATTTGTAAACATCTCATGAAGAACAAAAACGATTCATTACTTACACCAGAAGTGCAACAGGAGAAGCCTGAGCGGGGAAAATCAACCAATTCTCCGGCAACAGATTCCCCAAAGCTGTTTTATAAAAGTTACCACAAAAGCCCCGATGCTCCATGGGTAACACTCATTCATGGTGTAGGGGGCAGCTCGATCATCTGGCATAAGCAGATCCGGGACTTCCGCAAGCATTTCAATGTGCTGGTGGTTGACCTGCGGGGGCATGGCCGGTCGCGTGACCTTTTTGCCGCCTATATGGGGAGAGATTACACGTTTGAGGATATTAGCAGGGACGTGCTTGATGTTCTGGATCATCTTGGCATTCAAAAAAGCCATTTCATGGGGGTTTCGCTCGGAACAATATTGATCCGGGTGATTGCCGAACTTGACCCTGACCGGGTCGAATCGATGAGCCTGGCAGGAGCGATCACAAGGTTGAACATTCGTTCGAGATTCCTCGTGTGGGTAGCCAAGGTGTTTAAACCTGTGATCCCCTTTATGTGGCTTTACAGATTGCTGGCCCGCATTCTTATGCCCAGTAAAAGACACCGTGAAAGCCGCTACCTGTTTATCAAAGAAGCTCAGAAAATTTACCGCCGGGAGATCAACCGCTGGTTTAAACTGCTGAAAGATGTGAACCCCCTGCTTCAATACCAGATAGAACAAAATCCACCCATCCCGACCCTTTACCTGATGGGCGATGAGGATCACCTGTTTCTGAACCCGGTAAGAAACCTGGTCAAAGATAATGATATGGCCACCCTGATTACCATCAATAACTCAGGGCATGTTTGCAATGTTGATCAGCCGGCTGAGTTTAACAAACATGCCGTTCAATTTATCAAAACTCATAGCTAAGTCAAAAAGAAGTTACTTATGGATAATCCGGAAAAAAAATTCATAAAAAAACCGCACCTGGATGGCGGGAAAGATCAGTTAAAAAAGTTCATCCGGGAGAACCTGCGGTATCCAAAAGAGGCTCTTGAAAAAGGTATAGAAGGTGACGTGATCGTGAAGTACAGGGTTACCGGCAAGGGGGAGGTTATTGAACCGGAAATTGTAAAAGGACTCGGTTATGGCTGTGATGAAGAGGCCATCAGGCTCGTGGAGATGCTCAATTACCAATCTGCAAAAAACAGGGGTATCAAAGTAATCACGGATAACAAGATCAAGATACCGTTCAGGATCAAACATCATCAAAAGAAACAGGGACTTTCCATGTCATACAAACCTGCTGATAAAAAACCGCAGCAACCAAAGAAGGACGAAGCCGATAAAGAAAAGAAAGTATATACCTATACGATTCGCCTGCAGTAGTTCATTACATGCAAACTTGCTATTATGGAACAATCACCAGTGATCAGGATCACCAAACATTTTCATTTTGAGGCCGCACATGCATTATGGAACTACGACGGCCCCTGTAAAAACATACATGGTCACAGTTACCAGCTATATGTCACCGTTAAGGGCCGCCCCATCAATAAACCCGATCACCCGAAGCACGGAATGCTTATTGACTTCTCCATGCTAAAAGACATTGTAAATGAGCATATCATAGAACCTTACGACCATGCCCTGATGGTCAATGCCTATACCCCTCATCAGGATATGGCCAAAGACAGTAATATGTTCGGCAAAGTTGTTCCGGTCCCTTTCCAACCGACCTGTGAAAACCTGGTTCATGACTTTGCGGCCAAAATAAAGCTGGCGTTGCCTGCTGATGTTATGCTGCATTCCCTCCGCCTGCATGAAACCGCCACGGCCTATGCCGAATGGCATGCAGAAGACAATCCGGAATGACCCTTGTTATTGAAATATAAACGAGTAGCTAAGGGCGATCGTGTAGTTGTTTTTGAATGATGGTTTTGCATAAGGCCCGTACCGGAACGTAAACGCCAGCCCCACACTGGAGAAGCCTGACCCGACAAGATCCAGGATCACGATACCCGACTCTATATAACCCTTTTCCATCGTGTTAAAACCGGCATAATGATGTTCCGGATGATCCATGGTACCAATTCCGATATTTGTTGTAATAAGAAATTGTGGCTCAAACGAGTCGCGACGGTAAAGCAGGCGTCCGAAATTGTGGTACCAGAACAGGGATACATAGCGGTCAGACACAAACTCATTTACACGCATGGTTGCAAATGTTTCGGGTATGGATATGGCAAAGCGCCGGTAGGCTCCTGAAGCGGTGAATCGCCGGTGCCATGGAGCTTCCCCGGAAAAATACCCACCCCGCAATGTCCACTGCTGTGTACCCAGCATCGGAATGGTATATTTTTTGCGAAACTGGGCTTCCAGGCGCCAATAAGCATATTCACCCTCCATCACCCCTTGCATGCCTCTGGCAATATTGATATACAGTATCGGGTAATTCCCGCCAATTCGCATAATCCGCTTAGGTGCAAGGATAAACCGCTCCCCGTATGCAAAACGCATTTGCAGGCCGGTTTCAAAATACCGGAAACCAGTTTGCCCACTTTCCACTTCATGTCTTTTGGAAAAACCACCAGGCATGTAGCGATAGTCATCTGAATAGGAAACCGTTCGATAACTGGCATACGGCCTTAGCGTGAGATAGTTGCGTAAGGTTCTGAATTGCAACCAAACGGAATGTGATGCTCTCATGTCAACAGTTCTCAGAAAGAAGCTCCTGATATTATCGGGTGCTACAAACGAAGGTGACGTTAGAAAGGTGGAAGAACCTCTTTCTGTCACATCATTCAAATAATCATATCCGAGCCAGAAATCAGATAGCCTGTGAAGCCGGACTGCGGTACCCCCACCATATTTCCATGTCTTGTCCCGGAATCCGTATGCCAGCAGCCCGCGCAGACGGAATCGCGGCGACAGACTTTCGTTGGTCTGCACTGCCAGGCCCGGCCTAAAACCTTCCCGCTTGTTATAACCTACCATTTGAAGAAGGTCAACATCGATCACCCCTCTCCGCCATTTGCCGGCAAACAAAGCCTCCAAACGATCTGCCTGACCATCCAAATCATGTTCCGTGCCTACACTATCAAGATAATGATAGGTATTTTGCTCCCTTACGGAGAGCGTGTCCTTCCGGTAATCCTCCCAAAATTGGTTGTGCCGGGCGGTGCTTTCCTCAGAGAAAGACATGTCAAAAGCGGAAAAATCCCGTCCTGACAGGGGCGGCTCCAGTTCGATATCATGCAGATAGGTGCGCCCCTCTCCCACGATGGTAAAACCCTGCAAGCCATCTACGTTCAGCAGCTCAAAGTCGGTGTTCAGTTCAACGGGGAACCAGCGGCGTCCTTCAATGTGTTCATATTTTTGTTGTATTCGCACCCGTGACGCCTCCTCGGCTGTGGCAGGTTCTGCAATCACTGACTGAAGGGCCCAACCATTGGTATTAACATACATCACCCCTTTCAGACCCTCGAAGTTTCGACCACGTGATGGCCGGTAAGAAATCACAAAAACGGTATCCTGTGCTACCCGGGTGGTATCTTCCATCATAAAGAAATACCGCTCTGTACTGCCAGGCGCCAACGGACTCAAATAACGTGCGTCAAAAATTTCTATATAATCATCATAAAAAGAAAAAGACTGCATTTGCGACATAAATGCGGGAAACATGGGATGTTCAACACCGGAAACCCTGGATGCCAGCACTTCTTCATCGTTACGTGAGGGATAAAGAAATTTTCGCTCTGTAACGGTTTCCATGAGGAAAAAATGACGTTGCTCCAGGAAATCCGCTATATTGACGATAACTGAATCCACCTGCCCGGGGTCATCATCCGCAGGACCTTCATCAATATGACCGGTAAAAATAAATTTGTTATAAGAAGTATAACTAAACGAGGGCAGTTGTTCCGGGTTGTTATCATCGCGGTGCCGGATTACCTGTTCGATGATACGATGTGCCGGGTTTTCACCGGGGAACACTTCCACTTCGGCGAGTGTCACCGGCTGCTTTTCGATATATATGTTGAGGCGCTGGTCGTCATTCCCAACCTCCAGGACTTTCGACTGGTAGCCGACATAACTCAGGCGAAGCTTATGAATGGTATCCGGATACGACAGCCTGAAGTACCCGTCAATATCAGTAAGCCCGCCCTGTTGCGTATCATTGATAAGTATATGAACGAAGGCCAGCGGTTCCCGGGTACCGGCATCAAATACACGTCCGGCAATGGCGTCAGAAGCCTGGCTGGCCGACAGGCTCACTATCAACATGCTGATCGTCAGGGTGATTATTCTTAGCATTGGCCAAAGTTAACAAATAACAGGCATAGTCAGTTATTTTGATTTTGTGCATAAAATTGTTTTAAATTTGTATGATTAAAAGAACCTAAACAACGTTGGAAGATTCACCCGAAACGTATTTCCATCTGCTCGCATCCCTGTATACGTTTATTCAGGCTTTTTCTTTTGGGGCTTTGCTTGGTCTGGGGATCATGATAGTACTATTGTTCATTTCAGCCATGATCTCGGGCTCCGAAGTTGCTTTTTTCTCGCTGGAGCACAGTCATATTGAGCACATCAGGAAAGATGACAGCACCGGTAGCCGGAAAATCCTGTCTCTGCTCGAGCGCCCTAATCACCTCCTGGCAACCATTCTGATCAGCAACAACGTGATCAATATTGCCATCATTATCCTCTCTACCTTTGTGTTTAATAGCATATTTACCACGGATCTGCATCCGGTCGTGGCCTTTATCCTGCAGGTTATCCTGGTCACCTTTCTGATACTGATATTTGCTGAAGTAACGCCCCATTTGTATGCCTCCAGACACCCACTTCGCTTTTCTTTATTGATGGCAGTACCGCTGCTTGTTTTAAGAAAATTATTTTACCCTTTAAGTACACTACTGGTAAAATCAACCCGTTTCATTGACAAACGCATAGAGAAAAAGCGTCCCAATATCAGTATGTACGATCTGTCCCATGCATTGGAGATAACGTCGGGGGATGCCACCACCGAGGAAGATAAAGAATTGCTGAGAGGGATTGTCCGTTTTGGCAACATATACGTCCGGGAGATTATGAAGTCACGCGTTGATGTAGTCTCTGTTGAATACGACACACCCTTCAGTGAACTGATCTCTGTTATTCAGGAAGGCGGCTACAGCCGTATACCTGTTTATCGCGAAAATTTTGACAACATACAGGGCATCCTCTATATCAAGGACCTGCTTCCTTACCTGGAGCGGGGAGATGATTTTAACTGGCAAACATTGGTACGTAAGGCTTTCTTTGTACCTGAGAGTAAACGGATCAATGAGTTGCTTAAAGAGTTTCAGGAAAAAAAGATACACCTCGCGATTGTTGTTGATGAGTATGGAGGTACATCAGGTCTTATCACCCTGGAGGATATTCTGGAGGAGATCGTGGGGGAGATCAATGACGAGTTTGACATGGAGGAAGCCATTTATTCCAAGTTAGATAACAACACGTTTGTTTTTGAAGGGAAAACACTCCTGAAAGACTTTTGCAAGATCACGGGCACCGATGATACGATCTTCAATGAGGTTAAAGGGGAGGCTGATACGCTGGCAGGCCTGATTTTGGAAATCAAACAGGAGATACCCCTGAAAGGGGCAAAGCTCCGCTATAAACATTTTGAATTTGAGGTTGAAGGCGTTGACAAACGGCGTATCAAACGTATTAAGGTCAAGATCAAGGAATAATTCATGAACAGGATTGTATTTTTTATTATCATACTACTAGCGTTAACGGGTTGCCGTGAGGAGGGGGATGCGCCCAGGCCAAGAGGATTTTTCCGTATTGCGCTCCCGGAAAAAGCGTATCAGACATTTGATACCATCTATCCTTATCAGTTTGAATACCCGGTATATGCACAATTTGAGCCTGACACAAGGGATGTCGCAGAACCTTACTGGGGCGATATCGTTTTCCCCGAATTCAGGGGGCGTATTCATATGAGCTATAAGCCCATTGATGACAGGGAAGATTTGGCAGGCTATTTCGAAGATGCACGCACATTTGTTCAGGGTCACATCCCGAAGGCTTCAGGAATTGATGAAGAAACCGTTATCTATGAGAAAGACAACGTCTATGGCATGTTGTTCCACATCAAAGGGCGTGAAGCGGCTTCAGCATTACAATTTTATGCCACTGACAGCACGGATCACTTTTTACGGGGTGCCTTATATTTTCGGGTCCCTCCTGACAATGATTCCCTGGCACCGGTTATCAGTTTCATAGAGGAAGATATACGTCATTTGCTCTCTACTTTAGCGTGGGATTAACTATTTCTCCCTGCTTCTGATCCGAAAGCATGCTCTCAGCTGTGCTAATCTCCACAAAAGAAGGTCCTGCTTTCTTGCCGAAATTACCGGCAAGCACCACGATCCTGTCTTCCGGCTTAATCTCTTTACGGTTTATTAACCTTGACAGGGTGGATTTGATAAAATCTTTTTTGGAAATCTCGACATCCATATAATCTGCCACAATACCATAATTCAGGCCCAGCTCCCGCATAACACGTTCGTCGTAACACTGGGCGTATATGGGTGTACGCCCACGAAAGGCGGCCAGATAACGGGCGGTCTTTCCGGTGTCGGTATCCGTAATAATGGCTTTGGTGTCAAGCGCCTGGATGGATCTCACGGCCGTTTTTGACAGAAAAACAGATATGGGATTGTCATGAGGCATTACATTGCTTTCAATAAAAAAGGCTTTGTTGTTTTCAGCCTCCCTGACGGTTTTTGTCATAATCTGAACAGATTCCAGCGGATACTTACCAAAAGCTGTTTCACCACTGAGCATCACGGCGTCGGTACCTGAAAAAACGGCAGTGGCAATATCACTTACCTCAGCCCTGGTCGGTCGCGGATTCTCAATCATGGTATGCAACATCTGTGTCGCAATGATCACAGCTTTTTTGCGGCGCATACACTCTTTCACCATACTGCTTTGCAGGCCGGGAATCTTTTCGGCCGGCACTTCTATGGCGAGATCACCCCGTGCGATCATGATGCCATAAACGTGATCAAGGATCTCATCAATATTATCCACGCCCTGTTGATTCTCAATCTTGGCGATGATTTTTATCTGACTGTCATGCTGATCCAGGATCTCTTGTATGGCGATTACATCCTCTTTGCTCCGCACAAACGAGTGGGCAATGAAGTCCATATCGTTTTTGATGGCAAAGTCAATATAATCTCTGTCTTTATCACTAAGGGAGGGCAGGTCAACGGATGTTCCGGGCAGGTTTATGCTTTTACGGCCTTTAATCAATCCGCCGTTTTCCAC
Organism: Bacteroidales bacterium; assembly: GCA_041686485.1. Classification (GTDB taxonomy): domain Bacteria; phylum Bacteroidota; class Bacteroidia; order Bacteroidales; family UBA7960; genus PUPG01. Next base: position 42,058 of record JAWLDT010000005.1, on the reverse strand, counting down.
CCGGCAAACTACGTGATCTTTATGCTTTTCAACAACTGTCAAGGCAATGTCGCCGTCATCGATCATGACCATCTTACCGGGTTCAAGTTGCTGTTCGAACCCTTCATAATTAACATAGACAAAAGATTCGGAGGACGTTTTTCCGGGGTCACCTGCCATCTTAATATGCTGGCCCTGCTTAACAGGGATGTCCTTCTCAGAAGGGTTTGTGCGGACTTCCGGACCTTTGGTGTCGATCATAAAAGGGATCTTACCGGATACACTTCTTACATGTTGGATGATCTGCATGCTTTGTTCCGGGTTTTGATGGGCGGTATTAATACGCACCACGTCCATTCCGGCTTCATGGAGCGACCGGATAAAGTCTGGCTCACAATGGCGATCAGAAATCGTCGCCACGATTTTTGTTAATTTTTCCATATCGGATATAATCATTATTCAACATTATCACTGTATTAGAGCCTGCCCGGACTCATTCGTACCTGAGTGATTCGATCGGGTCGAGCCGGGAGGCTTTTGCAGCGGGATAGTATCCTGCAATGACACCGACGCCAAGGCATAGAACAATACCGGTGAGAATCCATAACCATGGGATGATAAAACGGCTTCCAACCAGCAGCGAGATACCGTTTCCGGCAAGGATGCCCAGCAGGATGCCTGCAATACCGCCGATTTGACAGATAACGATGGCCTCTGACAGAAATTGTTGTTTGATTACGGCTTTGGTGGCTCCCAATGCTTTTCGTATACCGATCTCCTGTGTGCGTTCTGTTACGGACACGAGCATGATGTTCATCAGGCCGATAGCGGCACCAAGCAGGGTAATCAGGCCAATTACCGTAGCAGCCAGTGTCACAAAACGGATGTTGTCGATGAGTGCCCGGGCAATATTATCGCTTTTAGCGACATTAAAGCTGTCGGGTTCACCGAGCCGCTGACCCCGGATAATCCTGAACAAACCAGTAGCTTCAGCAATTGACTCATCAATTAATTCAATATCATGGGTGCTTACATTGATGGTATAATTCATATTCGGCCTTGAAAAATCCCGCCGAACTCTCATATAAGGAACGACACAGGCCATATCGTCTGAGAATCCCATGCCGGCACCCTGTTGTGCGATTACACCAATCACCCTGTAACGCTTATTGGCAACGGTCACTGTTTTATCGGTCGGGGTTTCATCGCCGGGGAAAAGTGTGGTGGCCACGTCATGACCTAGCAGGATGACATCGGCGCCATACTGTAGTTCTGAACGGGAGAAGTTCCTCCCGTATGCCAGGCTGGACCCTGCCGTGACCAGGTAGTTTTGGTCGCTGCCAAGAACACGAATATTGGGATTGGTTTCCCTGTTTTGATATCTTACAGTGGCAGCACTTGTGCCTTGAACGTAAATGGAAACATCGGCCGGGAAGTCAAAGTTTTCCTTGAAAGCCATGGCATCATCAAAAGAAATCCTTTCAAATACCTGAGACGATCCCCCTCCTGACTGCACAACCATTTGCCGGTTTCGCACCGAAAAGCTGTTGGCACCCAACCGGGCAAAGTTATCCGTAATCGACACCTGAATGGAGTCGATGGCCGTCAGTATCCCTACCAGGGCCATAATCCCGACGGCTATAATCAACACGGTAAGCACAGCCCGCAACGAATGTGTCCGCACAGAGTCAAGTGCTACCCTCACATTTTCCAGAAGCACGGTCGTAATATACTTCATTGCTATGATTTTGCTTTGTCTTCTTATTGCTGCTGCATAACTCAAGTAGTGTCACCGCAACCACAAGTGTAGCTGATCACACTGACCCGCCCGGATTTTTGTTTACACATTTCTTTGTTCGCTTCTTCCTTCCAACCCCCTTCATCTAACAAATTTTTAAGACACTGTTGTTACTTCGCTGTCATTTGTTCGGTGAGCAGTGAACAGTGAACAGTGAACCTACACCCCCTGAGACTTCTCCACCTTTCGACATTTCGACATTTTGACATTTCTAATTCCTGCCCCCCCAGATATCATAGTCACGGTACTACCATCAACCTATTTGCTATCAGAGTTTGCTGCCAAAGGCCAGATCACCGGCGTCACCCAGGCCCGGAACAATATAAGCTTTAGCTGTTAGCTCATCGTCGACTGCTCCGAGCCAGAGGGTATAATCTTCAACGGGCATGTTTCGCTTAAGATATTCAAGGCCCTGGTTGCTTGCGAGAATAGATACGATGTGGGTATGCGCCGGACGACCTTTACGGATAAGCTCTTTAAGGCCCAGCACCATGGAGGCTCCGGTAGCCAGCATCGGGTCACCAATGATAAGCACCCTGTCTGTCAAAGGCGGGCCTGACACATACTCTACTTGTATGTCAAAACGTCCATCTTTTCTGTGTTTTCTGTAAGCAGAGATAAATGCATTTTCAGCCCTGTCGAACGCATGAAGTAAACCCTGATGCATGGGGAGACCTGCACGCAATATGGTTGCAATCACAGGCTGTTCTTCCAGTACTTCACAGGACGCCACACCCAGCGTGGTAATTACTTCCTTCTTCTTCCAGGTTAGCTGCTTACTGATCTCATAGGCAAAAATGGCACCTATCCGCTCCATATTATGGCGAAACCGCAATGGGTCGCGTTGAATTTCCGAATCGCGCAATTCCGCAATATACTGATTTAGCAAAGAAGAAGCGTTTTCCAGGATATGAATCATTGATGCTGGTTTTTTATTGTACATGTTTTCGTATGGCCAGATAACCATTGACCAGTGGTTTTAATAACAAAGGTAAGCGGTTTATTTTTATCTGTAAAAATACACATTCTTCAGAACCAAACCCGCGATAAAAACGTGCCAGATTTGGGTCTTTTGATCCTTCAAAATCAAGGACGATTGGCTGACCGGCATTATCCCTGATAAATTCATCCACCAGCATACTCATAGCGCCATTTTCACGTGCTTCAGGAGTAGCGCCTGAAAACAACCATACCGCCTTTTGATGGCTTTTATAAAAAACGATGCCTGCACAAAAATTATTTGTTTCAGAATAAGCAAACTTTATAGAAACCAAACCTCTATGAATACCGGCATAAATCAAATGTTTTAACACATGATAGTCTTTCTCCGAGAATGGCACACCCCGGCGCCCCCTGTTGCGGCGGAAGGCACTGATCATCTCCTCCGGACGGCCATATGAAGTAATGAATACGCCCTTCCTGGTTGCTTTTTTGATATTTCTTCGGGTGTTTTCTGAATAAGAACGCCGCAATTGTTCATAAGGGGCAATCAGATCCAGCTCATGCGTTACCCCTTTCCCGGAAACAACCGGATTTTCTGCAGACAATTGGTTATAGGTGTTCAGGTTCATCTCACCAAAGCGAAAATGATCCGGTATGGCATTCAGAAATCGGCTGGTAACTTCAGGTGTCAGACTAGTTGTGCTAAACACCCCGAGCTGCTGAATAAAAAAAGGTTGAAAGAGGTAGCTGATACCAGCTTTCCGTCGATAGGGCAGCGGCATCACCGCTTTATAATCATCTTCCACAAGGGCATCCCAGGTCTCAGCAGTCATATCCAGATACCAGCCATAGGCATAAAAAAGCCCGTTCATAGCCTTATCGATACAGGCATCCCATTTTTCAATGTCTATCGAATCATGTTTGATGTATTGGATCATAATTTTTTTCGTGTTTTTCTGAAGCGAGTTTGTACATAGCATCATATACATGCTGCCAGCCTTCCCATGGACCGAAGTCACAGAGTGCGTCATTATGCCACAGACTGACAAATGTTCCGCCAACAGCGGCCACTTCTTCGATAAGCTGCTTAATGACTAACTCCGATTCTTCCGGCGTTAACTGCAGGTAGTCGCGCAAGGTACCATCCATTATGGTAAAAGGAATGATGGTCAGAGGGGTGCCATGTTCATGGACAAGGTCATAAAAGGGGTAAGGCGAGCAAATGCTTGCTCTGAAGCCTGGTTGGCTGGCATAACCCATTGTAAAGTCATAAGTGATATTATGCTTCAGAAGGTTATGAAAAGTTTGCGGGATATTCAGCCTCAGGTAATGCTGCCGGCTGAACAGGATTTCCTGATGGGTAATTTCTGATAACCGCCTTATCTCTTTTTCAAGCAATGCATCATCTTTATTGGATGCATAACTCGGATGTATCCCGATGTGGGCATAGTCGCCAAGCTTTTTTATCAGCGAAAAGAGCGCTGACGAATAAACGCTCAGGTTCCGGTCATAAGGTCCGTAATCCCCCACCAGAAAAAAACAGAATGCTTTGATGCCACTCTCTTTATATAAACGTATTTGCTTGTCATAGGAGTCAAAAGGATCTTGTTCAATGCCTGAAAGGACCCGGATACGTTGCTTCAGAGCCGTGAAGTCGAATTGAGCCAGCGAACGAACAGCGCCGAGGAAAGAGCGTACCCCTGCCCTGCCCTTATAGGCATAGGCAACATCGATGTCATAAGTCGGGATAAAAGTGAAAACAGGGGTTTTTAAGCTGTATTCGGGGAATTTCTCCTGCAACTTTTCCCTGATCATAGCAACGTAATAATTGACCACTGGTTTATGCAAAAAGCCGTTTTGAAACGCGTAAGATTCAGATGCTTCAAAACGACCGAAAACATCTTTTCGGTGAGGCAGGTATTCTTCGTAACGACTAACCAGGTAAAAAGCGGCAGCAAACACATCGAACGGAAGGTCGGCTTCCTTATCGTTGGCGGGGAAAAGCAAAGGAAGGGAGTCCTGCCAGCGCAGTTCGGGAACAAACTCCTGAATGCCACGTTCCATCAGGAACCCATGCGCAGGAATATGCACCATATCATCACCCCGGCGCCTGGTGCTATAGTTAATCCTGGGTCCTTCGTAATTGCCAAACTGCTTCAGGTTGCTGGTCAGTTGCCATTCAGCCCCAAGGAGCCTACCCAGGAGCAAGTCCATGGTATAGGTTATCCTCTTGGAAAATTTTGGACTATACACAAGAATCATCTAACTAAAAGCTTATTAGAATCAAGGTGTAAAGTTAATGGGTTTTTTATTGTACCTGAAAAAAGATGTTGGATACAATAGCTGGAAGCTCGAAGCTGGAAACTCGAAGCTGGAAGCTCGAAGCTGGAAGCTCGAAGGAAGAAAGGTCGGAAAGTCGAAATGTGGAAAGGTCTAAATGTGGAGAAGTCTCAGAGGTTGAAGCTGGAAGGAAGAAGTGAACGGTGAACGGGAGCTGGGAGCTGATACCTGTCCAGGCCGGGCTTGGCCGGCCTCAATCACTCCCCCCTGAAGAGCTACCGTAATGACAGGGCTTGACCTGTCAGAGGGCTTAACCCTGTCACCACAGTCGCAGGCCATTTTTTTAAAAAAATTCTGGTTTTTGGGTGTCTCGGTAAAATAGCATGCTCCTGTATAGCCCAGCCAACTTACCTTTGTTTTTTGCCGGCTTCATCCACGCAAAAAACACATGAAAGATTAAAGCGACTTAAGGAACCTAAGCGAGGATGCGGGGTAGCGAAGAGAGGATCATAGCAGGCCTTCATCGGCGAAGCTAAAGAATTGACCTCCTCCTATAATCAGATGGTCGATGACGGGGAGCTCCAGGAATGCGCCTGCGTTCTTGCAGAGCCTTGTAATACGCTGATCATCCGGGCTGGGGTTAACCTGGCCACTTGGATGATTATGACAAAGGATAATGGATGAAGCATTGTTTTCGAGCGCCATTTTGAATATTTTCTTGGGATCAGCGACTGTACCGGCAACACTTCCTTCGCTGATACTGACGGTTCGCTGGACACCTTGAGTGCGGTTCAGTAGAATAATCCAGAACGCTTCATAGGTCAAATCGCCCACGACAGGTTCCATGATTTCAAAGGCATCCCTGCTTGTTCTTATGGTGTTTCTGCGAAGACCTTCAGCCAGACGTCGTCGCCGACCAAGTTCCATGACGGCTGTCATGTTGCATGCTTTTGCCTCACCGATACCTTTAAACCGCATCAGATCGGCCAGGGTTAACCGGGCCAGTTCATCAAGATTGTTGGATACCCTGTTTAAGATGTTGCGCGACAACTCCACCGCAGAATACTCATTGGTTCCGGAGCCAATAATAATGGCAAGCAATTCGGCATTGGACAAAGCCTTACTACCTTTGGCCAGCAACTTTTCGCGTGGACGGTCATCCTCAGCCCAGCACTTTATGCTTCCTGGCAATGGTATCGGATAGGCTTTTGTCTGACCGGGATCCATATATACAACCAATTCATTGAGATAACAAGGCTAAAAAAACAGGAACATAACATTTTCACCTCCCTGTTCAAGACACAAGTTGCACAGTTAATTTGTGTTTTATGCTAAATTATGAACTATTTGGGTACAAAAAAAGACCTTTCTGGCGAAAGGTCTTATTAGTAGCCCGTAGGGGAATCGAACCCCTGTTACCAGGATGAAAACCTGGCGTCCTAACCACTAGACGAACGGGCCTGATGAAAGCTGCAAAAATAATATTTCTTTGTAATGGCCACCATTTTTTTAAAATGGGACCTGTGAAAATTCTCTGTTATTGCAGGCTGTTTACATACTTAGCCAGTTTCGACTTCAGGTTGGACGCTTTGTTTTTATGAATAACTGACTTTTTGGCCAAACGATCCAGGCGGGAAAAAACGGCGGGCAAGTTCTCCTGGGCTTGCGTCTTGTCATCCATTTGCCGGAGCTTTTTCACAGCTGTTCGGGTAGATTTGGCATAATAGCGATTCCTTAGCCTTTTGGCATTATCGGAGCGTACTCTCTTTTTTGCAGACTTATGATGTGCCATGTGATAATAATAATTAGATATAAACCATACGTGTTTTGTAGCCCGTAGGGGAATCGAACCCCTGTTACCAGGATGAAAACCTGGCGTCCTAACCACTAGACGAACGGGCCATGACATTTTCCGGTCATAGGTAAACCGGAAAAGGTTTGCAAATGTATAACAAATTTTGAAACCCCGCAAAACTGAATGGATTTTTTTAGCAACCCTCCGGATTATCGCTGTTTTTAATCATGCAGGTGATCACGCATCCCTAAACCCTAAATAAATAATTTATTGCCTGTTCAGGGCTATATTGCCCCTTTAATCCAATAAAATAAAAACTTTAATAGCATCGTGCCTGCGTATATCGCACCAAAATGAAAGTGCCTTGTTAGCGCATTACTGCAATAAACGGGCAGTTTTACTCCCGGTTAAGCAATAATTATGCGCCCGTTGAACGTAAATCAGGCTGACAATCAAATAGCATACTATGGCAAGTTAACGCCATATCCCTGCTTTTCACTTCCATCTCACAATTATACTGTTTTTGATTTCTTTTTAGTAGATTTGATCAAATAATTAAAAAGCGGGAGCTTCATTACTAACAACCAAATTGAATTTGCATGAAAAACTTTTACCTGACAGGCATCATTGGTATCCTTATGATGCTGTTTATACCGTTTCAACACGTTTCCGGCCAGGGGCCTGCACTGGAAATAGGAGATGGTATCCATGAAGAGGGTCTCCCCATTGATCCTTATCATTCATACAGCTATTCCCAGACCATTTTCCTGCAAGAGGAAATTGATGTAGATGGAGAGCGCATATATAAGCTTGGTTTTTACTACAATGGAGGACGGCACTGGGATGACCAGGTACGCATTTACATGGCTCACACCGACCAGGAAACCCTGACCGGCTATATTACCGAAGACCTTACCCTGGTTTATGAGGGCACCTGCAATGTCGTCAACCAGGAAGGATGGGCTGAGATATCCTTGCAGGTTCCGTTTGAATACAATAATGAAGACAACCTGTTGATTGCCATGACAGAGGATCAACCCGGCTTTCGGCTCAATGCGGAATTCCATTCCACTGCTGTCGATTCTAACATGAGTTTATTGGCGGTCAAAGATATGAGCCCGGCCTATGATCCTGCCAATCCACCCCAGGAATACCAGATAAAAAATTACCGCCCCAATATCCGGATGTGGTTTGAGGACATACCGGATGGCCCGGCCCTGAGCATTCAACCCCCACAACTGTATTATTTTTACATTCACGAAAACAATGTAAAAACCATCAATGTAACCCTTAAAAATACAGGAACCGACGACCTGGTGATCAACGGGCTGGATAATAACGGGCTACCTTTCCATACCAACTATTCCGGAACCATTGAAGCCGGGGAAACCGAACTGGTTGACATCCGGTTTGAACCCACGCAGCCGGGCATGTATAATGGGTATGTTTCCCTGGAAACCAACAGCGTGAATGATCCCGTATATATTTACGTGGAGGGTTTTGCTGTTAGTGAATATGCCATTATTGAGACCTTTGATAATACGGAGTTTCCGCCAGAACAATGGACCGTTGACCCGGGTTCCTGGAACCGCAGAGGGTTTGGTGGTTTTATGGGCGGAGGCAATGCCATGTTAGGAGCCACAGCCAGCCCCGGCATGCTCATCACCCCAAAAGTCAACATTCAGGAAGGGGATGAGGTTGTTTTTTATGCTTCCAAACAAACCACAGGAGAACTCACCGTGAGGCATTCCTACGATAATGAAAACTGGACCGACCTGGAGACCATTGATCTTACCGGCTCATATCAGCGTTATATCATCGATACTGACGGGTACGAAGGCCTTGGGTACATTGCCTTTTATGGAGAACCGAGAGTTTACCTGGATTACATTATCGCACCTGATATTTATCATGAAGTAGCACCAAACCCTGCCTCCCATCCCCGCCCGGCAGATGGGCTGGAAGATGCTTTTATTACCCAGCTCTTGCAATGGAATGCTTCGGCCCTGGCGCAAGGCTATAAGGTTTACCTGGGCACAGATAACCCCCCAACCAATATCATCGATGGGCAAGACGTGGGTACAAACCGTTATTTAAAAACGCCTCAACTGGACTACGATACAGAGTATTACTGGCAGGTGGTGCCATATAACGACATGGGGGATGCCGTAGATTGCCCGGTATGGTCCTTCCAAACCATCATTCATAACCCGGTCACTGCATTTCCTTTTGAAGAAGGTTTTGAAAATAACGAAGGGGCTGTGCCTCCGGCTGACTGGATCACCCAGAACGGTTACTGGACGACCACCACAGATGCTAACAGCGGCGAATTTGCAGCTATGGCAAGTTTTAACCACCCTGTTGATGCCATCCTTATCACCCCGCCTTTGCAAATCCCGGATGCAGCAGAATATGAACTTATTTTCTATTGGAGAAACGGCTGGATATATGGTAAGGATGATAAAGATAAAAGGGCGATCGGACACGATACCCTTTATGTTGAAGTTAGCCAGGATTACGGCCAAAGCTGGGATGTAAAAGGCATTTTCAGTGCGCCTGAGCCTATGTATAATTTCTCGCCTGCCAATGCAGACCTTGCAGACTACTCCGGTGAGGAAATTTACATTCGCTTCAGGCATTCCACAGACGGGGATGCCAATAACGCCCTCCCGATGCGCATTGACGACATTAGTGTGGCAGGTACCATAACGGAACCTGTTGCCTGGATCAACGAGGAAAGCTGGAATGCAGAGAGCATCCCAAACAATACCTGGACTACTTCTGAAGAATTCAGGCTCAGGAATATGGGTGCCGGGGTGCTGACCGTTGATGAGGCAAGCTTTAGCGGCAATTATTTTACATCCACTTTTGAAGAAGATGAGGTGGAACTGGCTTTTGGAGAAGAATATGTCTTCTATGTTTCATTTGAACCTTTCGAAGATGGGGAATATCCGCAAACCTTCCTGATTGAAACCAACGGGGGCGATATTGAAATTGAACTGGAAGGAAACTCCATGCCGGTAGAGCCTTTTGTTTTTGAAAACTTCCAGACAGAGGCATTTCCTCCTCACGGATGGATGACCCACGATATGAACCAGGACTATGTGACCTGGATGCTTGGTTATGGCCATGTACACACACCTTATAGCGGCAACCACGTTGCATTATCATTTTCCTTCGTACCAGGCATGGGCGAACTGGAACCCGATAACTGGCTGGTGACCCCAAAAATTGAAGTGGACGATGAACAGGAATTTTCTTTCCAGGTTGCCAATGGAGATCCAACATACGCCTATGACCATTACAAGGTATATGTATCCACCACCACTAACCGCCTGGATGAGTTTACAGAGGTGCTGTGGGAAGAAACCCTGCAACCCGGAGACACGGCCTGGTCAGAAAGAGCTTTGGATCTTACCCCTTATACCGGTCAAGACATTTATATTGCCTTTCATCACACAGAAACCTATGGAGAATTCCTGATAAAGATCGATCACATCGAAGTCAGGGACATTGTTGAAGACATTGATGTAGAAGCGCCTTATGCAGATCCCGAACCGGGCGAAGTGCCTGCAGGTACTGAAGTTACCCTGATGACGGATACAGAAAATGCGGACATATTCTATACCCTTGACGGTGAAGATCCGGATGACCAAAGCGAGCTTTTTACCAATCCGATCGTGATTGAAAACGATGTCACCATTAAAGCCATCGCCCATAAAGATGGATTTTTCAGTGATATATCTGCCTTTGAATACACCGTTTCCACTACAGCGATTGAAGAATCCGAATTGATTGATATTACGGTGTATCCCAATCCAGCTTCGGATGTACTCAGGATCAACAAAGCTACTGGCCAGGTGGCTGAGGTCAGGGTAATGGATGTGATGGGCAATGAAGTTTTACGCCAGCAAATGAAAGGCGCCAGCCTTGAACTGGAAGTGTTGCATTTGCATTCCGGTGTGTATATTCTGAGAATCGAAGAAGATGGAAAACCCGTGATCGTAAAATTCACCATTAAATAGTATTTTCAGTTGGCGGAGGTAGGTGGGGTCAACACATCCTGCCTGCTAAGGCCTTTTTGCTTTTTTGTTATAACATACGAAAGCCTGTTCCCTGGTTCCAGGTTACCGGGTAAATAGCGTTCCGGCAATTCTTCCTGCATACCACTGCTCTCAGCGCTTTTGACCGCACATGTTTGAACATATTGACAAACACATTTTTTATGAATAATGGAGGTTGGATGTCTTTATTTCGAAAAGCTTCCATAAAATTAACACCGGAAAAATGTTTGAAACTTTTTTATATATTTGTAACTTTGATTCATACTAAGCAAAACCAACCCACATAAAAATTAACCAATACAAAACGAACATTATGAAAAAAATTAACTTTAAGCTTTTTGCTGTAATTATTCTTGCAGCAGGTGTATTAGCCAGCTGTGGTGTTAACAGGATGGTGCGAAACTATGATGAAGGTGTGCGCTACACCCCTGAGACCAACCCTCTTGAAAACCATGGCGGCGAAGTTGAGGCCAATGTTGAGGGAGTTATCAGCGAGGGCTATTTCCACAGAAATGCAGTGATGGAGCTTACCCCTGTTTTAAAGTATGAAGATGGGGAAAAAGAACTTGAGACTGTCAGGCTGCGTGGTACCAACACTACCACCCAGGGCAACATGGTGGATGGCGACAGTCAAACCACATTTGACCTGAACAATCTCATCGGGTTTGAACCCGAATTGATGGCATCAGAACTCTATATCAAGGGCAGGGTGTTCCGTGAAGGCAGGGAAGACAATGCCAGTGAACTCAATGAAAGAAAAGTGGCGGATGGCATCATTGTTACCTCACAAAGGGTTAAGGATGATCATTTTGTTTCCATAGCACCCCATGAATATGAGGAAGAAGTAATCATAACCGAAACGGCTGACATCTATTTTGCCTATATGCGCCACAACCTCAACTGGCGTCTTGACCTGAACAGCCAGGATGAAGCACAGGAGCGCATTGAAAACCTGAAAGAATTTCTTGACAGAGGCTGGGAACTGAAAGCAGTTGACATACATGCCTGGGCTTCCCCTGAAGGTGAAGTAGCCTTTAACATGGAACTATCAGAAGACCGTGCCGCCACCGCTGAAGATTATATCACTGAAGTATTCGAAGACCTGGAAGTGGACATGCCTGAGTTCCGTGTAGAAGCCAAAGGGGAAGATTTTGACGGCTTTATGACTAAACTTGATGCCTCTGATCTGCCTGACAAGCAAGCTATTGCTAACGTAATTAACACCCAGGAAGACCCCGCCGAAAGGGAAAGAAAAATCAAGGATATGACACTTATCTACGAAGAAGTAGAGAAGCTCCTTGAGCCTCTTCGCCGTGCCGAAATCAGCGTTCACGCTTACGAGCCCAAATTTAGCTATGAAGAACTTTCTGAACTTGCTATTGAGGACCCTGCCGAACTCACAGAAGAAGAACTGCTCTTTGCGGCAACCTTAACCGAAGACAAGCAGACCAGGCTCGAAATTTACGAGAATGCGAAAGAGCTTTTCCCGAACAGTTATAAAGGCTTTAACAACGCCGCAGCTATATTACTGGAGATTGGTGAAGTTGAACAGGCTGCCCAAGACCTCGAGAAAGCCAATCAACTTGCTCCCGGCAACGGCCACATTCAAAATAACCTGGGCGTTGCAGCTGCCTGGGAAAAAGATATCGAAAATGCTGAATCCCTGTTCCGTTCTGCCAGGGCCCAGGGTATCAATGTTGACTATAACCTCGGTGTAATACATATCCAAAAAGGCGACTATGAGGATGCACTTTCTTCATTATCCGAATATACCTGCACATATAATCTTGCACTGGCTCAACTAATGGCCGGCAATGAATCCGCAGCCGTGAACACCTTGAACTGTTCCCCTGAATGTGCAGATGTTGCCTACCTGAAAGCAATCATCGCAGCCAGGAATAATGAAGTAACCAACCTTTATGACAACCTGCGCCGCGCCATTGAAATCAATTCCGATATGGCTGAATGTGCCCGCCGTGACAGAGAATTCATTGAGTTCTTCGGGCAAAGCGAATTCCAGGAAATTATCAGATAAGAGATAGTATGCTTTAATTAAAGAGAAAAGCTTATATTATTTTAAAAAACCGTCCTGAAAGATGATTCAGGACGGTTTTTTTATATACAGGAACATGCATCAAAAAAAGAATGTGCAGCATTATCTATAAAGCAATCACAGGTCTGGTTTTATGCTAGTGAGTCCTTTAGGATAATCCCGGTCTATAATAGCCAGCACCTGCTCCAGATGTGATGGATACGCAACAAAATCCACATTATTCATGTCAAGCAACAAAACACGTAACTGAGGCTGTTGTTTCAGGTAGTTCAAATAGCTTTCCTGAATTTTTTCGAGATATTCGTCCGGGATCTGCTGCTCATAGTCCCTGCCGCGACTCCGGATATTCTGCTGGAGGCGGTTCGTGGTTACATACAGATGCACCAACAGGTCAGGACGTGGCAAATTGGCATTCATAATGTTGAACAATGTAATAAACAACTGGTATTCATCATCATTGAGCGTCTTTCGGGCAAAGATCAGCGATTTATTCAAAAAATAATCTGAGATGGTAAAATCTGAAAACAATTCCTGGTTGGGCAGTTCACGCATTAATTGTTGATAACGGTCGGCCAGAAAAGATAATTCCAACGGAAAGGCATATTTTTCCGGATCCTGATAAAATTTGACCAGGAAAGGGTTTTCTTCAAACTGCTCCAGGATCAGCTTCCCGTTATACCTTTGAGCAATCCTGGTGGCCAGGGAGGTTTTCCCCGCACCGATATTTCCTTCTATGGCAATATAGTTATATCTCATCTGATAAAGGTTAATCCATGCGCTTTCCAGCCATGTTATTGGTTTTCTGATTTCTGCACTTTCAGTGTATCCTGACACTCATCAAGCAACTGGCGTATGGTTTTTCCAAATAAAGGATGCATCCAGTCCGGGGCAATTTCGGATAAAGGCGTCAACGCGAACCGCCTAAGGTGCATGCGGGGATGTGGTATAATCAGATCAGATCTGGATACCAGCAGCTTGTTAAACAACAAAATATCAATGTCGATCGGCCGTGACTCATATTGCATATTTCCTCGCTTTCTGCCAAGCCTGGCCTCAATACTTAACAGCAGATCGAGCAAAGCAACTGGATCTGCATCTGTTCGAACCAGCAAAGCCTGATTATAAAACAGGTTTTCCGCTTCCATACCCCAGGGTTCGGTCAGGTAAAGCGCGCTTTTATCCGTAACTTGCACCCCCTCCGATTCCAGGAAATCAATAACATGGTTAAAAAGTTCCGGAACCCTGCCCTGATTGCCTCCGAGTAATAAAGCAGCTGTTTGCATAATTTTTCCCTGTCAACCTTCTGACAAAATTGAGTAAAAAAAACGGTTCAACAAAATATATCATTTCTTCAAAAGATATCATTTCTTAATAAGAAATTATAGAAGATATTTTTTATCTTTAACCAGTAATTTGAATAATTCACCTTAACCAAAGCTATTATGAGACAATTTTTTAAATTTATGTTTGCGTCCATGCTGGGCTTTCTGATCACTTTTGTGGTCATCTTGCTTATCATGACTGGCATTATTGCATCCATCGCCAGCAGGACATCACAAGATACTGTTGATGTAGCAGAGAAATCGGTGTTACATCTGACCTTAACCACAGAGATTGTGGACCGTGGCGGCGGCAACCCTTTTGAATCATTTGATTTTGCATCGTTCTCACCAAGTCGCCCGATCGGGTTGAACAACCTTCTGGATAACCTGGAAAAAGCCGAAGCAGATGATAACATAGAAGGTATTTATCTGGATATGAGTATGATACCCGCCGGGTGGAGTACCATCGATGAATTACGAAAAGCCTTGAAAACCTTCAAAGAGTCAGGCAAGTTCATCGTAGCCTATGGAGAAACATATATGCAGAATGCATACTACCTAAGTAGTGTGGCTGATGAGATCTACCTGCACCCGGAGGGCGTAATTGATTTCCGCGGGATCAACTCGGAGCTGTTTTTCCTGAAAAACATGTTAGATCGCCTTGGTATCGACCCCCAGGTCATTCGTCACGGAGAGTATAAGAGTGCGGGAGAGCCATTTTTCCGGGAGGATATGAGTGAGGAAAACCGCGAACAGGTACGATCCTACGTGGGAGCCATCTGGAATAATGTTTTAGGGGACATTGCAACTTCCCGGGGCCTTACGGTTAATCACCTCAATGAAGTAGCCGACGGATTATATACCCGGAATGCAACATTGGCCCTGGAATGGGATATGATCGACGGCATTGCCTATCGCGACGAGATCATGGACATGCTTAAGGAACGTTTGGAGCTTGACGCGGATGATGATATTGAATTTGTTTCTTATAGCGACTACAAACGCGCTCCGATCCCAGAAAGCCTGATCACGCCACGGAGTAACAATAAACTTGCGGTAGTATACGCAACCGGGAATATCATAAGCGGCCAGGGCAGCGATCGTGTCATTGGCTCCGAACGTATCGCCGGTGCCATCAGGGAAGCCAGAAGAGATACCACCGTAAAAGCCATTGTGTTCAGAATCAACTCACCGGGTGGCGATGCACTTGCATCCGATGTCATTTTACGTGAAGTGGTGCTTGCTTCACAGGAAAAACCAGTTGTGGCAACCATGGGGGATGTAGCTGCTTCAGGAGGGTATTATATCGCCAGCCGCGCTGACTGGATCATGGCCAACCCCTCCACCATTACCGGCTCTATCGGTGTTTTTGGGATGATCCCTAACATGCAGGAGTTTTTTGATGACAAGCTTGGGATTACCTTTGACAATGTGAAAACCAACCGCTTTGCAGATATGGGATCTGTCACCAAACCCTTGTCAGATGAGGAACAAGAGATTATCCAGGAGTCTATCGGCAGGATCTATGAAACGTTTATCGAACATGTAGCTGAAGGACGCGACATTCCGGTATCGACGGTTGATGAGCTTGGACGCGGCAGGGTCTGGAGCGGCACCGAAGCCAAACGAAACGGTCTTATTGACGAATTTGGCGGCCTTGAGGCAGCCATGGAAAAAGCAGCCGAGCTTGCCGACTTAGAAGACTATCGCATCACCGAATACCCGAAGAGAAAGGATTTCTTTACACAAATCATGGAAGATTTTGGCGGGGTCAAACAAAACATCCTGGAAAGAAACCTTGGAGATCAGTATCGCTATTACCGCCAGATCGAAGAGGCGCGCGACATGACCGGTATTCTCACCAGGATGCCTTATGATGTCAACCTAAACTAAACTTATTCAGTCAGGCGATGTACCGCGATGTCGGGTTTTCCCCACATCATGAAAATTGCCTGAGCAATTTCAGTGTTTTGCAGGAAAGGGCCCCGAACGGGGTCCTTTTCTTCAGCAAACATAGAAAACAGTTCTACCCCGGGTCCTTTGGCATAAAAAGGAACAAGCTGGTTGGTGTGACTATCAAAATGCCAGACGGCTTCCGGTAAGTTGCCCTGCCCCCTGTTTACCACCTTGTCATTCACCGGTTCCGGATGATTTGGCCCGGTCAGGTAGCCACATTCATGATCACTGGTTACAATAATCAGGGTTTCATCCCAGCTGCTGTTTTCCTCCACCCACTCAACGGCAGCATCAACTGAACTATTAAAATCCATCTGCTCTTCGATCATCCGGCCCAAATGATTGTCGTGGCTGGCCCAGTCAACCGCACCTCCTTCAATCATCACAAAAAAGCCTTTCTCATTTTGCTCCAACACATTCAGGGAGGCCCTGGTCATCTCTTCGAGCGTAGGAACATTCTCATTCAACGATTGCTCAAACGGCATCCGTTCGTCTTCGCCCATGGTGCGACCCTGATTCAGGGTGTTGTGAACCCGTGGGATACCGAGCAAACGTTTTGGGGCCTGCCCGTCTGCAAGTGCGGTGAAATCTTCCCGCTTATCAATAAATGTCCACGAATCGCGATGGCCGTCACCATCGGCATCCTGCACATAGAGGATATCGCCGTTATCCTCAAACTCCGTGCGCCCATCGTTGGCCCTGATCTGCTCCCATAGCTCATCACTGCCGATGTAGCGGGCAGACATCTCCTCCTGCTCACCATCATTGTTGTATCCGGGATGACCAGCCCCCATGATCACATCCGCCCGTGAGTGAAACAGCATATGTTTCCCGATCTCTTCATAATTGCTTCTTTCATGGTTATGTGCAAGAAAGCTGGCTGGCGTTGCGTGACTAAGGGGAACAGAGGAAAGGATGCCCACCGACTTGTTCAGGGCTTTGGCAGCCTGACTGATGTGAGTAAGCGTATCACCTTCCAGGCTTATTCCGATTGAACCGCTAAAAACTTTTTCACCCGTGGATAATGCGGTTCCCGCTGCACCGCTGTCCGTATAGTCTGCGGGCAGGTATGCGGCATCTTCCCAGGCTGTTCGGGGAGCATATCCGTTGTGGTAGACCGTATCAACACCATCAATTCGGGCGGCACTGTATGTTGAAATGCCTAGCCTTAACCAGCCGGGCTGCTCATAAACCTGGGCCTCAGCCTCTCCGTGTTCATAGTAATTGGTAGCCAGCATGTGGTTGTAACCCATGCCATCACTGATCAGCAGGATGATATTCTTTGGTTCAGACAGGTCGTACCCGGCCGTATCCGCTGCAGGGCTCTGACAGGCCTGCATGCCTGTGAGCATGACGATTGTAGTCAGGACTAATAAACGCTTTGTGTGTCTCATATTGCTTTCCAAAATAGATGAATAAAAAATTTGCGATATGCATATAATACCATTATACAAATATACCAGGTAAACAACCACCTGGTTTTATATGTTTGTAAAGTTTTGCTTAAAAAATTGATCCTGTCACCTAAGTTGCTGAATTTTCATGATTTAACACCGCTCCCTGCCAAAAAGCTGTCGAAGATAGCATATGATGAATCAGATGGTATACAATGAATCATGCTTTAATGAATTTTACGGCGGCGGCTTTAAACCCGAGCCAGACTTTCTTCCCCGGGACCAGCTGCATCGTTTCCTGCGATTTTCTGCTGACAGCAACAACAAATTCAACGCCGGCATCGACAACGAGCTCCATACCCGAGCCGGACAAATAGGCTTCTCTGATCTCCCCCTGCAAACGGTTGATCGCCGAGGAATCCAATGGCTCTTCTGAAATGATAATATCTTCCTGCGGCACCATCACATAGCCTTCCTTTTCACCATTGCCACCGATAAACTGAATCGCTATGTTGTCATTTACAATGGCCTTGTACAAACCCGTATCTGCATCTTCCTGCTCTACAATGCAAGGAAACAGGTTTCTGATACCACTAAAACGCGCCACAAATTCGTTCCGGGGATGGCGAAAGACCTCTTCAGGCGTACCATGCTGGATAAGCCTGCCCTGTTCCACAACCGCTACTTTGTTGGCCAGTGTGGCGGCTTCCATAAAATCATGGGTGACATGAATAATCGTCTTTCCCGACCGATGAATCTTTCGCAGAAGAGCACGCAAGTCGCTCTTTAGTTTCACATCAAGGTTGGCCAGGGGTTCATCCAGTAACAGAATATCAGGGTCTGCAGCCAGGGTCCTGGCCAGCGCTACCCGTTGTGCCTCACCCCCTGACAGAGTACCCGGGTATCTGCTCAGCAAGTGCTCCACTCCTATTGTCCCGGCCAGATCATCCACTTTTTCCTTAATTACCTGTTTGGTTAAACCATGGTTTCTGAGTGGATAGGCCATATTGTCAAACACATTCAGATGGGGAAAAAGCGACTGATCCTGATAAACCAGGCCGATTTTGCGTTGTTGCACCTTGTCCCCGGTAATGTCATGGCCACGAACCAGGATCCTTCCTTTTTCAGGTTTCACAAGTCCGGCCAGCACCTCCAGCAAAACAGTCTTGCCTGCCCCCGAAACACCCAGCAAGGCCAGGTAATCATGCCGGGCAACCTCCAGATGGATGTCCTCCAGGGCAAACGACTGAAACCGGACGGTTATATCTTCAATGCGTAACATAGTGAACCCATTAGGTAAACATTATACATTTCTATCCGCTGCCATGGTTTTCCTTTTTCAGCACCATTGTTTTTTCAATGGCACGCCCAGCTACAAGCACCCCTTATTGCCCTTGCAAGCAAGCCGGTCAATGCCTTGCAACCGGGCCTTTACCGGCCAAAATACGCAACCCCGTGAATACAGCCAGGCAGACCAGCACAAACACAGCGGCCACCGGCCGTGCATAATCCAGCCCGAAAGAAGTAAACCTTTCCCAGATAAGCACCGGGGTAATCATGGGATGATACGCGATGATGACCACCGCACCGAACTCGCTCAGCCCCCTGGCCCACATCATGGTAAGCCCTGTTAGTACCTGGCGTTTGGCAAGCGGAAGCGATATGGTGAAAAACACCCGCCAGGGGGAAGCGCCCAGGTTTAACGCAGCCTTTTCAAGCTTTACCGGAACCGCTTGGAAACCATCCCTGGCTGCATTGATCAAAAAAGGAATGCTCACAAAAGCCATAGCCACAACAATGCCAGCCATACCACCGACAAAGTGAATGCCTGCCGCATCCCCGGCCTGACCAATCCATGTGCCCCTGCTAACAACGCCCAGTATGGCAATACCGGCAGCCGAATGTGGTATTACCACCGGCAGGTCCACCAGGCCATTAATGATCCCTTTCCCGGGAAAATGTTTCCTTGCCAGCACATACGCCAGCGGAATCGCAGCAATACCGAAAACCACCACACCCAACAAAGAACTGAACAAAGTAAGCCGGATACTCCGACCTACTTCAGGATCGACAATCGTTTCCACATACCGGGAACCCGATGTCTGAATAAACATCCCGGCCAGTGGCGCCACGATAAATAAGAGGATCAGGCCACTGAGAAACAAAAAAATCAGGCTGGTTTTCCAGTTTGTAAACATCGGCATGCCTTTACGGTGCGAATATCTGTCATCGCTCAACTTTCACACACAAATTTACCCCATTTTACAAAACGTATAACACAAACGCCACGTATTGTACTGTATTTGCAAGAAATAAACAGCCAAACAATCATCAGACCTGCTTTGTTATACACGTATTCTGCGTCTTACCAGCAGGTCGGGATAGTTGTTTGTTTGACTCCACACCTGTCCCGCATAGGCGGGA
>JAWLDT010000005.1:0-21951 GCA_041686485.1 Bacteroidales bacterium | reverse complement strand
TCCCGCATAGGCGGGACAGGTGTGGAATTAATCTGCGTCCATCTGTAAAAAAAACAGGCTATAATTGCTCCATCCTTTCGGGATTATAAGCTGTAAAAATGTTGTCCCTATTTCATCCTTGCCAGGTGAAGTGTTAAGCCTTATAAGCCGACATTAATCCAACATTGCCCTGCAGGATCCATCCCCTGCGTATATCACTGCTGCATACCGGAAATTTCGTACCTTTGTGCGGCACTCTTTTCTAAAAAGAGACTGATTCCTGTTGGCGCAATAACAATAGTAATAACGATCGTTATCTATACATATGCCGCTTAATGACCGTTACATACGCAATGAGAACATGCTGAGCCATGAGGAGAACCTTAAGCTGAGAAGCTGTAAGGTGGCTGTTGTCGGATGCGGGGGGCTTGGCGGACATATCATCGAGATGCTGGCCCGTATGGGCATCGGTCATTTAACCCTCATAGACGGTGATGTATTTGAGGCATCCAACCTGAACAGACAGCTTCTGTCGCTGCCTGACAACCTTGGGCAGCCCAAAACGGAGGAAGCAGCCAGGAGGGTCCGGCAAGTCAACCCGGATATAACCCTATCCACCCACCAGACCTTACTGGATACCGGCAACGCAAAAGACCTTTTAGAACGGCATGATGTGATTTGTGATGCGCTGGATAATATGTCAAGCCGCAGAATCGTGGAAAAAACCGCGGCGGTTCTTGGAATTCCGATGGTTTTTGGAGCTATTGGGGGTTGGTTCGCCCACATAGGGGTTATCATGCCGGGCAAGCAACTGCTCGCCAAAATATTTCCGGAAGACGTTGACAAAGGGGCAGAAACCTATCTGGGTAATCCTTCCTTCACGCCGGCACTGGCTGCGTCGATACAGGTGGCTGAAACGTTAAAACTGTTAGTAAACAGAGAGGGTATATTAAAGAACAAATTGCTGGTCATTAATCTGGAAAATCACGAATACGACATCATTGATTTCTCTGATTAGATCGCAACGATTAGATCACAACAAGCTGAAGCCAAGCCTATCCGGATAGGCAGTCGTTTATTTTAATAGAGCACTGGATAGCAACAACCTGATACGCGTATGATATCTTTTGAAGAAGCACAGGCTTTAACCTTACAGGATGTACGCATGACAGGCACAGAGCGTGTCGGTTTTACCGAGGCGTTATACCGCGTCCTGGCAGAAGATGTGCACGCCGACATAGAGATGCCGCCATTTGACAAGGCGGCCATGGACGGGTATGCCTGTCGAAAAGCAGATCTCGATACAGAGCTGAAAGTGATCGAAATAGTTGCAGCGGGTGATCTGCCTGAAAAGACGATCCAGGCTGGTCAATGCGCCAAGATCATGACTGGCGGCATGGTTCCGCAAGGAGCCGACACGGTCATCATGGTAGAGCAGACAAAGGAAACGTCGGACGGCCATATCCGTTTTACCGGCAGCAAAACAGCCCCAAACATTGCCTACAAAGGCGAGGATGTGCAAACCGGCGACCTTCTTCTGACCAAAGGGACCCTGGTCCTGCCGCAACATGCAGCTATTCTTGCCGCGGCAGGCTGCACCAACCCACTCGTGGCTAAAAAGCCCCTCGTGGCCATACTCTCCACCGGTGACGAGCTGGTGGAGCCGGACACCTACCCGGGAGAAGGTAAAATTCGCAACAGCAACGGCTTTCAGTTAACCGACCAGGTAAAAACAGCCGGTTGCATTCCGCATTACATGGGAATCATTCCGGACGATGAGGAAGCCACAGATAAAGCTATTGCCGGGGCCTTATCCAATAATGATGTGATCATCCTTACAGGTGGTGTTTCTGCCGGGGACTACGATTTTGTGCCCAAGATCCTGCGCAAAAATAAGGTGGACATTCAATTCCAACAGGTAGCCGTTAAGCCGGGTAAGCCCACGGTATTTGGCAGAACAGATCATTCAGCTGTGTTTGGCCTTCCCGGCAACCCCGTATCCTCATTTATTAATTTTGAGACGTTCGTGAAGCCCTTGCTATATGCCATGATGGGGCATGATTACCAGCCGTTATCACTGAAAATGCCTTTGGGTGTACCTTTTTCCAGGAAGAAGGCGGACCGGCTGGAACTGTTACCCGTGAGCATGAATGATGAGGGCGAAGTGGTGCCTGTCCGGTATCACGGATCGGCTCATATTCATGCAATCTGTCTGTCGAAAGGGCTGATGTATATTTCCAAAGGTGTTTATGAATTAGAAAAAGGAGCATTTGTAGATGTTAGACCGTTATAACAGAAAGATTAATTATTTACGTATTTCCGTCACTGACCGTTGCAATCTTCGCTGCTACTATTGCATGCCGGAGAAAGACCCGAAGCTCCTTCGCCATGAGGACATACTGACCTTTGAGGAGATTCAGCAGGTCGCTACGGTCGCAGCTTCGCTCGGCATTGACAAGATACGGCTGACAGGTGGTGAGCCCCTGGTTCGTAAAGATATTGTAGAGCTGGTTTCGATGATCGCTGCCGTGCCTGGCGTAAACGACCTGTCAATGACCACCAATGCTGTCCTGCTCGGGCAATTTGCTAAACCATTGGCCAAAGCCGGCCTGCAGCGTATAAATGTCAGTCTTGACACACTCGACCCTGAAAAGTTCAGGAGGATTACCCGCGGCGGGGACATACAAAAGGTTTTTAGTGGCATAGAAGCTGCAAAGGACGCCGGCATCAGTCCGGTTAAAATCAATTGTGTACGTTCCGGAGATGCAACCACCAACGACATGACGGATGTTAAGAACTATTGTGAGAAGCATGACCTGCAGGTTCGCTACATCCAGCAAATGGATCTTAAAGCAGGTGAGTTCAGCGTTGTTGAGGGTGGCACCGGTGGCGACTGTAAGCACTGCAACCGTTTGCGCCTTACCAGCGATGGGTACATCAAGCCTTGTCTGTTCAGCGACCTGGGATACAATGTCCGTACCATTGGCATACAACAGGCATTAGATATGGCACTTTCCAACAAACCCGAAAAAGGTTCGGTAAACCTGGAAAATTGTTTCCATAATATTGGCGGATAATACATCTGCTCTGTAAAAAAGGAATTCAATAAAATCGTAACCGGGCATGGCTAAACAGGGGAAGTTAAAAAAATCACCCGGGCTGTCTGATCTTTTTGCAATCAGTATCGGAAACCCCGAAAGCATCGAACAATTACATCAGAAATACCATTAATCATGTCCACATTTTCACATATCGACAAGCATGGCAAGGCAAACATGGTAGATGTTGGCGACAAGCCCATACAGCAGCGTACAGCCACGGCTTCGGGTTTCATTACATTGAACAATAAAACCGTCGCCCTGATCCGGGATAATACCATGAAAAAGGGTGATGTGCTTACCGTAGCGGAGATCGCCGGCATACAGGCAGCCAAACGCACATCGGAACTGATCCCGTTGTGCCATCCGTTGCCCATCACCAAAGCAGACGTAAAAGCGACTTTGTCTGATCAGGATCAAAAACCGGGTGTTTCTGTTGAAGCCACGGTAAAGTGCACGGGCCAGACCGGCGTGGAGATGGAAGCATTGACAGCCGTCAGCACAGCCCTTCTCACCGTTTACGACATGTGTAAAGCGGTGGATAAAAATATGGTTATTGAAGAAATACGACTATTGGAAAAACATAAATCATAAAGCCGCTATGACTGATAAAGATAACATGAAGATAAAGATATTATCAACCAATATATCGAGGGAAACCGGAACAATCAAAAAGCCGGTAGAAGAATTTACGCTAAACCACATGGGTGTTATGGAGGATGCCCATGCAGGTTCCTGGCATCGACAGGTAAGTCTTTTGGGCAAGGAGAGTGTCGACCGCTTTGCAGAACAGGCCGGCCGGGAGATTCATCCTGGTGAATTTGCCGAAAATCTGACTACGGAAGGCATAGAGCTGGTCAAAACTTCTCCCCTGGACCGGTTTTCAGGTGAGAATGTCGAGCTGGAGGTAACCCAGATCGGGAAAGCCTGTCATGGATCAACGTGTGCGATTTTCCGGGAGGTTGGCAACTGTGTGATGCCCAAAGAAGGAATCTTTGCCAGGGTTATCCGGCAGGGATCCTTGAAACCGGGGGATGTTCTGGAATATAAGCCGAGGGCCTTACGTTTCCATGTTGTTACACTCAGCGACAGGGCGAGCAAAGGGTCATACGACGACCGCAGCGGCCCGCGGATTGTGGAGTTGCTCAATCAGCACTTTGACCCCTTGCCACGGAATATTGAAACAACCCATACCATCATTCCGGATGATGCCTCAAGTTTAAGCGTGTTGATTGAAAAATCCACCTACGACGAGGTGGATGTCATCATCACAACAGGTGGCACCGGCATTGGTCCGCGTGACATCACTGTTGAAACCGTTCGCCCGATGCTTGACAAGGAGATTCCGGGAATTATGGAGATGATAAGGGTTAAGCATGGGGAAAAGAAACCCAATGCATTGCTAAGTCGTGGCGTAGCCGGCCTGATTGGCGAAACCTTCGTTTATACCCTGCCCGGCAGCGTTAAAGCTGTTAATGAATACATGGAAGAGATCTTAAAGACCATGGAACACCTCATCTATATGCGGCATGGTTTGGATGTCCATTAAAAAAGGTCACTATGACGACTGGCCCGGGGGCACAGTTCAGTCATAATGACCAACATAAAGGCTTTTGGTTGTTTTGGCTGTTACATATCTTTATCTTGGATAGATCAGTCCTTCATCATATTTAACAATAAAAGCATCTTTGATACCCTGACCCCATATCCGCTGCATATGCAGTTTGGCAGCTTCAAGGGTTTCAAACCTTCCTGAGATATATTTATACCATCCGTCAACATGATGCTTCTCGAGGTCTATGTTTGCACCCAGCGCTTCATGGGCTTCTTCAACACTCATATCTTCTTTAATGGCCATTACCTGCACGGAAAAGAACTCCTCCGTTTCTTTGGCCATTTCTTCTTCCAAACGGATAATCTGTTGTGAAACATCTTCCAGAGCACCGAAGAGCTGACCCACACGACCACTCAGCTGCACCTGTTCCTGAGAAACTTCGTCAAGATCATCGCGGACATGATCCATATCCTCTGAATGCTGATCTTTGGTTGCCTCGAGCTCTTGTTCCAGTTCTGCGGCCCGCGCTTCCATTCTTTCTATCCGGTTCAGGTCGCCGGGATACATAACCTCATCCACCGGAGCCCAGTCTTTGGAGTGTGGATTGCTGCCAAGCCGTAACGTAAGGCCTACGCTGGTGTAATTGTACATGTCTTTACGGCTGTCATCAACAACGTGTGCATCCAATTCATCCAGAAAAGCATATTGAAAGGAAGATTTGATACCAAGATCAATGCGATCTGATAATTTAAAATTCAAACCCAGGCCAAAAGGTATTACAAATCCGTTATGCCACTCACCTTCGCCTTCTTCATAGGCATTCTTGAGCAGGTTACCGGTGTCAAGTTCAGTAAGTTTAGCGTTGAACATCAAGGCCCCAACCCCGGTAAACCCGTAAATGTTCATCCATTGCCCTGTATTCGACTGGGGAGCAAGCAGCCGGTTAATACTAACATTGGCCGTCAGTAAAGCATGCCCCAGTTCAGTATCATACCTGAGGTTGTCCTTTGTGCTGATCCCGACTAGTTCACCATACATGAAACTGGTTTGTAAGGTCAGCACAGGTGACCGGTGAAAATTCAGTGACAGACCACCACCAAAAGCTAACTCCTCAGAATCAGGTAAAAGATCATTCTCCTTGATGTCGGTAAAAGAAATTAGCGAACCCCCATTCAGGCTAAAGGAAAATTGACTGTAACCTTGAACATCATTCTCATTATCATTGGATGTTTCTTGATTTGCCAATAGTGGAGAAACAGGAATGATAAGAGCAGTCAGGGAAAAAAACAAGGCTGCGAAAAAGATTGTCTGGCTTTTCACGATGATATGATTTTAAGTGTTTAATGCTTCTTTTTTGATGTATACTTAAAAACATAGCAAAGGTTACAGTTTACAGCAATTTTTTAAAACAGACCGTGTATATTGCCATCATTATCAATATCGATGTTTTCGGCAGAGGGCTTGGCGGGTAATCCTGGCATACGCATGATTGTCCCGGCAATAGGCACAATAAACCCGGCTCCGGCAGCAACTTCAAACTCCCTGATCCTGACCGTAAAGTCTTTAGGACGTCCCAGCTTGTAGGGGTCATCAGAAAGCGACTTTTGGGTTTTTGCCACACACACGGGCAATTTATCAAGACCGATCTTTCCAAAATGGGCAATTTGGTTTTTCGCTTTCACCGTATACTCGACATGATCGGCACCATAAAGCTTGGTGGCGATGGTATGCAGTTTTGATTCGATATCATCGTTAAAGTCATAGAGTGGTGTAAAACAGGTTTTACAGCTCTCGGCGGCATCCCTGACGAGCTCAGCCAGCTCAAGTGCCCCTTCACCACCTTTCTCCCAGCCTTCGTACAAAGCGACTTTTACGCCAAGTTCTTCACAGCGCTGTTTAACGATGTTAATCTCTTCGTCGGTATCTGTATAAAACTTATTAATAGCAACAACGGGCTCCAGATTAAAATGCCTGATGTTTTCGATGTGTTTTTCAAGGTTTTCGAGGCCTTTTGTAACGGCGTCACTATCGGGTGTCTTAAGATTATCAGGTTTTGCGCCACCGTGGTATTTCAAAGCCCGGATGGTAGCCACAATCACAGAAGCATTCGGTGTTAAGCCGCCATATTGTGCTTTTATGTTAAGAAACTTTTCAGCCCCTAATTCAGAGGCAAAACCTGCTTCTGTGACCACATAATCTGACAGTGAAAGTCCCATCTTTGTAGCGATAAGTGTGTTGGTACCCTGGGCGATATTGGCAAAGGGTCCGCCATGGACAATGGCCGGGTTTCCTTCGATGGTTTGTACCAGGTTGGGCATGATCGCATATTTCATCAGGGCCGCCATGGCGCCTTGCGCATGAAATTCTTTTGCATACACCGGCTCATCATCAAAAGTGAAACCCACCAGGATGTTGCCAAAGCGCTCCTTCAGGTCATCAAGGTCTTCGGCCAGGCATAAAGCTGCCATCACCTCGGAAGCGGCAGTGATGTCAAAGCCGGTTTCCCGGGGTATCCCCTGTTTACGTCCGCCAAGTCCCATGACAATATGACGAAGGGAACGTTCATTCATGTCAATGACACGTTTCCAGATAATACGACGTGGGTCCAGGTTCAAAGAATTTTTCTTACTTTGGAGGTGGTTGTCAATCAAGGCAGACAGCAAGTTGTGTGCTTTCTCCACAGCTGCGATGTCTCCGGTAAAATGAAGGTTGATGTCTTCCATGGGCAACACCTGTGCTTTTCCGCCGCCCGCGGCACCTCCTTTTATACCAAAAACAGGCCCCAGCGAAGGTTCCCGGATGACAACAGAGGAGTTTATGCCAAGACGGTTCAACCCTTCGGAAAGACCAATGGATGTGGTTGTCTTGCCCTCACCGGCAGGCGTCGGTGTGATGGCCGTGACCAAAACCAGTTTCTTCCTGGGAACCACTTTGTTATCAATGAACTTTAACGGCAGTTTGGCCATATATTTGCCAATTTGATACAAGTCAGGTTCTTCAATACCCAGTTTGGCAGCAACCTCGGTAATAGGGCGCATCTTAGCAGCCCTGGCAATGTCCATATCTGTCTTCATAATAATGGGATTTTAATCATATTTTGATTTATTTCAGGTGGTTTGGTATAGCTAAAACCCTAAAAAAGGTATTTTGTTTACGGTGCCCTGAGAATTACAACAGGCTGATTTCGGCCAGGCAGGTGTCAGATTAACCACCATTAAAAATACACATCAACCCCTATACGTATAAACGGATTATCCCTGTGCGCCTGGCTCGATTCATTCAGGTTATACAGAAGCAACAAATTGAGATGCACACGCTCACCAACCGGTAGATTATAACCGGCGCCCAGCAGGTAATTGTTCTCAGCAGTCCTGGTATCATCAAACAGATCACCGGTCATCATACCGGTTTCTATCCGCAAACGTTCATATTCTGCCTGGACAAAAAAACCCTCATAAACCAGAAGGCGGGTGAAGACATTTCCGCCGTAAATATGTGATGTATAGGTTTCGGCAAAAAATGCATTTCGGGTATACTGGTAATTTCCCCCTATGCCGGCCGACAAACGGTTGGTAATCAAATACCCGGCATGCAGGTTTATGTTGATAGCGGTAAAGGTCCCAAGTTGCAAGCCCAGGAAGCCGCCGACAAATACCCGCTCCCCGGCAGGCAAATCACGCACATCAGGCTCATCTGCCCTGAGAGATTCCGGCATACAAATAACTGCAATAAAAATAAGGGCAACGAGAATACTTTTTTTCATCTTTTTATGTTTTTACATCCCCTGCAACGCTTTCTCCATGGCTTTTGCCTTCAAAAGACATTCTTCATATTCCTTTTCAGGGATGGAGGCAGCGGTTATCGCACCGCCGGCCGTATAACTAAGGTATTTATTTATTTGATTATATACAATACTGCGGATCACCACGTTGAAATCAAAATCTTTTTCAGGACTGATGTAGCCTACTGACCCTGAGTAAATGCCACGACAACTGTCTTCGTAATGATCAATAAGTTGCATGGCACGATATTTTGGAGCACCCGTCATGGAGCCCATGGGGAATGCTTTTTTGATAGCATCCAGATAATGAACCCCGGGATCCAGCCGGGAGGTCACGGTTGAAATCATCTGGTGTACCTGTTGAAACGCATAAACACCGAACAACTCCTCCACCTTTACACTATCTTTTTGGGCTGTTCGCGACAAATCATTGCGCACCAGGTCAACAATCATGACATTTTCACTACGTTCCTTGGGATCGGCGGCAAGGGTCTTACGCAATGCTTCATCTTCTGAAGGATTAACACCCCGGGCGATAGTACCTTTAATGGGCTGTGAAATTAACCGGTCACCTTGTTTGCGCATAAAACGTTCAGGGCTTGCACACATCAGGAATTTATCATCTACCATATAAAAGCAGGAAAACGGCGTTGGAGAAGCCACTGAAAGGGCATAATACAATCCGGCGGGATCGATGTTGGCCTGCTTATCAAAAAACTCAACACAATAGTTCATCTCATAGATATCCCCCGCCTGGATATGCTGTTTGATGGCATGCAGCTGACGTAAATAGCGGTCCCTGTCAACACGGGCCTCGACATGTACAGAGGCATCCGGCCTTTCAGGAAGCGGATCCTGCTGCATAACCATTTCATGAACCATAGAAGGATCGGATAATTCCCCGTAACCGGGCAAACAAGCTATCTGGCAATGTTCCTGACCGGGGATGATCAACACCACAGGGCGGAAAAAATGACACAATGGCATACCGATATGATCAGGATTGGAAGAAGTCAGTCCTTCCAGCTGGTTTTTCAGTTCATACGAAAAAAACCCAAACAGCCAGTCATCATGGGTATTTGCAAAGGAACGTAAAGCGTCAAACGTCCCTCTCTCCTGACCATAAAACACATCATCCGCGCCAAGCGCATATATCCAGGAAAAGTGACTATGCTGATCATCCTGATAGCCATTCGAATGCAGAAAAGTTGCCGTGGTAAACTGACGCTGCGCCCAGGTCAACACCTGGCGATGAAAGACATCCGCTTTCGGAGGGATCGGAAATGAAAGACGATTTCTGTTTGTCATCGATATGGTCAAGAGGTATTCATTACAAATATACCGTTTTACATGCGTATACCAGCCATAAATATAATCAAGGTAACGACCAGATGTCAGATATTGTTTGTTATTTATAAATATTTGAATTTCTTCAATATTTGATTAATTTCGAATTATAAAATGAACATTCTAATTGGCAAAGAGTTTCTATCAACAGATTATACTACCAAAATATACAATTAATTATTAACAAACCGGAGGATCGATTATGAAAAGACTAACATCATGGCCACGGCTGGTGGCTTTTATTGGCATAATGCTGTTTTTTACGGCGGCATCGTTCAGTCAGGGTGACCAGAAGGCTGTTGAGGTTCTTACAACCATGCAGCAGGAGTATGAAGCGTCCATAGAAAATATTGATGACTACATAATGGTTACGGATCATCATACTACCTATTATAAAAAAACTTCGGATAATGGCCGCCCCTATTTCAAGTCGCGCACAGAAACGGAAGGGTTTGCCGGCATAGAGTCAACATCAACGACTAACGAGTCTGATTTTTTAACACCGGATGTTTTTTCGTCAATGAAAGAGAGAGCCCACTATGAAGGGACCGCAGAAGTGGAGGGTCAGGATGTTCACGTGCTTTTTATCGAAGAAATCGAGGGATTGTTTGATGATGAAGAACAGGTGGAAGAAACCGTACAAAACATGCGCATATACGTCGACAGCGAGCTTTGGGTCCCCCGGCAGATTGATTTCGAAGTGGAAGTCATGACAGAAGAAGGTGACATCCAGAAGGTATCACCCAGCATCATTAATCGTGATTTTCGTGACATAGAAGGGATGTTGATCCCTTATGAAACGGTAACGGTTGTTTCCGGATTCAACGACATGATGACGGATGCCGAGCGTGAAGAAGCCGAAAAGGCCCTTGAAGAGATGGAAAGGGAGCTTGCAGACATGCCGGAACAGCAAAGAGAGATGGTTAAACGGATGATGGGCGACCAGATGGAAGATTTGCTAAAAGCGATCGAAGAGGATCGAATGGAGTTTACCGTTAATGTGGAGGAAGTGCGTGTCAACACCGGAATGGAGGATTTCTAACCGTCCTTGTCATCAATAATCATAGTATAGGAGGCCCTTACCATTTGATTAATAGTAAGGGTCTTTTTTTACTTTTGCTGTAATAAAGCGATGTAGCGCTTTCAGGCTGAACACATACATGGGAACACCATGAATGTTGTATTTGCGGACAACCCCCGACCGGAGCAGATCTATATTTGTCCTGATCTTGTTCCACCAAACGTAGCCTTTGATCCCGTAGCCGGGATGGCCCTTATGGAGTGTATAACCGATCTCTTCCGTTTGCCCGTCCTTTTCCATGGTAAAACGGTCCTTGTAAAAGATCCTGTAAGGTACCCGCTGTTCATACTCTACCAGGTGGATAAGGCTACAGGTAATATAATCAAGCCCGATATTGATACAATAATAATCCTGTTCGATCATCTGACGGAAGATGCCATTGGACGTAAACGTCAGGTCATTCTTGTTCAGTCCGTGACCCCCTTTGGCGATGACAGAATAGCAAGGATCCGTGTTTCTGAAGGTTGCATCTAACTGAAAAAACAGTTTCGCAAACTGCCCGTAAGCAGGAACGGTTTCATCGGGGTTGTAATGTTTGGTTTTTCTTACTTATGGGGAAAAAGCCTGCGAGGTCACAACCCGGAATTGATCAAAAAGGACATTAGATCAGTTGTTTACAGGCAAAACGCCAGACGGTCTCAGACTCATAATACGTAGCAAGATACCGAATTTTTATTTGTTTCAAAATAGCTGGAAGCTGGTTATAAGTGAACAGTGAAATGTTTGTTATTTAGATACCACTTATCTTCCCGGTTTTATTAAAAAATCAAAATACTTTCCTGCTATGGATTCTGCCCATTGGTTCAGGTCTTCAGAGATTTTCAGACGCCATACAGGCAGCAGAAACAGGACAGCTGCTATGGCAGATCTCAGGGGTACATCCAGGAAAATGATTCCGAAAGGATCAATCATGCCGAACAGCACCATGATGGCCGCCAGCAATATTGGTACCCAAATCTGTTTTCGTACAAAGGGCTGAATATGGAAGTGAAGCTTCAAAAACAGGATCCGCAGGGTATTGAACAGGATCAGCGTTAACATACTGGCAAAGGCGGCCCCCTCCATTCCCCATAAAGGGATGAAGAAGTAGTTGGCAATAATGGCAAACATGACCATCATCACCGTAAACATAATGCCATAACGGTATTTTTTGGACGTATGCAGAATGATGGCATTCAGGCCGGATGACATATCAAACAGCTTGCCTGCCCCCAGCAGGAGGAACACATAACGGCCTGCTTCATATTCGGGAGACATCAAATAGAACAGGGTATCCAGGTTAACCCACAGCAGAAGGAACACGATGCTGCCAACAACCATGTTACCGGCTGCAGCCTTGCGGTAAAGCTGCTGAATCTCTGTTATAGCCCGTTTTTTCCAATAATCAGCCACAAGAGGTGCCGACACCTTGACCATAGACCGGTAGGGTATCAGCATGACGGAAACAACAAATACCATGGTGGTATAGATACCGGCAGCGCTCAGGTTGATCATGCCGGCTACCATCAATGCATCGATGCTTGTAAACAAAAAGTTACTCAGGTTATTGAACAGGGTGAACAGGCCATAAACCAGCATAATTTTGCCGAGGCGCTTTATCAGGGGCGACCAAACAGGCTTGATTTTCAGGTAGCCTTTAAAAGCGGCATAGCCAATCAGGATAACGGCAGGCATACAATACGATGCCACATACAGCATGACAAAATGCCGGAAGGAGATCCCGCCCAGGGCAAACAAAACAATGACAACGGTAACCATCCCGCGCAATACAAGCTCATGGGTGACAGAAGAAACCGTGTTTTTAAATAAACTCCGCAAGTAGGCTTCAAAAATGTGAAACAGCATGGTACCCAAACCGAGGGGAATAAGGTAGATGGCATATTCTACCAAAAGCGGGCTGGATTCCTGATATAACAGGGCAAAGGGCTTTTGGAGCAACAGAAACAGCAGCGTTGCCAGGACAAAACCGGCCATGGAAAAAGCCAAAACGGCAAAGAGGAACCCATGATGCTGTTTTTTGGGCTCGTTAAAAAACGGAAAAAAGCGAATCACAATGTGCCCTGCCCCAAAAGCAGCAACCTGCGCATAGATCAGCGAAATGGTAACCATCAGGTTGGCCAGACCAACCTGCTCTGTCTCAAGGAAATTGGTGAACAGAAATATCTTATTCAGGTACCCGATAGCGGCCCCTGCATAAGCAATAAGGGTAATACGGAAGCTGTCGCGTTGAACAATGCCCATGGCAAAGCTTTAATAAGCAAATATAACAGAAATCTCCACACCGGGTACAGGGTGGTCCTACGCCGGGATAAGACTTTCCGCGTTTTCAAAAAATAACATCTTCCGGGCCTTCTCCGTGAGGTTCATTGAGTCTATCAGACCGTCATAATCCAGACCAGTATTATCCGTGCCGAAGAGGATCTTTGGGTAATGCATTTCCAAAAACCGTTTTGACTGCCGGTGATCGCGGTTGAGGGCATTGAAACCGCCTTTCCCTGATATGTCGCAATACAGATTGTCATAAGACGACAGCAGGCGGTCAATGATCCCGAACCGTTCTACCGGACCTTTCTCATGGAAAAATACACCGGACAACCGGTCCGAAATGTTGTTCCAAAAATGCGGTCCATGAGCAATAAAGGCAATGTCCGGAAATTGTCTGAGCCGTTTTTCCAGTCCGGCAAAGTCGTGCAAATACCCCGGAAAGCTGACCAGTCTGTTCTGCAGATGCTTTCTCAGCAAACCTGTTTTTTCAGCAAGTAATGTAATGTCTTTATTGGCAACCCCATTAAAAGCCCCGTTCATGAGAGGATCCAGAAGTTTTTCAAGCACACCGGACTTTTTTGGCGCATAATGCATACGGGGAGCCTCCATATGGAAAAGCAGGGGCAAGCGATAACGGGACAATATCTCCAGGTAGTTTTCAATGGCAGGATCCTGCCATTGAAAGGTTACTTTTAATTCACCACAACCTTTCAGTCCCTTATCCAGATAATATTGAAGTTTCTGTTCCGGATGGTTACTACCGGGGTCGGGGGCATAAAACGGCACGATGCGGTGCGGGTACTGTTCAAAGGCTTCAAAAATGACTTCCGGCGGCAGGTTTTGATACAATGTTTTGATGGGAGGAGCGAGTTCTTCCCAGGTATGCAGCCAGCCTTTTTCGATACGGCGACGGTCCATATAGCGTATCAGCCGGCGGGCGTCCATACCGGCCAGATCCAGGTGGAGATGGGCATCGATCTTTTGCATGGTCATCTGATTTGACAGCACCGGGTTTTGATGGCAAACCATGACTCAGAAGGCATACAGGCCAAAAATACGTCCCGGGCTGACCAACGCGACCTCAAGGCGGGTGCATGTAAGAAAAAGGAAGGGAATATTACAATCCTTGCTGATTACTCCCTTCCTTTCGCTATGAAACTTTAGATCTCCCAGGTTTGTCCGCTTCTGAGCAGGTCATTCACCGACTGAATGTCGGATGTTTCCCTGGCTGTGTTTATCTGATTCAGCAACAATTCATCATAGGTATCGGCCGGTGCAGCACGTATAACACCCATAGCTACCGGAAAATCCGGAGCCTTCATCCAGCCGACCATTCGCTGGATGCTGGGGTTTTTTGCATACTGATCGTGAACGAGAATATCATCTTCCGTAATACCATTCTTACCGATTTCAACGACCTCCAGCTGGGTCCCGTTCAACACGATACCCTTCTCCCTGTTTTCGCCGAATATCATGGGCTCACCATGTTTGAGAAACAACTGTCTGTCATGGCGTGTCTTTTTGTTGGTCACCATATCGTGCACTTTATCGGCAAAGATGACACAGTTTTGCAGGATTTCGATCACCGATGTGCCGTCATGGTTGGCGGCTTCGTACAGGACTTCTGTCATCAGCTTAACATCATTATCCGGCACACGTGCATAAAAGGTGCCCTGCGCCCCCATAACCAGTCCGGAAACGGTGAAAGGGTGCTCGATGGTGCCGTCAGGCGAAGTTTTGGTTTTTGCACCCAGGGGTGTAGTCGGTGAGTACTGACCTTTAGTGAGTCCGTAGATTCGGTTATTAAACAACAGGATATTGATATCAATATTCCGGCGTAACACGTGGATAAAATGGTTACCACCGATAGCCATGGAGTCGCCATCACCGGTAGCTACCCATACACTGAGGCCGGGGTTGGCAATTTTCACTCCACTGGCAATGGCAGCAGCACGGCCATGGATCCCATGAAAACCGAAGGTGTCAACATAATAGGGGAACCTTGACGAGCAACCAATACCGGAGATCATCGTAAAATTTTCTTTGCGATACCCTATTTTGGGAAACACATTGCCTACCGCGGCCAGAATAGCGTGGGCACCACATCCCGGACACCATTTCACCATCTGGTCACTTAAAAAATCATCTTTAGTAAGCTCTACGGGAGACTTTGCTACTTTATTATTTTTTATCATGATTCATCCTCCTCCAATAATTTGGTAAACGTTTCTGTAAGTTCCTGTATATGAAATGGCAGCCCCTGAATCTTATTAAACTGATAATAAGTAAACTCGGGATGCAACATGCGGAGGTAGTTTACAAACTGTCCGTTATTCAACTCACATACAACAATCTTCTTGAAACCTGAGAATAATTCCCTGGTATTTTTGGGTAATGGTTTGATGTAATTAAACTGGGCGTGACTGACCTTGTGCCCTTTTTCCTGCATGCGTGCCACGGTAGATGCCAGGGCACCGTCGGTACCACCCCAGCCAACAACCAGCAGGTCACCTTCTGCATCGCCCTGCACGTCCTGTAATGGCAGATAATCAGCAATTCGGTTTATTTTTTCTTCTCTGATATTCACCATCAGCTGGTGATTGAGCGGATCCGTTGACACGTTGCCGTCGATATTTGTTTTTTCCAGTCCGCCGATTCGGTGTCTTAAACCTTCAACACCCGGAAGTGCCCATTTCCTGACCAGGGTCTTTTCGTCACGGCGATAGGGTTTAAATTTCGGGTCATTGGGATCGGCCATTGGCGGCTTGATTTTCTCCAGGTCATTTACATCGGGAATATTAAACAGCTCTGAACCAAAACCAAGATAGCCGTCAGTAAGCAGGATAACGGGGGTCATATGTTCCATGGCGTATTTAGAGGCCATGTAGGCGTAATAGAAGCAGTTGGCCGGTTTAGAGGCAGCCATCACCATCATCGGGCTTTCGCCATTGCGGCCAAAGAGTGCCTGCATCAGGTCTGACTGTTCACTCTTTGTGGGCATACCTGTAGAAGGACCGGCACGTTGCACATTAACAACGACAAGCGGGAGTTCGGTCATCACGGCCAATCCGAGAGCTTCACTCTTAAGGGAAAGCCCGGGGCCTGAGGTTGTGGTCACGGCCATGGACCCGGAAAAGCTGGCACCAATCGCTGAACAGACACCGGCAATCTCATCCTCAGCTTGAAATACTTTCGCACCAAGTGACTTATGTTTTGACAACTCCATCAGGATCTCTGTAGCCGGTGTAATGGGGTAAGAGCCAAGGAACATCGGACGTCCGCTGCGTTCCGAGGCAGCCAGCAACCCCCAGGCAGTTGCAATATTTCCTGTAATATTGCGGTACAATCCTTTTGGTAAAGGAGCAGGGTCAACGCGAAACCTGACATCGACCTCCTCAGACTTTTCACCAAAAGCATATCCGGCTTTAAGGGCAGTCTGATTGGCCTGCACCACATCCTTTTTGCCCTCGAACTTGTGTTCAATAAAAGCCAGCGGCCTTTCAAGGTCACGTTCAAAAAGGTAAAACATAAGGCCCAGAACAAACATGTTCTTGGTTCTTTCGGCCACACGCTTGTCAAACCCCATATCCACCAGGCTTTCTTTTGTAAGCGTGGTAATAGGCGCTTTGATAACATGATAGTTGTCAAGGGTGCCATCGTCCAGCGGACTCTCTGTGTAACCAGCCTTCTCAATGGCTTTTTCCTCAAATGTAGAAGAATCAATAATCAGGGTAGAACCAGGTTTTGCCCATTTCAGATTGGCCTTCAGTGAAGCCGGATTCATCGCGACAAGCACATCGCACATGTCTCCGGAAGTATAGATCTTCCTGCTGCCCACGTGCAACTGAAATCCGCTCACACCAGCAATAGTATTGTGTGGGGCACGAATCTCCGCAGGGAAATCAGGAAAGGTGGCCAGGTCATTTCCGGCAAGGGCAGCAATATCAGAAAACAACGTTCCTGTCAATTGCATCCCATCCCCGGAATCACCCACGAATTTCACCACCGCATCTTCCAGCTCCCGTATATCTTTTTTATTTGCCATAACGAAAAGTGAATTTATTGTAGATAGATGATATTGGGTTGTTATTGCGCTAAATTGTTTATTTGCAATTCATTTTGCGAAGTTATATTTTAAAAATATATCTGCTGAATTTTTGGCTGTTTTTTTTAACACCCTTCTCCCTAAAAGCTATAATCTTAACCCCACTTATTTAAACACATTTCAAATTAAGGCCATATGGCAAAATTCTATATGGTATTTGTATAAAGCCTTTATCTTTGTCGTGACAATTAACTGAATTTAATAACCCTCAAAAACAACAAAGAGATGGCTTACATAATCACTGATGACTGCACTGCTTGTGGCAGCTGCATTGACGAATGCCCGGTTGATGCTATTTCAGAAGGTGATATTTACAAAATTGATCCTGATGTATGTACAGATTGTGGCGCATGCGCCGATGTTTGCCCGGTTGAAGCAATTCACCCGGAATAATACACCATAACCGGTCAGACCGGATACAAACTCATGAAAGCCTGTTCCTCTTTGAACGGGCTTTTTTTATGCCCGTTTTTCCGTTATTTTTGTAACGGTTTATTAATGATGAACAAGCTCTGTAGCATTGACAACGAACAGATCCGACCAAGCATCTTCGCCCGACGGCACCATGACATTCTGGTCACACCTGGATGAACTGCGTGGCCACCTGATACGATCTGCGATCGCTATCTTTCTTTTCGGCGTGGCCGCCTTTCTGGCGAAAGACATCTTGTTTAACCAGGTGATCCTTGCACCAAAAGAACCATATTTTATCACCAACAGGATCTTTTGCCTGTTGTCGGACCGGCTGTCTATCCCGGCACTCTGTATTAATGCCGAACCGGTAAACCTCATCAATATCGACCTGGCCGGACAGTTCACCACCCATATCCTCGTCAGCCTGATCGTGGGGATCATCATTGCCGTTCCCTATATCGTATGGGAGATATGGCGGTTTATTCGTCCGGGGCTGCGTCCCGCCGAAAAAGCCAACTCCCGCGGAGCAGTACTCGTTATTTCGGGCTTGTTTTTGCTGGGAATCCTGTTTGCATATTTCCTTATTGTGCCATTGTCTGTCAACTTCCTGGGTTCATACCAGGTAAGCGGGCTCGTAGACAACCAAATTGCACTGCGCTCGTTTATCAGAACCGTAACCACTATCACCTTTGCCGCCGGTATCCTGTTTGAGTTACCGGTGTTCGTGTTTTTTCTCAGCAGGGTGGGCATATTGACCCCCGACACCATGCGCAAAAACAGGAAACTCGCCTTTGTCATCATCATTGCCCTGTCAGCCCTGATCACCCCGCCTGATGTTTTCAGCCAGATCATGGTAGGCCTTCCCCTGTTTGTCCTTTACGAAATCAGCATCCGCATCTCCCGAAAGGTGGTGGCAAAAGAATCCGAATAGGCCGCATAAGTAAACATTCCCGCATTTGCTATTGTTATAGTTTAGTCACCCTATGGGCTGTGGCTCATAATATATAGTATGATAACTACTTTTTATGTAATTCAAAGAAGCCCGAAGGAAGAAGAAAAAAGCTCGAAGCTGGAAGCTCGAAGGAAGAAGTAAACGGTGAACAGTGAACAGTGAACGGTGAACAGTGAATTCTAACTTCTACCTTCTAATTTCTAACTTCTGCCTTTATTTTATAGAGTCACATAACATTGAAATACAGGTGGTAACGCAAACATAAACAGATAAAAGTGAGAACCTATGTCAAATCCTAAATCCGTGTTGATATGAACAATGCACAATTTTATTATGCCCGCCCGAAGAATGAACCTGTTTTTGATTACACAAGAGGCACGCCCGAACGGGAGGCCCTTGAAAAAGAACTGGAGCGTCAAAGCACCAGCGAGATAGAGATCCCGTTGGTTGTTGGCGGCAAAGAGATCCGCACAGGAGACACCGGCAAGGTGGTCATGCCGCACAATCACCAGCATGTACTGGCCACTTATCACAAAGCTTCCGAAAAAGAAGTGAATATGGCCATCGACGCCGCCATCAATGCACATAAAGAGTGGACAGAAATGTCGTGGGTGGAGCGTGTATCAATCCATCTGAAAATTGCAGAGCTGATTGCCACTAAGTACAGGCCGCTCATGAATGCTGCCACCATGCTGGGTCAGGGGAAGAATGCTTATCAGGCAGAAATTGAAGCCATATGTGAGACCATCGACTTTATCAGGTTCAACGCGCACTATGTATCGGATATTTATGATGACCAGCCCCATTCCCAGCGCGATAACCTGAACCGCATTGAATACCGGCCACTGGAAGGATTTATATTTGCCATCACCCCATTCAATTTTACCGCCATCGCTTCCAACCTGTCGCTGGCTCCGGCTATCCTTGGCAATACAGTCGTATGGAAGCCTGCCACCACAGCTTTGCTTTCCAATCATTATCTCATGCAGATATACAGGGAAGCAGGAGTTCCTGACGGTGTTATCAACTTTATCCCGGGACAGGGAAGTGTCATTGGTGATATTGCCCTAAGCCATAAAGATCTGGGCGGCGTCCATTTTACAGGATCCGAAGGCACTTTCAATAATATATGGCAGACGGTGGGGAAAAACCTGTCTGGTTACAGGTCCTATCCCCGCGTTGTAGGAGAAACCGGTGGCAAAGATTTCGTATTTGTCCATAACTCCGCCAACACCGATGAAGTGGCAACGGCCCTTGTCAGGGGAGCATACGAATACCAGGGACAGAAATGCTCAGCCGCCTCCAGGGCTTATATCCCTAAGTCGTTGTGGCCAACCTTAAAACAAAAAATCAATGATAACATTGACATGATCAAACAAGGTGATGTGCGTGACTTCTGCAACTTTGTGAATGCCGTGATCGATGAAAAAGCCTATGATAAGATCATGGGATACATTGATGCTGCGAAAAAGTCGCCCGATGCCGAGATCATTGCCGGTGGTAACGGGGATAAATCAGAAGGATACTTTATCGAACCCACCGTGATCCTGACAACAGATCCACACTTTGTCACCATGGAGGAAGAAATTTTTGGCCCGGTTCTCACAGTGTATGTCTACAAAGATGAAGATTTTGAGAAAACCCTGCACATTTGTGATCAAACCTCACCGTATGGCCTGACCGGTGCTATCTTTTCCAAAGACCGTTATGCCATGGTGAAAGCCTGCCAGATACTGCGTTATTCAGCCGGTAACTTCTATCTGAATGACAAGCCGACGGGCTCTGTAGTCGGACAGCAGCCATTTGGCGGTTCCAGGAAGTCCGGCACCAACGACAAAGCAGGCAGCTACCTGAACCTCCTCCGCTGGACCAACCCGCGCTCGGTTAAAGAAACCTTTAACCCGCCGGTAGACTTCAGATATCCTTATATGCACGAGGAAATATGCTACAAAAAGTAGATGTCAGGTTGACATCTCACCCCGAAGAGATTTTTGAAAATATTTTTTAACACGCTCGGTTGAGTAGCCGTTGCCAAGCAAATACATCAGCTTGGTGACGGCTGCCTCTATGGTCATATCGTGGCCACTTAGTACCCCAAGTTTTCCCAGCCAGGAGCTGGTCTCATACCTGCCCTGCACCACGGCGCCACCCCGGCACTGACTTATATTGCAAATAATAATGCCCCTGTCAGAAGCAGCCTTCAGTGCCTCACTGAACCAGTCAAGCTGCGGCGCATTGCCGGAACCGTAAGTCTCCAGAATCACCGCCCTTAAACCATCTGCTGCAAGAGTTGCTGATACGACCGACGGACATATGCCCGGAAAGAGTTTCAGCACAGCTACACGGTTATCCAGACTGGTAAAAGTTCGCAACTCCTGCTCTGTAGCCTGGTGAATGGCAGCTTCGTTGTATTTGATATGGACGCCTGCTGTGGCCAATACCGGATAGTTAACCGACTGGAAAGCTTCAAAATGCTCGGCGTTGTATTTATGCGTGCGATTACCCCGGTAAAGCTGATACTCAAAGTAAATACACACCTCAGGTACCATGGCGCGTCCATCCTTGCGTGCAGCCGCTATCTCGATGGAAGTAATAAAATTTTCCTTGCCGTCCGTCCGTATCTTACCAATCGGTAGCTGGGATCCTGTCAGGACAACAGGTTTTGACAGGTTTTCCAGCATAAAGCTCAACGCCGAAGCCGTGTAGGACATGGTATCCGATCCGTGCAGGATGACAAATCCGTCATATTGATCATAATGAGCCGATATGATGTCAACAAGGCGCACCCACACCTTCGGGTCCATATTGGAAGAATCGATGATGGGATCAAACGAGATGCTGTCGATTTGGTAATCAAATTTCCTGATCTCCGGGATCTGATCTGTCAGGTGAGCGAAATCAAAGGGGTTCAGCACGCCTGTGGCAATATCTTCTACCATTCCGATGGTGCCACCGGTGTAAATGACCAGTATATTTGGTTGATGGTTCACAATGCTATCTTTTAAGGTTACCGCTTCACTATCATTATGCTACGCTGTCCATTACGCTTCGCGTCATTCATTGTCATTTAGCGCTTCGTGCGTCGTTGGCTTCGCATCCCCGTTTCCCCGCGACTTCGTGTCTTTTCTTTGTGTTCTTTCTGCCTTCGTGGTTATTATTTTCTCGCGGAGCTCCCCATTGTTAACTTATTGTTCAAGTCTTTCTTATGTCACCCCTTCGGGGTTTATGTTTTGTTTGTGTTTCCCTTTTTTCTATAATCGTATCATCCTTTCGGGATTTCTTGCGTCTTCGTGTCTCTATTTAAATCCCTCTCCAAGCTCCCAGTTCCTGGTTTCATATCGTGGCACGCAGCCCAAGGTGAAGGACAGCCCAAG
>JAWLDT010000004.1:51150-78205 GCA_041686485.1 Bacteroidales bacterium | reverse complement strand
CCTTCCCGGTTGCATAAAAGCCATAATTTTTATATCTTAGCGATAAATCATTCATTAACCCAAAAAATTTACTGACATGGCACATTCTTTACCCAAATTGCCTTACTCACCGGAAGCGCTTGAGCCGCATATCTCCAAAAAGACAATCGAGTATCACTATGGGAAGCACCACAACACCTATGTGAAAAAGCTGAACGACCTGATACCCGGAACGGAGTTTGAAAATGCCAGCCTGGAGGACATTATCAAAAAAGCCGATGGTGGCATATTCAACAATGGTGCCCAGGTGTGGAACCATACATTTTACTGGGAGGGCTTCTCGCCAAACGGAGGTGGCGAGCCCGAAGGAAAACTGATGGAAGCCATTAATGACCATTATGGGTCATTTGAAAAATTGAAGGAAGAATTCACCAATGCCGCCACCACCCTTTTTGGCTCCGGATGGACCTGGCTGGTGAAAGACGATACCGGTAAGCTGGAAATCATGCAAACCAGCAATGCTGACAACCCCCTGCGGTACAACAAAACACCGCTGCTGACCTGCGACATGTGGGAACACGCCTTTTACCTCGACTACCAGAACCGAAAGCCCGAATATCTGGCAGCTTTCTGGAAAATTGTTGACTGGAAGAAGGTTGAAAGCAGAATGTAGTTACAGACTGCCCTCTTTTTCAATACACTAAAAAACGTTAAGCTGCTGTTAAAATGTGTTAATGGTGCATGTGTTCATCATTTCCCTTTTACTTTTGTATAGGTACCCCTAAAGCTGAAAACAAGCCTTAAGGACATCTGTTGCCTGACATTTGAGCTGTTTTAGTGTTAAAGCATTACCAATGAAAAAGAGGTTTATTACACTGGTTATTGTAGCCATTACCATCTCCCTGGTAGGATTGGTAGGCATCCAATTGTACTGGATCAGCAATGCTGTTGCCGTAAAAGAGGCCAACTTTGAACAAGGGGTCAGTGAAGCCGCCTCCAGAGCTATCTATAAATTCAACAAACAGGAATTGGCGCGCAAGGTCATGCGCCAACAGGAAAGGAGTCAAAACCTGCATCAGCTCAGCTACATGCTTGACTCGCTCAACCGCGCTTACTATAACCGTATCATTTCCAGGGAAACACCGCAAAACTACCGTTACGGCGACAGACCTGAAAGCATGCAGCAAGAGTTGAACGTCCAGCTCCGCGAAGAGCAAATGATAGGACACATGGTGAAACCCATCGATACAAACCTGGTGCTGCCGGATAATGAACAACCACACATAGATAGTGGATACCTTCCGGATAATGACCTGATACATGAACAAGACCCTGTTCACGCCTTTTTTGACAGAAGCAAGATCATTAGTGACCTGTTGAACGACCTGTTTTCAGGCAACTATACCTTTCAGCATTCAGATGAAGAAAGCATAGCCAACCTGGATTCCCTGATCAACCAGGAGCTTCAAAGCCAGGGTATAAAAACGTCGTACGAATTTGGTGTGTATAACCCGGCACGCCATAGCCTGATTAAGGAGAAAACGGGGTTATACACGGAGGATCTGCTTGAAAGCCGTTTTGCCTACCACCTCTTTCCCAATGACATTTTTGTGAATCCCGAATACCTGCTACTTCATTTTCCGCAACAGGAGAGCTACATCCTGGCACAAATGGGGCTCATGCTTGGTACCTCTATCATACTGATCCTGGTGATTATCTCCTCATTCGCCTTTACCATATTTACGATCATCAGGCAGAAAAAGCTTTCGGTGATGAAGAACGATTTTATCAACAACATGACCCACGAACTTAAAACACCCATATCTACCATATCACTGGCTTGTCAGGCATTGAGCGATCAGGATGTTCAAAAATCCGAAAACCTGTATCAGAGTTACATTAACGTTATCAACGAAGAGAATGAACGCCTCGGGCTGCTTACCGAAAAGGTCTTGCAAACCGCACTGATCGAAAAAGCCAGGATCCGGCTCGACAAAACAACACTGGATCTTCATACCCTCATAGAAAATGCCATCGAAAAAACAGGGCTCGCGGTGAAAGAAAAGAACGGAGAAATCATCACCCGGCTTTATGCTACCCAAAGCTCAGTGAAAGCCGATAAAGTCCACATGACCAATGTGTTCAGCAATCTGCTTGACAACGCCAATAAATATTCACCCCACTCACCACATATTACCGTAACCACCGAAAACACCAGTGATGGCGTGCTTGTTCACGTAAAAGATAAAGGAATCGGAATCAGTCGTGTCAATCAAAAGAAAATTTTTGATAACTTGTACCGTATTTCAACAGGAAATATTCACGACATTAAAGGCTTTGGGCTGGGTCTGAGTTATGTAAAAGCCATTGTGGAAAAGCATGGCGGCAGCGTATCGCTGGATAGTGAGCCCAACAGGGGCTCCACGTTTACCGTTTACATCCCTTTCGGTTATAATGGTGAAAGCCCGCCAAAGCAGTGATAACCTAAACACATAACCCATGGAAGAAGCCAATTTCAACATCCTGCTTGCAGAAGATGACGCCAACCTCGGAACCATCCTGAAAGCCTACCTCGAAGCCAAAGGATTTCCCACAACCCTTTGCGCAAATGGACAGGAAGCCTACGATGCCTTTCTGAAAAATAAATTCAACTTTTGTGTCCTGGATGTGATGATGCCCGTCAAAGACGGCTTCACCCTTGCCAAAGAGATCAGGCAAATCGACAAAAAGATACCCATCCTTTTTCTTACCGCCAAAAACATGCAGGAAGACATTCTCGAAGGCCTGAAGATAGGCGCTGATGACTACCTTACAAAGCCTTTCAGCATGGAAGAATTGCTTCTGCGTATCAATGCCATCTACCGCCGGACATTTACCGGCGAAGACGCAGATACCGACAAAACCTTTTTCCGGATAGGCAGCTATACCTTCGACTTCGCAAGGCAAATACTGAAAAAAGATGATGAAGAGCACAAGTTGACTTCCAAAGAAGCGCAGCTGTTGAAAATGCTTTGCGACAGAATGAATG
This sequence comes from Bacteroidales bacterium, assembly GCA_041686485.1. Lineage (GTDB taxonomy): Bacteria > Bacteroidota > Bacteroidia > Bacteroidales > UBA7960 > PUPG01. The sequence goes on along the minus strand of JAWLDT010000004.1, from coordinate 75,198 downwards.
GTGTGCTCGACAGATCAGATGCGCTCAACAAAATCTGGTTAGACGACAACTACTTCAACGCACGCAGTATGGATGTATATATTGCCAAGCTCCGGAAATACCTGAAAGATGACCCCAATGTAGAACTTCTCAACGTGCATGGAAAAGGATTCAAGCTTCTGGTCGCACAGGACGACTCATAAAAAATGGCTGCCGGGCCTCTATGACCTGCAAAAGATCTGGCACCCCGCCTGGTTTCAGGGTAACAGGAAGCATAACAATTACTTCGAAGGCTGGTATATCAAATGTGTCAGCAAAGGGGGCGACAACGTCTTGGCTTTTATCCCGGGTATATCCCTTAGCAGGGATGGTTCCCATGCATTCGTCCAGGTAATCAACGGAAATTCAGGTGAGACATGGTATTTCAGCTACCCCGTTGAAACCTTCCGGTTTAGCCGAAAGGCATTTGCCGTCAGGATCGGCCCTAACTATTTTTCGAGCTCCGGGATCGAACTCGACCTGCTATCAGAAACAGACCATATTGCCGGAAACCTGACATTTACAGAACCACAATTGTTCCCTGTCAATGTCAGAAGGCCAGGTATCATGGGGTGGTACCGTTATGCTCCCTTCATGGAGTGCTATCACGGTGTTGTTAGCCTGGACCACCATACAGACGGTATCTTGCATGTCAACAGCAAAAGCATGGACTTCAATGATGGCAAAGGATATATTGAAAAAGACTGGGGCTCTTCCATGCCCGAATCCTGGATATGGATGCAATCCAACCATTTCGGTCGCAACAAAACCGCTTTCATGCTCTCGGTGGCCAAAATACCCTGGCTCGGAAAATCATTTCCAGGTTTTCTGGGGTTTTTCCTGTTGAATGGAAGAAGAACCGATTTTGCCACTTATCTCAACTCAGAAATCACCATCACAGAAAAAACAGACAAGCATGTCAGGCTGCTCATCAAAGGCGGGGACTTCACGCTCGAAGTGAAAGGGGAAAAAGGTGCTGCAAAAAAACAACAAGGCGCTCTCAAAGCACCCAGGACCGGCAACATGGACAGGATGATCCACGAAAGTATCGATGCCCGTTTGTTCCTTACCATGCGGGACATGTCTGGCAATACTGTTTTTGAAGGGACCGGAAAACACGCCGGACTGGAAATGATTGGAGACATTAAGCTTCAAGCCACCTAAACATATTGGCTTTTACCTTGTTTTTCATTTAACATCAAATGAGCGCAACCTATTGAATATGACGGGTAGGTTTGTTACCTTTGCGTTTCAATTTAAAATTAATCCAAATAAGCCCAAAAGGTGAAAGGATAATGGGAGACAACAATAATCAAATACTGGAAGAAGTTACCGGTGCAGACTACAAATATGGTTTTTACACGGATATAGAAATGGACCAGGCCCCCCGTGGTCTTACCGAGGACACCATCCGTTTCATATCCGCCAGGAAGAATGAGCCGGAGTTTATGCTTGAGTTTCGCCTGAAGGCTTTTCGCCACTGGCAGACACTTGAGGAGCCTGAATGGGCTCATGTTGATTATCCGCCCATCAATTACCAGGACCTTATCTATTATTCGGCACCACGTAATAAACCTCAATATAGCAGCCTTGATGAGGTTGATCCCGAATTGCTTGAAACATTTGAAAAACTCGGGATTCCGCTGGAGGAGCAGAAACAGCTTGCCGGCGTAGCCGTTGATGCCGTCATGGACAGTGTTTCAGTAGGATCTACCTTCAAAAAAAATCTTGCTGAGCAGGGAATCATTTTCTGCTCGTTCAGTGAAGCCGTGCAGAATTACCCGGATCTGATTAAAAAACACATGGGCAGCGTGGTACCCTATACGGATAACTTTTTTGCCGCGCTTAATTCGGCTGTTTTCAGTGACGGCTCTTTCGCCTACATCCCCAAAGGGGTAAAATGCCCCATGGAGCTGTCTACGTATTTCCGGATTAACGCCGCCAACACCGGTCAGTTCGAACGAACCCTGATCGTAGCTGAAGAAAGCAGTTATGTTAGCTATATGGAGGGCTGCACGGCACCCATCCGGGATGAGAACCAGTTACACGCCGCCATCGTGGAGATTATTGCCCATGAAGATGCAGAAGTAAAATATTCAACGGTACAAAACTGGTGGCCGGGTGACAAAGAAGGCAAAGGCGGAGTGTATAACTTCGTAACCAAACGAGGCATTTGCGAGGGGGATCGTTCCAAAATCTCCTGGACACAAGTAGAAACAGGCTCAGCCATTACATGGAAATATCCCAGCCTGATCCTGAAAGGAAATGATTCGGCGGGCGAGTTTTATTCTGTGGCGGTAACCAACAACAGGCAGCAGGCCGACACCGGCACCAAGATGATACACCTGGGTAAGAACACCCGCAGCACGATCATCAGCAAGGGCATTTCGGCGGGCGAAAGCAACAACAGCTACCGTGGACTTGTAAAAACCAGCCGCAATGCGGAAAATGCCCGCAACTTTTCCCAGTGTGATTCCCTGTTGCTCGGGGACCAATGTGGCGCACACACCTTCCCGTACGTGGATGTCGGAAACAGGTCATCCATCGTGGAACATGAAGCCACCACCAGCAAAATCTCAGAAGACCAGTTGTTTTATTGCCTTCAACGGGGAATTGACATGGAAGGGGCTATTGGGCTCATTGTAAACGGGTACGCCAAGGAAGTGCTGTCCAAACTACCCATGGAATTTGCGGTAGAAGCACAAAAGCTGCTGTCTGTAAGCCTGGAAGGCAGCGTCGGGTAAGACATAACAAATACGTTCATCTAAACACAATAACATGTTACAAATACATAATCTTACTGTTTCCATTCAGGGAAAAACCATTCTGAAGTCTTTGAACCTGGAGGTCAGGGAAGGCGAGGTACATGCGATCATGGGTCCAAACGGTTCGGGTAAAAGCACGCTGGCTTCGGTCATCGCCGGCCGGGAGATGTTTGATGTCGAGGAAGGTGAAGTAACCTATATGGGGCAGAATATCCTGGAGATGCCGGCAGAAATGCGTGCCCGGGAAGGGCTGTTCCTGGGCTTTCAATACCCGGTAGAAATTCCCGGGGTAAGCATGGCCAATTTTATGCGTACGGCCATCAACGAAAAGCGCAAACACCTTGGCCTGAACCCGTTATCAGGTGCAGAATTCATGAAGCTGATGGAAGAAAAGAAAAAGCTGGTTGATATTCATTCAAAACTGACCAACCGGTCTGTCAATGAAGGGTTTTCGGGCGGCGAAAAGAAAAAGAACGAGATCTTTCAGATGGCCATGCTGGAGCCACGATTGGCCATCCTGGACGAAACCGACTCCGGCCTTGATATCGACGCACTTAAAGTCGTAGCGAATGGCGTTAACAAACTGAAGCGCAAGGATAACGCCACCGTAGTCATCACCCACTACCAAAGGCTTCTTGATTACATTATACCCGACTATGTCCATGTGCTTTATGATGGCCGTATTATTAAAAGCGGTAACAAGGGGCTGGCCCTGGAACTGGAAGAGAAGGGGTACGACTGGCTCAGGCAGGAGACAGCAGACAGCCAGGAAGGCTGATAACCTATTATGTATCTGTGATAGCAAACTATGGAAACAACAAAAACCACATACCTGAAAGATAAGCTTGTTGAGCTTTACCAGCAGGAACATAACAAGATCCACGGGCACGCCTCGCCCCTGGTGAACAGGATTCGTCAGAACGCTTTCTCACAATTTAAAAAACACGGATTCCCCACGACCAAAAAGGAAAGCTGGCGTTTTACAGACCTCTCGCCCCTTCTGGATACAGAATATGCTTTTGACTTTCAAAACAAAAGCAGAAATATCGATATTGACAAGATCTTTACCTGCGATGTACAGGACATGGACACCTATAGCATCACCTTGCTTAACGGCTGGTTTGTTTATAAAAATGCGCCGCTGACGAAATTAGCCAATGGTATCATCACCGGCAGCCTGGCAAAAGCCATGGAAGTGTATCCCGATCTTATCGACCAATATTTCGGAAAGGCTGCCAAAACAGAAAATAACGAGCTCACAGCCCTGAACACGGCCTTTGTGCAGGATGGCCTGTTTATTTATGTCCCGGAAGGCGTACAAACAGAAAAGCCAATACAGCTGATCAACATTGTCCACGCAGAAGAGCCGTTGTTTATTCAGCCACGTCACCTGATTATCGCAGATAAGGGATCAAACCTTACACTGGTGCATTGTGACCATTCCCTGACACACAATGTGAGTTTCACCAACACCGTCATGGAAGTTATTGCCGAAGAGAATGCCACCGTTGATCATTATAAGATACAAAACAAAGGCAGGAATTCGGCCCTGATCACCAATAACTTCTTCCATCAGAAGACATCAAGCCAGGTATTCAGTAACATCATCACATTGAATGGCGGTTTTACCAAAAACACGGTAGATGCCACCATTACGGGTTCCGACAGCCAGTCTGAGCATTATGGCCTTTATCTGGTTGACAGCAATCAGCATGTAGACAACCAGGTGTACCTTGACCACCGCGTGCCAAAAAGCCACAGCAACCAGTTATATAAGGGGATCCTTGATGAAGAAGCCACGGCGGTTTTTTCGGGCAAAGTGCTGGTAAGAAGACACGCGCAGGAAACGATTGCCCATCAGAATAACAAAAACATTCTGCTAACCGATGATGCACGGGCCAACACGCAACCACACCTGGAAATATATGCCGATGACGTAAAGTGCTCACATGGTGCAACGGTCGGACAACTGGACCAGGAGGCCATGTTTTACATGCGCTCCCGTGGCCTGAGTGAACGAACCGCCCGGCAACTGATGATGATTGCCTTTGCTGATGAGGTGGTCGGGAAAATCAGTATAGAACCACTGCGTGATCGTATCCATAACATGGTGGAGAAACGTCTGAAAGGCGAACTATCCATATGCGAACAATGTGTTTTACATTGCGACAGCAAAGAGCCGACAACATTTAATATTGACGTAAGTCAACTGTAAAGCTACAGCCTATGCCGTTAGACACCGATACATTGCGTAACACATTTCCCATTCTGGGCCGGGAGGTTAATAACCGGCCACTGGTATACCTGGATAATGCCGCCACAACCCAAAAGCCGGCTTCGGTCATTAACCGGATCAGGGCTTATTATGAGCAGGAAAACAGCAATATTCACCGTGGTGCCCATTTCCTCAGCCAGCAGGCTACTGAAACGTATGAGCAGGCCAGGGAAAACGTGCGTTCGTTGATCAATGCAGGCCAGCAACATGAGATCATTTTTACTCGTGGGACAACGGAATCCATTAACCTGGTGGCCCATTCCTATGGAAAAAAGTTTTTGAGCCCGGGAGACGAAATATTGATCTCCGCCATGGAACACCATTCAAATATTGTTCCCTGGCAAGTTGCCTGCCAGGAACACCAGGCAACCCTTCGGGTTATAGACATGAACCAGGAGGGAGAGCTTGACATGACAGATCTCAAAAATAAGCTCACCGACAAAACCCGACTGGTGGCTATCACCCATGTAAGCAATGTGCTGGGAACCATTAACCCGGTCAGGGAAATCATTGATCTTGCTCATCAGCAAGACATACCGGTGCTGGTGGATGGCGCACAGGCCACACCACATATGGCTGTTGACGTACAGGAGCTCGACTGTGACTTTTACTGTTTTTCCGCTCACAAAATGTATGGGCCCATGGGTGTGGGGGTTCTTTACGGAAAGGAAGAGTGGCTCACCCGGATACCGCCATACCAAAGTGGCGGAGAGATGATCAAAGAGGTCAGCTTTTCCGGAACGAGCTACAATGAATTGCCTTTCAAGTTTGAAGCCGGCACACCGAATGTGGCCGACGTGATCGGACTGGATGCTGCCATACACTTTATCAGCGACCTGGGCTATGAGAACATTGCCGGGCATGAAGAAAAACTTCTGGCCTATACCCGGGAGGAACTAGGCAAGCTTGAAAACATCCGCTTCTTTGGTAACGCGAAGCGACGTGCCAATGTGGTATCCTTTTTGTTTGATGACATTCATCCGTTTGACACCGGAACCATCCTTGACAAAATGGGTGTTGCCGTTCGTACCGGACATCATTGTGCACAGCCTGTTATGGATTTCTATCAGATTCCCGGAACGGTCAGGGTCTCACTGGCAGTGTATAACACCCGGGAGGAAATAGATACTTTGATTGAGGCCCTCAGGAAAGTCAGAGAGATGTTTGCATAAACCGCTAATATGAAAACCATGCAGCAGGAACAGGTTATACGTCAATTACGGACACTGAATAAAATATACGGAAGGGTTTTTTTTACCCTGATATTGTTGTTGCTGGTTTCATCAATCGCTGTTAGTCAGTATGGTGCATGGGTTATACACGAGCCCGGGTTTCAGGCAACCATCAAAACAATCGCCTTTGCAGTCGCAGGCCTCCTGCTGGTGGTCGCCTATGTATACCCCCAGAGAAAGATGCGCAAAATGCCCGATGATCTGGATTTGTCAGAGAAGATGAAGCAATTCAGGACATTGATTACACACCGGCTGCTTTTGATTTTCGCCGCAGGTGTTTTTACCTGCCTCTTCTTTACGCTCACCGGTGATACAAACCTGATGATGGTGCTTGCCATCATCATCATTTTACTGATCATGGCACGGCCGACACCATTTAAAACCGCTACCGACCTGCGATTATCCGAAGAAGAAAAACAGTTTTTGTTTCAAAAACCTTCAGATAATCAACATGACAAGCATGAATAAACAACTTTCGGCTACATCTTATATGATGTAATGCAAAGATTTTATATATTGCAGGTCTGAGCGAGTTACAACAAAGAATAGCCGGTTTAACATAACAAAATCACCAGGGATGCCAACAATTAAAGAAAAAGAACAGGAGATCATCAACGAATTTGAACTTTTTGATGACTGGATGGATAAGTACAACTATCTCATCGACCTTGGCAAGTCGGTCCCTGCCATTGCTGAAGAATATAAAACTGAGAAATACCTGATCAAAGGATGTCAGGCACGTGTCTGGCTTCACGCCGAATACCGTGATGGTGTTGTGATCTACACGGCTGACAGCGATGCCCTGATCACCAAAGGAATTATTGCCCTGCTGATACGGGTGCTGTCGCATCAGCCGCCTAAAGCTATTGCGGAAGCCGATATGGCTTTCATCAATGAAATCGGACTGAAAGAACATTTGTCACAAACCCGTTCCAACGGATTGGTGAACATGATCAAGCAGATGAAACTCTACGCCCTGGCCTTTCAGAAAAAAGAAGAAGCATAAGAAGTCGAAACACCCGGCATCATTAGCCGCCTGGTCGCTGCTTTTCCCACCATGACAACAAAGAATAACATGCCTGGTGGCCGTCTGGAGCAAAGGATAGTGGCGGCTGTAAATGATAAATCATAACAAACATGACAGAAAAAGCTGCTCAACCAGAGGAATCAACCATCATTGAAGCCCTGAAAAACGTATTTGATCCTGAAATACCGGTCAATGTGTACGATCTGGGGTTAATTTATGGCATTGACATCACCGGGGAAGGAAATGTTGATATTACCATGACACTGACCAACCCAAACTGTCCGGTAGCAGACCAGATGCCGGGGGAGGTAGCCGATGCCGTAAAAGCCGTTGAAGGGGTTAATCAGGTGAATGTCAACCTGGTATTCGACCCTCCATGGTCACAGGACAACATATCGGATGCGGCCAGGCTGGAGCTTGGTCTTTTCTGAAGCAAAAGCCGCACAAACATAAGCAATCGAAAGGCAAACCATTAATGGCTAAAACAGGGAAATGTAAACAAGCCTTTGTTGTGCGTGCGAAAAAAAGATTGTACTTTTGGGCATTCATATATTGCAACATATTCTAAATCACTCAAAACCCACACGAACATGAATATTCCTGAAAATCTGAAGTACACTAAAGACCATGAATGGGTCAAGATCGAAGGCAATACCGCAACCATTGGCATTACCGACTTTGCACAAAATGAACTTGGTGACATTGTCTTTGTAGAAGTCGACACGGTTGGTGAGAGCCTGGATAAGGAAGAAACATTTGGCAGCATCGAAGCTGTTAAGACTGTTTCCGACCTGTTTATGCCCCTTGGCGGAGAAATCACCGAGTTTAACGAAGAGCTGGAAGATAATCCGGATATTATCAATAAGGATCCCTATGAGAAGGGCTGGATTATCAAAATAACCATCGCCGACGCGTCAGAAGCTGATGAACTGCTGAGCGCCGGTGAATACAAAGAATTGACCGGTGCGTAAACACATGCCTTGCAGGCAAAAAATCACATTGTCCTGTTTACGCTTTTTCTGGCCGGCTATCCTGTGGGGGCTTTTTATTTTTTTTATTCTCAGCCTGCCCGGCGGAAATATCCCGGAGACAGGGTTACACGAAATACCACAGTTTGATAAACTTGCTCATTTCGCCCTTTTTGCCGTACTGGCATGGCTGCTATGCTTCGGAATTGTCAGAGAAAGCAAGCATTCCGGACTGAAAAACAACCATCTTATTGTGTGTTTGCTTACAGGTATCATATATGGCGCGCTGACAGAATGGTTACAGTTCTGTTGTTTCCCTGACCGACATGGCTCCTTTTTGGATTTTTTAGCCAATGGTTTTGGAACGGTTTTTGGAGTTTTGCTATATAGAATCTTACACAGTAAACGATAAAATCCAGGAACAGAAAAAAATGAACGGTTGATTTTTATAAAATACTTTGTATCTTAGCAACCCAATTTTTTACAAGCTATTATAAAAACATAAGCCCGAAACAGCGAAAAACCAACCAGACTCTACATTATTATGGAAGAAAAAAAATCACCCAAAGCAGACCTTGAAAACAAAAAGCGCATCTTTTTGCAGATAGGTGTCATCATTGCGCTTGGAGCGGCATTGGTTGCTTTTGAATGGAGGCAATATGAGCGGACGCAGGTTGACCTGGGCACGCTTGAAGTTGACTTCATTGAGGAGGAAGATATTCCAATCACCCGCCCGGAGGAACCACCACCACCTCCACCACCTGAACCATCGGAAGAGCTGATCATCGTTGATGACGACGTGGAACTTGAAGAAGAATTCACCATTGATGCAGACGCCGATGTGTTTACCGAGGTTCAGGAATATGAACCCATCGAAATCCAGCAGGAAGAAGAGGAAGAAGAAGAAGATGAGATTTTTATGGTTGTGGAGGATCAGCCTCAGTTTCCCGGTGGTGAAGAAGCCCGGCAGCGTTTTCTCGAAGAGAATTTAAGGTATCCCCAGATGGCAAGAGAAGCCGGTATACAGGGAACCGTGTTTGTCACATTTGTTGTAGAACCCGATGGCAGCGTTTCTAATGTAGAAATATTACGTGGCATTGGTGGTGGATGTGATGAGGAGGCCATTAGGGTCGTAAAACAGATGCCGAAGTGGGAACCAGGCCGTCAGAGAGGTCAGGCGGTAAGGGTGCAGTTTAATATGCCCATACGCTTCAGGCTTAACTAGACCCTATTTTATATATCATAGAAAGCCGCTTACGTATCAATCATGCGTAAGCGGCTTTTTTGATGGTCATCACTCCTCAGCTTATTTTACTCCAGAAAAGCTGATCGCTGTAAAGTTCTTTTATCCGTCGGCGTATAACCTGGTTTTCAGGCTTACTGATATCCGGATCATCCTCGAGTAACTGCCGGGCCTGGTTTCTGGCATACTTCAGAATCCCCTCATCTTTGGCAAGATCCGCCATTTTAAGGTCTAAAATACCACTCTGCCGGGTACCCTGAATATCGCCGGGACCACGAAGCTCCAGGTCCTGTTCGGCAATCCGGAAACCATCATTGGTGGACACCATCACCTTCATGCGCTTGCGGGCATCATTCCCCAGATCTTCTTTTGTCATCAGGATGCAGAACGACTGCTCGGCACCACGCCCAACACGGCCCCTGAGCTGATGAAGCTGCGACAGACCAAAACGTTCGGCGCTTTCGATGATCATCACAGACGCATTGGCCACATCAATGCCCACTTCAATCACGGTAGTGGCAACCATGATCTGCGTCTGGCCACTGACAAACCGCTGCATCTCATAGTCTTTATCACCGGGTTTCATTTGTCCGTGAACAATACTAACAGCATAACGGGGTGGTGGAAACTCCCTGACAATACTTTCATAGCCATCATTCAGATCCTTCAGGTCCAGTTTTTCGGATTCTTTTATCAGCGGGTATACCACATAGATCTGCCGCCCTTTTTTGATCTGCTCACGCATAAAACCAAACACTTTCAGGCGGTTCCTGTCGGTCTGGTGAACCGTTTTGATGGGTTTTCGACCGGGAGGTAGTTCATCTATTACAGAAACGTCGAGGTCCCCATACAATGTCATGGCCAGTGTGCGGGGGATGGGGGTGGCCGTCATGACCAGGACATGTGGCGGCACCTCACCTTTCGACCACAACCGCGCCCGCTGAGCAACCCCAAAACGGTGCTGCTCATCAATGATTACCATGCCCGGCTTATGGAAAGAAACCTCATCTTCTATCAGTGCATGGGTGCCGATTAATATCTGAAGGTTTCCGGTTTGAAGGTCCTGCAGGGTCTTCTTGCGTTCCCCCGCTTTGGTAGATCCGGTCAATAAACCGAGGTGAATTTCAAAATCTTGCAGCATGGCACGGATGGATTCATAATGCTGGAAAGCCAGAACTTCCGTCGGCGCCATCAGACAAGCCTGGCAACCATTATCGAGAGCCATGAGCATACTCATAACAGCCACAATGGTTTTACCACTACCTACATCTCCCTGTAACAACCGGTTCATTTGCTTCCCCGACAAGGTATCGTTGCGGATTTCCCGAAGCACACGTTTCTGGGCTCCGGTAAGGGAAAAGGAAAGCCCTTTGTGATAAAAATTATTGAAGTAGCTGCCGATCTCAGAAAACACGTGTCCAGGTGTCCGCTCTGTGCGCAACAGTTTATGCCGCAGCAGGTTAAGCTGGATATAAAACAGCTCTTCAAACTTTAGCCTGGCTACCGCCTTTTTTAACGTTTCCGGGTCTTCCGGGAAGTGGATGTTTGTCAGCGTTTCATCGCGCGGCAATAAACGCAGCGGTTCCAGTAAATGTGCCGGTAGTGTTTCCCGGATATGGGAGCGGGCCTGAGGCAATAGTGTCTTCAACAGTTTTCCGATACCCTTGCTATCCAGTCCCCTGGAGCGCAATTTCTCCGTAGATGGGTACACAGGCTGCATGGTTGATTGTTGATTGATCGCACCCGGTGTAACCGGTTCCACTTCCGGATGTGCAATATTATAGCGCCCGCCAAATATCTGCGGCTTTCCGAACACAATATACTCAACCCCTGGTTTAAAACGGTCCTTCAGCCACTGAAACCCCCTGAACCACACCAGCTCAACAATTCCGGTACCATCACTTAAAAAGGCTGTCATCCTGGTAGTACGCCGGTGGCCATGCAACTCAATACCGGAAATCTTGCCCCTTATCTGAACGTATGGCAAATCCTCCGTTATGTCCCTTATTTGATGAAACCGGCTACGATCAATATACCGGAAGGGAAATAGTGTCAGCAGGTCATTGAACGTAAAAATTTCCAACTCGCGCTTAAGCAGATCAGCCCGTTTAGGTCCAACCCCCTTTAAAAATTCTATCGGCGTTTCCAGAAAGTCCCGGTTTTGCATTGATGTTACCTTTGGAATAAGCTCAATATTGACTTATTTGTTGCCGCAAAGTATAAAAATAATGCAAAAAATGCATAACTGTTATTATTTTTGACATTTAGACATTCGATAAAATATAAACACAAATGAAGGTACTGGTATTCGGTGCCGGTCTGATAGGCACTACTTACGCATGGCAGCTGCACGAGGCAGGAGCAGAGGTAAGCTTGCTGGTGCGTAAACAACGGAAAGTAAGATACGAACATTCGGGAGTTCCGATTACGTATTCCGACACCCGCAAAGGGCAAAAGGACTATGGACACACCGTATTCCGGCCTGAAGTTATTGATCGCTTAACCCAAAAAGATCAGTTCGACTTTATCCTGGTTACCGTCCGCAGCAACCAGTGGAATGATGCCATTCCATACCTGTCGAAATATTCCGGGAATGCCCATATTGTTTTCCTGGGCAACTTATGGGATGAGTACGATATGATAGAGAAACATTTCCCAAAAGGGCGATATCTGCTTGCTTACCCTGCTATAATCGGCGGAGGTTATACCGGCAACAGCATTAATACGTATCTCTTCGGACACCAACACACCTACCTGGGTGAACCTGACGGTGAAAAAACGGATCGACTGAACAAACTGGCCAACTTGCTGGCATCAGCAGACCTTAAGCCCAAAATAAACAGTAGCATGAAACAAATGTTGCCTGTTTGCTATCTGCATCACGCAATCCTTCCCGGGCTTATCAGTAAAGCAGGCGGAGCCGGCCTGTTTGTAAAAAACAATGTCCTGATTAAACAATACTTGTGTGCTTTTAGAGAAGGACTGCGGGTTCTCCGGAGAAGAGGTGTTAAACCGGCACCACAGTTTCCGTTTAATCTTTCTTTTTTGCCACTGCTTGTCATTACGTGGCTGGCAAAACGCACCTTTACACCTGATGTTCAGGCTGCACTTGACGCCCACATGAAACACGGTGCTGAAGAAAAAAAGAAACAATATTACAAAGTGCTGCATGCCGGAAAAAAAGAAAGATTGTCCATACCTTACTGGACTTCTTTTGAGAAGTATATGGATTTTTCATAACTTTACATCTGTCATTTACCATCAACATAATACCAAGTATGAAGCGTAACATCCTGTTTCTGACTGTTTTTCTTTTGATGACCACTTCCCTGCAGGCCTTTGAGCCACCCAGGATGCACCCCACAGACCGTTTCATCGTAACACCTTTCACCGACCTGTGGCAAAACAGCCCTGATAACATGGAGCTGAAAACCATACAAAGGGGGGTCAATATCATTTTGCTACAAGATATGCCACTGGGCCGCAGCAATTTTAGCATAGCCGCGGGCCTCGGATTTACAAGTCATAACCTCTACAGCGATCAATGGTATCGATTCCATCCCATTGAAGGCCAATATGATTTTTATCCTGCCCCGGAGGACTACGAAAAAAACAAACTCAGCCTGAACTACGTGGATATTCCCGTGCAAATTCGTTTCAGAACACGTGAACTGAATAGCACATTTCGGCTTTACGCAGGCATAAAGGTCGGCTACCTCATTAACGCACACACCAAGTTTGAGGGGAAGGTCCGCTATTTTGATCATGATATTCTTGATGAAACCGAATTTGCCCTTCCCTTCGCAAGCCGTACAACAAAGTTCAAAGAGCATGATTTGAATAACCTGTATGATTGGCACATCAGCCTCACCGCCATGATTGGTTATGGCAGGGTTAACTTCCAGATGTACTATCCGCTGAATGACATGTTTAAGGATAACCCGGCAGAGGAGATGCTTCCCATCTCACTGGGTTTAGCTGTGATAGTGTTTTAAACACGAAGATACACAAACAGCATCAGCATTATGAATACACCAAGCAGGTATCCTGTATACACCTGCGCCGGGGTATGTGACTGCAGGTGAATACGGGAGGCGGCTGTTATGCCGGAAACCAGGAAGGCGGCTATAATCAAATGAGAGATATCTGCACGTAGGAGCAATGATACGACAATCAGGAAACCTGTTAATCCACCCAATGAGATCATATGCACACTGATTTTCCAGTAAAAGGTTATTACCAGTGATGAAAGTACCAGCATTGCTGCACCTGTCACATAATAATAGATCAGCGAAGGCAGCGTGAGCTGCCGTAGCAGGTAGAACGTAAAAAACAACATGACCGTGGCGATCAGCAGTGGAAGAATGCGTTCTTGACGTTCGTCCAGTGTCAAATCTTTGATAAACCTGGCCTGCTTCAAAATAAGAACGGATAACACAGGAATTATAGCCGTGTTAATAAAAATAACCAGTAAAATAAAACGCCTGGCCTCTGCAGTAACAGAGAAAGAGAGGTAGGTGCTGAGCTGAAAAAGGATAAATATTCCCAGTGTAGGAATGAGCAATGGGTGGAGCACTATGGAAAATAGACGTGCAATCGTATCTGCCGGCTTCATAATTTTACAGTTCCTTTCGTAGCCTTGCAACCGGTATATCCAGTTGTTCGCGGTATTTGGCCACCGTTCTGCGGGCGATGTTATATCCCTTTTCTTTCAAAATACCGGCCAGTTCCTCATCTGTGATGGGTTTTTTCTTGTCTTCACCTTCTATGCAGTCCTGAAGGATCTTTTTAACCTCACGCGTTGAAACCTCTTCCCCTGTATCGGTTTGCAATGATTCAGAGAAGAAGTCCTTGAGCAAAAACGTACCAAAAGGGGTTTGAACGTATTTGCTGCTGGCAACCCTGGATATGGTTGATATGTCGAGGTTCACCATTTCAGCGATATCTTTAAGGATCATGGGTTTGAGTTTTGTCTCATCCCCGGTCAGGAAATATTCCCGTTGCATCTCCATAATGGCCTGCATGGTCATCATCAGGGTTTGCTGGCGCTGTTTGATAGCATCGATAAACCATTTCGCGTTATCGAGCTTTTGCTTCACAAACTGCAGGGCTTCTTTTTGTCGTTTGTCACCTTTGCCTTTCGATTTGGCCATCTCCTTAAACATCTCTGCGTAGGTACGGTTGATACGCAGGTCGGGCGAATTGTAGGAATTTAGTGTAAGCTCCAGCTCACCATTGTTATGGGTAATGATAAAGTCCGGCACAACATACTGGGCACCCTTACCGGAGTCCTGAAGAGAGTTTCCCGGCTTGGGGTTCAGGTTCAGGATCTCATTGATGGCCTCCTTCAGTTCGTTTTCGGTCAGGCCATGCTTCTTTTTGATCTTTTCGTAATGTTTTTTGGTGAAATCATTAAAGTTTTTATCCAAAATCAGTTTTGCATGTTCCACCGCCTTTGTCTTTGGTTCCCTTCGCTTGATTTGTAACAGAAGGCACTCCTGTAAATCCCTGGCCCCCACACCTGCCGGGTCAAATTCCTGTATAAGCCGTAAAAGCCCAACAACTTCAGTAAAGTCGGATTTGATATTATGGTTAAATGCCAGATCATCAACCAGCGAATGGATGTCGCGTTGCAGATATCCGGATTCATCAATGTTGCCGATGATGTGGGAAGCAATCAGATAATCACGGTCGGAAAGGTCACGCATGCCGAGTTGCGTCATCAATGCCTCCTGTGAGCTTGCTCCCGCGACATAAGGCATCTCTTTGGATTCATCATCCGGTGAAACATTGTTAGCGGTCAGCTGATAATCGGGTGTTTCATCGTCATCAACATAATCATTCAGATCAAACTCATCCTCCGCTGTTGATTCATAATCATCAGACTCGGATTCTTCACCGGTCTCCATGACACTTTCTTCCTCGTAATCCTCAGTTTCAAGCTCAGCTTCTTCCGTCAACTCCTCGCCTTCTTCCAGGGCCGGATTTTCCTCAATTTCTTGCTTAATTCGCTGATCAAGCAGAAGCGCAGGCACCTGCAACAGCTTCATCAGCTGTATTTGCTGAGGTGATAACTTTTGCAGAAGCTTCTGTTGTAGCTGCTGTTTAAGCATGATAATAGT
The DNA here is from genome assembly GCA_041686485.1 of Bacteroidales bacterium. Classification (GTDB taxonomy): domain Bacteria; phylum Bacteroidota; class Bacteroidia; order Bacteroidales; family UBA7960; genus PUPG01. The sequence goes on along the minus strand of JAWLDT010000004.1, from coordinate 59,548 downwards.
TGGATTTACATGTTATGATTAGCCGGAAAAGTCTGTTTTTCAAACCATTTTCAAGCCAAATCAAATTTAACAAAAAACTATGACAAATAACAGCCATATCAAAATTCAGCATTCTGGGGTGTGCGGGGAAACGGGATCACATCGCGGATATTTCCCATTCCTGTTACAAAAAGCATGAGCCGCTCAAAACCAAGGCCAAAACCACTATGGGGAGCGGTTCCAAACTGCCGGGTTTCAAGATACCACCATACATCCTCCTCGTATATGCCCAATTCTTTGATCCTGGCAAAAAGCTTATCATAATCATCCTCCCGCTGCGAGCCACCAATAATCTCTCCAATCTTGGGAAACAAAACATCCATGGCCCTCACCGTCCTGTTATCATCATTCTGCTTCATATAAAAAGCTTTAATGTCTTTGGGATAATCGGTCAGGATCACCGGCTTCTTAAACTCCTGCTCTACCAGGTAGCGTTCATGCTCCGACTGCAGGTCTACGCCCCACTTTACCGGATATTCAAAAGTCTGACCGGATGTTTCAAGTATCTCCACTGCATCGGAATAAAGCAGGCGTTCAAACTGATTATCCACAACAAAGTGAAGCCGTTCCATAAGCTCCTTGTCATACATATCCTGCAGGAAGGCCAGGTCATCTTCGCAGTGTTCCAGCAGATACCTGCATATGTATTTGAGAAATACTTCGGCCAGATCCATGTTGTCATGAATATCATAGAAAGCCATTTCAGGTTCGACCATCCAAAACTCGGAGAGATGTCTGGACGTATTGGAGTTTTCAGCCCTGAAGGTGGGGCCAAAGGTATATATGTTGGATAAAGCCAGGGCGCCAAGTTCTCCTTCAAGCTGACCGGATACCGTAAGGTTTGTTTCCTTCCCAAAAAAGTCTTTACTAAAGTCGACCTTCCCATCCGCTGTGAGCGGGACATTTGTCAGGTCGAGGGTAGTGACGCGAAACATGGCACCGGCGCCTTCTGCATCAGATCCGGTAATGATGGGTGTATGCAGGTAATAGAAGCCGTTATCGTTGAAAAATTTATGGATGGCAAACGCCACGGCATGCCGGAGACGAAATATGGCGCCAAACGTATTGGTACGCGGCCTCAGGTGGGCAATTTCCCGTAAAAACTCCAGGCTGTGGCCTTTTTTTTGCAACGGATACTTATCAGGGTCAGCGCTTCCATACAGTTGAATCTCCGAAGCCTGTATCTCCACGGTCTGGCCCTTGCCCTGGGATTCGACAAGTTTACCGTTTACCGATATGCATGAACCGGTGGTAATATTACGTAACAATGCATCATTCTGAAAAGATTGTACATCAACCACCACCTGGATGTGATGGATGATGGAACCGTCATTGAGTGCTATAAAAGCGACATTTTTATTACCCCGCCTGGTCCTGACCCAACCTTTCACATTAATCTCTTTGTCAAGGAGATGTCTGACATCCTCTTTCAGCAGTTCAACAATCCTGTGCCGTTTTAATGAAATCATGTTTCTATTATTTACCATTAGTACAAAAGCAAACAACTGCATGTTTGCTGATTATGCGTCTGCTCATTATGACGCGAAGTTGATCGCACAAAAATACAATCAATTTTTGAAAGCAGGCCTTACTGCAGGCATTTCTCTCTATAATTCCATCAGCGGCCGGCGGTTTTGTTCCGGGAGAACTTCTATCTTGTTGGTGGCATTAACAGTGGCAATTTTTAAAACAAACCCGGTTATTCCCGGAAAATTTAGCTGGATATGCCTAATTGAATCGGATTATATGCCACTAAAATGAAAAAACAGGTGTTTATTTCTTAATTTTGTCAGTTCGTTCATAATGATAGAAATTCAAAATCAGAAAAGATATGACAAAGAGATTCATGGATCATATTGAACCCGGTGTATTAACCGGTAAACATGTGCGTGAGGTTTACCGTATAGCAAAGGAACATCAGTTTGCCCTGCCTGCGGTAAATATTATCGGCACCAACTCGATTAACGCCGTTTTGGAAGCTGCTGTGGCGATAAACTCCCCGGTAATCATCCAGTTTTCTAACGGAGGTGCCCGTTTTTTTGCGGGGAAAGCCCTTCCGAACGACAACCATGCCGCTGCGGTGGCAGGTGCAGTGGCAGGCGCCCGGCACATCCATGTGATGGCCAAAGCTTACGGTGCCCGGGTTATTCTGCATACCGATCATGCTGCAAAAAAGCTGCTTCCCTGGATTGATGGCCTGATGGAAGCAAATGAAGAATATTTTGAGGCCACCGGATCCCCCCTGTTCAGCTCCCACATGCTTGACCTTTCTGAAGAAAGCCTGGAAGATAACATCGCCATCAGCAGGCACTATCTTGAGCGTATGAGCAAAATGGGCATAGGACTTGAGGTGGAGCTCGGCGTTACCGGCGGTGAGGAAGACGGCGTGGACCATACCGATATCGACAGCTCAAAATTATATACACAGCCCGAAGAGGTGGCCAACATGTATAAAGCACTTTCGGAGGTCTCCGATAACTTCACCATCGCTGCTGCTTTTGGCAATGTACATGGCGTTTACAAGCCCGGCAATGTAAAGCTGCAGCCGGTCATCCTGAAAAACTCCCAGGCCTACATCCAGGAAAATCTTGGCACAGGCACCAACCCGGTTAATTTTGTGTTTCACGGCGGCAGTGGATCGAGCCAGGAAGATATCCGTGAGGCCATTTCATATGGTGTGATCAAGATGAATATCGACACAGACACACAGTGGGCCTTCTGGAATGGGGTGAAAGGTTACTATCACGATTATAAAGATTATCTGCAGGATCAGATTGGTAACCCGGAAGGGGAAACCAAGCCTAACAAGAAATACTACGATCCGCGGGCCTGGTTGCGGAAAGGCGAAGAAAGCATGCGCGACAGACTGATGAAGGCCTTTGAAGACCTCAATGCCGCTAACAGAAATTGATCAGGACACAACAACCTGGCCTGGGACTATAATTCGGGGAAATTGATTCTGTCGATCACGATATAGGCGGCTGTGTAGTCTTTTTTGATTTCCTCAAGGAACCGCCGCGCGTCAAGCCTGGTCAGGAAGTCCCCTACCCGTAGTTTAAAGTAGGGTTCATCGTATACGATATAGGAATTGATTGCCGGGTATTTTTCTTCAAAATCGGACTGTTCACGCTGGGTGTTAAGGCGGGCCTGATTGCCCGAATCCATGTAAAGGTGCACACGATAACCGGGAATGCCTCTTTGTTGACTAACAGCCTCACGGTGAGCCAATAGCAGATAAGCTGCCAGGGGATCCTGCTCAACATACTCCCACCTGAGTGGGTGTAATGTTTCGGCCGTATCCACAGGTAATACCCGTTCATCCAGTGAATCAAGCAACAGGGTGTCTGCGCTTTGGAAATCAGGGCCTTCCGGCAAAGCATTTCCAGCAGCAGATATCCACCCTATCAAACAAACAGCCAATAAGGCGTAAGCAATCCGGTACATGTAAATAGCCATCTTTACAAAATGATTTTGGTGATCATGTTCCTGAAACCGATATTTTTACTATGCTTAGTATGCCCGCGCAAATACAACGCGGCGTTTCGACGGCTTTCCTGAGTAAATACAGGAACCTTTTTCTTCCGAACCATCTTCAAAGGGAATACAACGTATTGTTGCCCTGGTTTCATCCTTTATTTTTTGTTCGGTTTCAGCGGTACCATCCCAATGGGCCAGAATGAATCCTCCCTTATCATCCAATATCCGTTTAAACTCATCCCAGCTGTCGGCTTTTCTGGTGTTCTCCTCTCTAAACGATAATGCACGCTGGTATAGTGCGTCCTGAATTGTAACCAGCAAGGTTTCAATTGTCTGGTTTAATTCATCCATGGACACGATCTCTTTGCTCAGGGTGTCTCTGCGTGCCAGCTCTACAGTTCCGTTTTCGACATCACGGGGACCTATGGCCAAACGCACCGGAACACCCTTGAACTCATACTCATTAAATTTCCAGCCCGGTTTATGGGTGTCGCGATCATCCAGCTTCACCCGGACACCTTGCTTACGGAGGCGATCTTTGATCTCTTTGGCTTTGCTCCGAACCTTTTCATACTGCTCGTCATTTTTATAGATCGGCACGATCACCACCTGTATGGGAGCCAGCCTGGGAGGCAACACAAGACCGTGATCATCAGAATGGGCCATGATCAGGGCGCCTACAAGCCTTGTTGATACGCCCCATGAAGTAGCCCACACATACTCGAGACCACCCTGTTTATCAGCAAATTTTACATCAAAGGCTTTTGCAAAATTCTGACCAAGAAAATGGGAGGTTCCGGCCTGGAGTGCTTTGCCATCCTGCATCAACGCTTCAATGCAAAAAGTCTCTACAGCACCGGCAAAACGTTCATTTTCAGACTTGACCCCTTTCAGGACAGGGATTGCCATGTGGTTTTCCGCAAAATCAGCATACACATCCAGCATTTGATAAGTCTCCTCCATGGCCTCCTGTTCAGTGGCATGTGCCGTATGCCCTTCCTGCCAGAGAAACTCCGAAGTCCGCAGAAACATGCGGGTCCGCATCTCCCAACGAACAACATTGGCCCACTGGTTGACCAGGATCGGCAGGTCACGGTACGACTGTACCCAATGCCGGTAGGTATCCCATATGATGGTCTCCGAAGTAGGGCGTACAACCAACTCCTCTTCCAGGCGGGCATTGTCATCTACCACGATGCCCTTCCCTTCCGGGTCATTCTTTAAACGATAATGGGTGACCACCGCACACTCTTTGGCAAACCCTTCTACATGATCCGCCTCTTTGCTGAAGAAAGATTTTGGAATGAAAAGCGGGAAGTAAGCGTTCGAATGCCCGGTATCTTTAAACATGGTGTCCAGTGCAGCCTGCATTTTTTCCCATATGGCATATCCATAGGGCTTAATAACCATACATCCCCTTACAGCCGAACTTTCAGCCAGGCCGGCACGTTGAACAATATCATTATACCATTTGGAATAATTCTCTTCTCTTGTGGAAAAATCTTTAGCCATGTGTTGCCTTTGGTATAGAATTTGATGTTTTAAAAATAGGAATAACCCGGCAAATTTAACAAAAAAGTCGGTGATAGTTATTAACTTTGTATAAACCAAACAACAAACAAGGAGGATATGTCATGAAAACGCTGCTAAAAATTACAGGTGTACTACTGTTGGCGTTGGTTGCGACAAGTTGTTCATCAACTTACGATACCACGGCAAACTCCGATGATGTTTATTATAGCCCGGGGCTGACCCGTGGCGGTGATACAGCACAGACAGAACGTGAAACAACAGAAGAACGCGGACGTGTTGTAGAAGTTGTTGAAGAAGGTCAGGAAAGCGCCACGGCTAACCAGCAGGCTCAACACACAGATAACCAGCAAGCATACGCCGGCGACGATGATGCCTATTACACCAATAATAATAACACCGACACCGTTGAGTATTATGATGATGAGGCTTATTATGATGATGAGGGCAACATCGTGCATAATTACTACTATGGCGATTACTACGACTATTCATACGCTGCCAGGATCAGACGTTTCCACAGAGGTTATTTAACACCTCGCTACTATGATCCTTTTTATACCAACATGTATTTTTACGGCCATCATCCCTATTTTTTCGGCACCAGTATTTACATGGGATTTAGTCCATCACCACTTTATTTTGGAGGCTATTATACCCCCTACCATTATTACAACCCTTACTGGGCTTACGGCCACTGGGGGTATCCGGGATTCGGGGGATACGGCGGTTATATGAGTGGCTACTATTATGGTTTTATGCACGGACTGCATCATGGATATGGCGGCTACGGCTATTGGGGATACCCTCAATACTTCTATAACAGCTTTGACGGCACCCTGGCCGATTACCATTATGGCCCCCGGGGGTCAACCGGAAGTACCATCGGACGAACAGTTGACAATCGCGACAATCGCTCCCGCACTACTTTTGCCGAAAGGTTTGAGGAACGCACTTACCGTGATGAAGATGGCAAACGCCGGTTAGCAGATGAAAGGTCCGCATCAACTTCCGGACAGAACAGAACCGCAGAACGGGAAGTGGCTGAATCCCGCCCTGAAAGGACAACACGTACCCAGGAAAGCAGAGAAGAAGCAAGAACAACCACCACGGAAGAAACAAAATCAGCCACCTCACGTGATGCAGAAACAGCATCGCCGGAAAGTGCCCAAAGAGAAAGACCACAACAGTCCAGAGAAGCCCGGGAAGCATACCAACCCGAAAAACGGATGGAGGATTACCGTGCCACCACAAGAGAGCAGTATGAAAGAGGCTCCTCGCAACGATACAGCCGTCCTGAACAGTCCAGCCCTGAGAGAAATGTCGAAGGAGACAGATCAAACTATATAGTTCCAAGGACGTATGCCTCACCCAGCTATCAGCAGCCCAGCTCTCCCCAGAGGGCCAGACCTTCAAGTGCCAGACGGCCTGATGTCAACCGGCCTTCTTCCAGATCATCTAATAATGAGAGGGCTACGCCATCGCGTACCAACAGGGGACGGCCAAGCTATTCACCGCCGAGCAGGCAATCTTCAAGATCAAGCACCAGCCCGTCAAGGTCATCAGGTTCTTCATCAAGAAGCAGCGCCAGACCATCACGTAGCAGTTCTTCCTCAAGAGGATCAGTCGGATCATCCAGAAGCAGCTCCTCCTCCAGAAGTTCAGGTAGTTCTTCAAGAGGCAGTTCTTCCAGAAGCTCATCTTCAAAAAGTAGCAGTGGATCCTCCGGGGGCAGAAAAAACAACTAATCACCAGCGTTGATATGCTCCTCCTATAATAATAACCGCCCTCCCGGCATATAAGCATCCCTTTGTGCCGGGGGGGTTTTTCAAACCCCATAAGATTTATAAAACCCCTAAGATATATAAAACAATGAAAAAGACACTTTTTACGCTGATCATTGGCTTATTTCTTTTACCATCCGCCTTTCCGCAAAATGAAATGGACGCTCTGCGATACTCCCAACTGTTTCCCGGTGGAACAGCCCGTTTTGTGTCTATGGGCGGAGCTTTTGGTGCCCTGGGCGGCGATTTCTCAAGTCTGAGCATAAACCCGGCCGGTCTCGGGATTTACAGAAGTTCCGAATTTACAATAACACCAGCCCTGCATTATAATCAGGCGGAAACCCGGTTTTTTGACAATCCTGAAGAGGACATGAAATATGATTTCAACCTGAATAATGTGGGGCTCGTATTTACATTTCCTACCGGCAATCAGGATAATAATGACGGGTGGCAGTTCATCAACCTGGGACTGGGCATCAACCGCCACAACAACTTCAACGACCGTTGGATCGCCGACGGCTTCAACCCTTACAGTTCGCAAATGGCAAGCATTCTTGAACAGGCTAACAGGGAAGGGCATGTTGAGAACCTGGATCCTTTCTCTACCGAACTGGCATGGGAAACCTGGCTGCTCGGCGAAGATGATGACGGCTTTTTTATCGATATGGAAGATAATGTTCGTCAACGCCAGGAAACCAATACCTCAGGCTCCGTGCGAGAATTCATTCTTTCAATGGGCGCCAATTATGCCGACCGGCTTTACCTGGGCGCCTCGGTTGGCTTTCCTTCTGTATCCTATGAAGAAGAAAGCATCTTTGAAGAATCAGACACAGAACAACTGAATGAAGTGTTCAACAGTATGACCTACATCAACAACCTGAAAACATCCGGATCCGGCTACAACTTTAAATTTGGTGCCATACTGCGAGTTAATGACTTTGTGAGATTGGGCGGAGCTTTTCATTCACCCACCTTCTATGAATTGACCGACAAATACCAGTCAACCATTCGGTCTGACCTCAACCTCGACTATGATACGCAGGAAGCAAAATCACCTGATGGGCGGTTCGATTATGAACTGAACACACCGCTGAAAGCTATAGGCAGCATTGGGTTGGTTTTCGGCAATGCAGGGCTGTTAAGCTTTGATTATGAATTTACTGATTACACCAAGGCAAGGTTAAGAAGCAGCCAGCATTTGTTTTCTGAAGAAAATAAAACCATTCGGGAATCTTTTACCACCCAGCACAGTTTCCGTGTTGGTGGTGAATACATTATAGACCCTGTCGTTTTACGAGCAGGTTATGGATTTTATGCCAGTCCGTATAAAGGCGACATTAATGATGGAGAACGCCAGGTTATTTCAACCGGATTCGGCCTGCGTGAAAGCTCCTATTTTATTGATTTTGCCTATGTATACAGCTTTTACTCAGAAGATTACCACCTCTATTTTATGGAGGAAAACACCCCGAACGAGCCCGTCGTAGCACGTGACTTTTATTCCGGCGTGTTCAGGCTAACCGTTGGCTGGCGACTCTGACAGTAAAACAGACTCTGGCAATAAAACA
>JAWLDT010000004.1:47486-51050 GCA_041686485.1 Bacteroidales bacterium | reverse complement strand
CGAACGAGCCCGTCGTAGCACGTGACTTTTATTCCGGCGTGTTCAGGCTAACCGTTGGCTGGCGACTCTGACAGTAAAACAGACTCTGGCAATAAAACAAATACGTTTCAAAAAAAGACACCCCGCCGCTGATTGCTTCGGGGTGTCTTTTTTATTCAGGATTACCGGGAAATCAAATGTTAATGGTTTTCCTCCACGCTATTTACAACCTCATCATCAACAAGAATACGCCCGCAATACTCACAGACAATAATCTTTTTATGTAAACGGATATCCAGGTGACGCTGGGGTGGAATTTTATTAAAACAGCCACCACAGGCATCTCTCTCTACAGGAACTACCGCCAGGCCATTGCGGGCATTGTCCCTGACACGCTGGTATGCATTTAAAAGCCTGTCTTCGATAGCCTCCCGTTGTTTCTTAGATTTTTCCAGAAGACGTGCTTCATCCTTTTCTGTCTCAGCAACAATATCATTAAGCTCTTCCTTCTTTTCTTCCAGGTCCTTACGTCTTTCTTCCAGATTTTCTTCTACCTGCTTAACCATCTCTTTCTTCGACGCCACCTCTTCTGCATATTCTTTCATCTGTTTTTCGGCAATCTGCGCTTCAAGAGTCTGATATTCGATTTCTTTTGATAAGGAATCATATTCACGGTTGTTCCGGACATTCATTTGCTGCGCCTCATATTTTTTGACCATCTCCAAACTCTCCTGTGCAGCTATCTTCTTATTGGAAATCTCGTTTTCAAGCTCCTGGATCTCATTATTGAATTTCTCCACACGGGTTTCCAGACCGGCGATTTCATCTTCCAGATCCTGAACCTCCAGGGGCAACTCACCCCTGACTATGCGTAATTTATCAATCTGATAATCAATACTCTGAAGTCTGTATAAGGCAATCAGTTTATTCTTTACACTCCGCTCAATACTTTCTTCTGTCGGGCCAGGTTCAGGGTTTTCAACCGGTGAATGTTGTGTCCCTGTGTTGGGGTCAATATTCTTGTTTGCCTCTTTTTTGTCCTTTTTGGTAGTCTTTGCTTTACTTGTTTTTGACGTCTTGGCCATAATTCTATCTTTTGGGTAGGTATGCACTAAACTAACGATAATTTAACGGATTGGTATTCACCTCCGAAATAAGGAGTGCAAAGTTAATGATTTTTTTCTGAATGATCTCAACCATTAACGCTTTGGTATACTGCTCGGTTTCATAATGTCCGGCATCTACCAGCAATATCTGATCCTTCACATCCAAAAACTGATGGTATTTTACGTCTCCGGTTACAAAAGCCTGAGCGCCGGATTTTATGGCATTGGAAATCAAAAAAGCACCGGAACCACCACAAACGGCAACACGCTGAACAGGCTCCTGATTGGTTACGGGAGTATGTCGTAAACAGGAACTGTTCAGGCGCTGTTTTACCAAATCCAGAAAAGTTTCCGGTGGCAAAGGTTCCTGTAATTCGCCAACCATGCCGGCTCCTGCTTTTTCATAACTGTTTTCAAGTGAATAGATATCATAAGCCACCTCTTCATAGGGATGGCTTTCGATCATGGCCCTTATGACCTCTTGCTGCAGAAATGAAGGGAAAACGGTTTCAATACGTGTTTCAGGCTCATAATGTAACTCCTGAATATTACCGACAAAAGGGCTGGCGCCTTCTCCTGCCCTGAAAGAACCCTGCCCTTCAAGATTAAAACTACAACAGTCATAATCACCGATATAACCTGCTCCGGCCCTGAAGATAGCCGCACGTACTTTTTCTGCATGATCTGTCGGACAAAACACCACAAGTTTTTTCAGCACCTCTTGTACAGGCTGAAGTATCTGTAATTTTTTCAGACTTAATGTTTCTGCCAGTCGCCGGTTCACCCCTGAAAAACTATTGTCGAGGCTGGTATGCAAAGAAATGATGACCATATTGTTGCGGATGGCGTCCATAACAACCTGTTCAACCATGCTTTCCCCGGTAAGGCGGGTCATGCCCTTAAAGATCACCGGGTGATGCGACAAAATAAGGTCACACCCTTTATCTAGCGCTTCCTGCATAACGTCAGGAGTAACATCCAGACATACCAGGCCCCGCGATACCTCCTGATCCGGTTTTCCAACCTGTAACCCCGAATTATCATAATGCTCCTGCAAAGAAAACGGTGCTATGGTATCAAGAACCGTGAGCAGCTCGTTGACTAACATACATGTATGTTTTAATTGATTAACAAGGATCTGTTTCAAATATACAGGTTTTTATTCGAATAACAGACTTACCGGTATTAAAGAAACATCTCTGACAGAAGCAAAACCACCAATGTACCGCGTTAAAATCTGCAGGCCTTTACTATAAGCAAATCAAATATTTCTTTACCTTTGATGTATGAGTTGGCTTCGCATATTTTTATTGCCCCTGGCTTTATTATATGGTATGGTTGTCCGGATAAGGAACCTTTTTTTTGATTGGGGCATCCTGCCATCTGAAGCTTTTTCAGTTCCGGTGATCAGTGTGGGAAATCTTAGTGCAGGTGGAGCCGGGAAAACTCCTCATGTAGAGTATCTGGTCAGCCTACTAAAAGACAAATACCATATTGCAGTGATCAGCCGGGGGTATAAAAGAAAAACCAAGGGGTATGTATTGGCAGAACCCCGGCATCGTTCGAGGGATATTGGTGACGAACCCCTTCAGATACACAAAAAATTTCCTGACATCCTTGTAGCAGTTTGTGAAAGCCGCCGAAATGGTATCAAACGGTTGTTAAAAGACCACCCTGAGGTCAACCTGATCATTCTGGACGATGCTTTCCAGCACAGGTATGTAACGCCAGGCTTAAACCTGCTGCTTACCGGTTATTACAATCCTTTTTTTAGAAATTTCCTGCTTCCTGTCGGTAATTTGCGTGACATAAAGTCGCGGGCAAAAAAGGCTGATGCGCTGATCGTCACAAAAACCCCACACGTTTTTTCACCGCTCGACCGTCGTTTTTTCCTCAAAAAGCTTCAGCCTTACCGGCTTAAGAAAATCATATTTTCAAAACTTGCCCATCAGCAACTGCAGCCCCTTACTGAAGCTGCTCCGCAAAAACCACCCAAAAACATTAAGACGATCTTTCTGCTAACCGGCATTGCCAATCCGGAATCTTTACAGGAGTACCTGAAGACCCGATGTGAAGAACTTATTGTGCACCGATATCCCGACCATCATCAGTTTTCGAAGAAGAACCTTGAGAAGTTGCGTAATGCATTTCATGAAAAATTCAGTCGCAGCAAAATCATTGTAACGACGGAAAAAGACGCTATGAGGCTTCACAATACAAACCTGCAAAGCGAATTAGTCGAAATACCTGTCTACTATCTGCCGGCAAGGGTTGTTTTTCATGAAGGAGAAAAGAAAAAATTTGACAGAATGGTACATCGCTTTCTGGCTGGCTATGGAAAAAATTAGGATCATCAATGCTATTCTGCCGGTTAAGGCGCAGCAAATCTTTCAGATAAGCCGCAGTTAAGCAAATCTTTCAGATAAGCCGCAGTTATTAAAAGCTGGCCCGATTAATTCATAAACTTAGTGAAACCTGC
>JAWLDT010000004.1:0-47386 GCA_041686485.1 Bacteroidales bacterium | reverse complement strand
AGCAAATCTTTCAGATAAGCCGCAGTTAAGCAAATCTTTCAGATAAGCCGCAGTTATTAAAAGCTGGCCCGATTAATTCATAAACTTAGTGAAACCTGCCCGCATAGGCGGGACAGACGTGTAATACCTGGTGAAACTTTGTGTTGAAGATAAGTTGTACACCTGTCCCGATCATGCAGGAAAGCTTAAAGTTTAAGTGACAGGTTGCATAAATAAGTTCAATTCAGTAGCGTGATTTATGGGTTAATCAGGCTAGTGTTTTGAACAATATTGACTTCCTGAAAAAGGAAGGCAGCTATATCGCATGCGACACAACACTGCCTTCCGGTCATTGCTACAACAAAAGCCTTTTTAAAAAGGCAGATCATCTTCCTCTGGTGGAGAGCCAGGCACTTGATCATCAGTTTGTTCACCTCCGGATCTGGACGTATCCTCACCACCTTGTCCTGGTTTGCCCCCAATAAAGTTAATTACATCCCCCACCACTTCGGTAGTATAACGTTTATTTCCCTCTTTGTCTTCCCACTGACGGGTTTGCAGGCGACCTTCAATATATACCTGACGGCCTTTGGAAAGGTATTTTTCAGCCAGTTCAGCCCTGTTTCGCCAGAGTACCACCCGGTGCCACTCTGTCTTTTCTACTGGTTCACCATCCTTACCCTTATAATATTCATTGGTTGCCAAAGGGAAACGAACAACCTTTACCCCGCTTTCCAGGGTCATTACATCGGGATCTTTGCCAAGATTCCCAAGCAAAATTACTTTGTTTACACCTGCCATAATGCTAAGTTTTTACTGTTAATAATAATATTGTGTATGCTAATTTACTGTTTTTTATAATATGTTAATAAACAATGATCCCCGGCGGCAAAAATAGCAATGTTACCGGTATCATCTCTTCGCGTCTGCGCGTCTGCGCATCTTCGTATCTTCGCATCTTCGCATCTTCGCATCTTCGCATCTTCGTGTTCCGAAGGTAGAAAAAAATACAGGTTTTTTCATCTGTATCATACTACCTTTTTCAACAACCTCTCTATAAGCCTGGGTTTGGCCATACCTTCAAAGGCTTCCTTATTCACCTTCACATATCTTTTTGACAGCAGAGCAGCCATAACTTTATCAACCCGGACCTGATACAAACGTGCATAAATTGTCTGATGGGTGAGTTGATGTTTAACGGTTGCCGGTTCAGCATAAAAGACCAGCTGCTGTTGTATATCAAAATGCTTAGCCCACCACCAGTCTTTCAACATATCTGACTCTTCCAGTTCCTGAACGGTTTCCAGCAGGGGCAGCTCATACATGTTTTTCCATATATCACGGCTGGCTCGTTTTTTTACAAAGAAGGCTACCTCTTCTCCGGTCAGATGCTGAAAAAAGAAAAAGTAGTTAAAATACCGGTTCCGTGCAGGCTTTTTGGGACGCTTTACCGGGTATTCCGCAACGGCATTTTGCAGACGGGCAAGGCAGTTATAAAAATAAAAACATTCGTTGCAAAGCGGATTGGCCGGTCGGCAAACCAATGAACCAAAATCCATCATCGCCTGGTTGAAATCACCTGGATGCCTGACAGGCATAAGTTGCTCTGCGACTTCTTGAAATGTCTTTTTGCCTGCTTGTGTATCAATCGGTTCTCTGATGGCAAATATTCTTGCCAGGATCCGGTAAACATTTCCGTCAATAGCAGGGACGGGTTCATCGAAGGCGATAGAGGCAATAGCTGCTGCTGTATAAGGTCCGACGCCTTTCATTTTCATCCACTCTTTGCTGCTCCCGGGAAAACTTCCTTCCATATGATCATGGATATATTTGGCAGCTTCATGCAGGTTTCGGGCTCGTGTATAATAACCCAGACCCTGCCACAGGCGCAAAACCTGATCTTCAGATGCATTTGCCAGCGCATGGAGATCCGGAAAAGCTTCCACAAAACGGTTAAAATAGGCCAGCCCCTGGTCCATCCGGGTTTGCTGAAGGATGATCTCAGAGATCCACGTAAGATATACATCACGGTTTTCACGCCAGGGGAGTGACCGGCCTTTCTCTTTGTACCACAAAAGCAATTGTTCAGTAAAATCCATTGTAACCTGCGGGCCGGAATTATATCCAAAAACCGGCTAATTGATTGATGTAAAAATAATTAATTTGTTTTCGAATCATCAGAAAAAAGTTATCTTTGCAGACTCAAAACATGAAAAACATAGTATAAATTCCTTATAACCAAAAAAATAAAGAATTATGACTAAAGCAGAAATCGTAACCGAAATTGCCAACAAAACCGGCATTGAAAAAGTAGCTGTCCAGGCAACCGTAGAAGCTTTTATGAGCACTGTAAAAAATGCATTAGTAAAAGGAGATAACGTTTATCTGCGGGGTTTCGGCAGTTTCATCATTAAAGAAAGGGCAGAAAAAACCGGCCGTAATATTTCCAAAAACACAACGATTATCATTCCGGCCCACTGCATTCCTTCATTTAAACCAGCCAAAGAGTTTGTAAATGAAGTTAAAGCAAACGTAAAGCCAGAATAACCGGTTTTAACCGGCACAAGCAACAGTTTTTTTATCTATTAACACAGGAGAGTAACATGCCAAGCGGAAAAAAGAAAAAGAGACATAAAATGTCAAACCACAAGCGCAAAAAACGCCTCAGGAAAAACAGGCATAAGAAGAAATAATGCGCTAATGGGGAGTTAAACCATTCTTCTCTCAACATAAATTACATAATACCTCCCCCCGGTGTTATGTAATTTTATTTTAGCCAGCCATACCCTATGGCTGCTTTACCCTTCCACCCATTCATAAAACATGACTGGATATGAACAAATAAAGTATTCTCATTGTGAACAAAGAGCTAATCATCAATTCCGGCACATCGGAGGTTGTTATGGCATTGCTCGAGGAGAAGCGCCTTGTTGAGCTTCATCGCGACCGCAAGAACAACAATTACTCCGTAGGTGACATCTATCTCGGAAAGATTAAGAAAATCATTCCCGGATTGAATGCCGCCTTTGTTGATGTAGGATATGAGAAAGATGCTTTTTTACACTATCTCGACCTGGGAAGCCAGGTCAACAGTCTGAACAAATACACCAAGCTGGCTATGGCGGGTAAGACCAAGGTGTTGCCCATGGAGAATTTTCATCTTGAAGAAGAGATTGAAAAAACCGGCAAGATCACCGATGTATTGACCAACAACCAGACCATCCTTGTTCAGATTGCCAAAGAACCCATTTCAACCAAAGGGCCACGTATCACGACAGAAGTTTCCCTCGCAGGGCGTTATCTGGTACTGGTCCCTTTCTCAGACCGTATTTCGGTTTCGCAGAAAATACAGAGCTCTGAAGAGAAAAGTCGACTCAAGCGGCTTGTTAAGAGTATTAAACCCAAAAATTTCGGCGTTATTATCCGTACGGTTGCCGAAGGTAAAATGGTCGCCGACCTGGATGCTGACCTAAACAATCTGGTTTCTAAATGGTACAACATTGCTGAAAAGCTATCCAATGCAAAACCACCGCGCATCATTCAGGGCGAGATCAATCGCTCTTCGGCCATGTTGCGCGACCTGTTAAACGAATCATTTAACAACATTCATGTTAATGACCACATGATGTTTGAGGAACTCAGGGATTATATCAAAACCATTGCCCCTGAAAAGTTAGACATCCTCAAACTATACAAAGGAAAAGCCCCGATTTTTGATCATTTTGGCGTTGAGAAACAGATCAAAGGCTCTTTTGGTAAGGTTGTTTCTTTTAAAAGTGGTGCTTACCTGGTTATTGAGCACACAGAAGCCCTCCATGTGATTGACGTAAACAGTGGACAGCGCATCAGTAGTGAAAACACCCAGGAAGCCAATGCCCTGGACGTAAACCTGGAAGCTGCCGTCGAGATCGCCAGACAACTTCGTCTTCGCGATATGGGCGGCATCATTGTCGTTGACTTCATCGATATGGTACAGTCTGTCAACCGCAGAAAACTATACGAAAAGATGAAGGAGGAGATGAAAAAAGACCGGGCCAAACACAACGTCCTACCACCCAGTAAATTTGGCCTGGTACAGATCACCAGGCAGCGGGTCAGGTCTGAAACCAACGTTGAAATACTGGAAAAATGTCCGGCCTGTGGAGGTTCCGGAAAAATCAAACCGAGTATCATCCTGATCGATGAGATAGAAAGCAATCTGCGTTACCTGATCCGGGAGCAAAATGAGTCTTCACTGACACTGAGGGTTCACCCTTTTATTAACGCTTTTCTGAAAAAGGGATGGCCTTCTATACGGTTAAAATGGTTCTTTAAATACAAAAAGTGGATAAGCATACACCCCTCAACATCCTATCACTTCCTCGAATACCGGTTTTTTAATAAACTGGATGACGAAATCAAGTTATGACTTTTGACAGATACAGCAGACCAGTACTCAGGTACCGGTCTGCTGTATTTTACCTGTTTTTGACTATAGTGGACGACAATACCTACACATGGCGGGGCAGAATAACAACAACACAGTTGCTCATCTGGACAAAAAAGCCAGGCGGTTTTGTGCCTATCGGGAACGCTGCACCCGGGAGGTTGAAAGGAAACTTGCCACGGAGGGCGCAAGCAGTGAGCAGACCGCCGACATCATTGAACAGTTACAACAGGAAGGATTCATTGACAATCAGCGTTTTGCCCGGTTGTTCGTCAGGGGCAAACTGCACAACAACCTTTGGGGAGCCGTAAAGATCAGGGCAGCCCTGAAAGCTTATGATATCCCGGAAGAAATGATCAGGCACGCCGTTTCGGAAATCGACCGGCAGGAGTACCTGGATATTCTCAGCGAGCTGGTAAACAAAAAAAAGCGGGAGCTGCAGGAAAAAGGAAAAGCCAACATCAGGGACAAAACCGCAGCATACTGCATACAAAAAGGTTTTGAGCCTCACCTGGTGTGGCAGGCCATAGACAATCCAAGTGACTAAAACCAAAGAATCAACAGCGCATCATTGTTGATAACTGAAAAGATAACTTTAACATTTAATCCATGACATTTACAGGTAACATTCAAGATCTTGATCAGAGGCTGGACGCCTTAAGGAGGTTTCTTTGACATCGATGGAAAAAGGGAAAGGGTGCATGAAATGCAAAGAATGTCGGAAGCCCCTGATTTCTGGGAGGTTCCACAAGAAGCCGAAAAACAACTAAAACAGATAGCCAGCCTCAAAAAATGGGTTGACGCTTTTGATGAGGCCAAACAAAAACTGGAAGACCTGAAGGTACTGCATGAATTCTACCAGGAAGGAGAAGGTTCCCTGGAAGAGTTGGACAATTTGTATGAAGAAACCAGGGAGCAGATAGAGGATCTGGAATTCAAAAAAATGCTTCAGAATGAGGAGGATCACCTGAGCGCCATTGTAACCATCAACTCCGGTGCAGGCGGCACAGAAAGCCAGGACTGGGCGGAAATGCTCATGCGAATGTATCTGCGATGGGGAGAGCGCAACGACTTCAAATCAAGTATTCTGGACATCCAGGAAGGAGACGGGGCAGGTATTAAAAGTGCATCCATTGAGTTTGATGGCGAGCATGCTTACGGCTATCTGAAAGGAGAAAGCGGCGTTCACCGGCTGGTGAGATTGTCACCCTTCGACGCCAACCACAAGCGGCATACCTCCTTTGCTTCTGTATACGCCTTTCCCCTGGTAGATGAAAATATCCATATTGAGATCAATCCTGCGGACCTTAGCTGGGACACGTTCCGCTCAAGCGGACCGGGCGGACAAAATGTCAACAAAGTAGAAAGTGCCGTCCGGGTAAAACACGCCCCATCAGGCCTGGTCGTTGAATGTCAGGAAACACGCTCACAAGGTCAGAACAAGGAAAAAGCGCTTACCATGCTAAAGTCCCAGCTATACGAAATTGAGCTTCGAAAAAAGAAAGAAAAAATTGATGCCCTCGAAGACAGCAAAAAGAAAATTGAATGGGGCTCGCAAATCAGAAGCTATGTTTTTCATCCCTATAAAATGGTGAAAGACCTTCGAACCGGTGTAGAAACTTCCAACGTACAAAATGTAATGGACGGCGAAATTAATGCGTTTATCAGAGCATACCTGATCGCATTTTCCTGAAAATATTTTACAAAATACCATTCATTGCATTCATAATGTTCAACTTACATCTATAAACCCACGAAAAGGTTTAACATGTAAAGCTATGTTGTTTTTTATCAACCAGTTAGCCCTCAACTGTTAATATCTTTGCCTTTTTGTTAATAATATCCATACTCACCTATTCGATTTGTTTTTTAACTTCGTTAGACAGACTACACTTAGTTTATTTTACACAGATTTCTTTATTGAATTAAAGCGCTATGCGCTACCAGGTTAACGACTTAAAAAACCAACAATATGGGCAGTAACACCACATTCAGCGATAAACAACAAAAGGAAAAGGAAACAAAAAACCTCTACGATCAGGTTCTGGACAAACGGGAAAGTCCGGAAGCAGAAAAAACTACCGGGGATGTGGTCGGATCATCTTATACAAAATACGACTATGAGGAAGTCTTGAAGCAGTCTGTCGATTATTTTGGCGGAGACCAGCTTGCGGCCAGCGTCTGGGTAAACAAATACGCCCTGAAAGACTCTGAAGGCAACATTTATGAGCGCACGCCAGATGATATGCACCGGCGTCTTGCCAGGGAACTGCACCGCATTGAGCTAAAGTACCCCAATCCGGTTTCGGAAGATACCCTCTATCGATTGTTGAAGGATTTCCGTTACATTGTGCCCCAGGGAAGCCCGATGGCCGGAATTGGCAATCCGTTCCAGATCGGGTCCCTCTCGAACTGTTTTGTGATCGGCAATGAAGGCACTGCCGATTCATACGGCGGTATCATGAAAGTGGATGAAGAGCAGGTGCAGCTTATGAAAAGGCGTGGCGGGGTCGGACATGACCTCTCACACATTCGGCCCCAGGGCAGTCCGGTAAAAAACAGCGCCCTGACTTCAACGGGACTGGTGCCTTTTATGGAACGGTACTCCAATTCCACCAGAGAGGTTGCCCAGGACGGCCGAAGGGGTGCACTGATGCTGACGGTCTCCATCAAACATCCCGACGCGGAAAACTTTATTGATGCTAAGCTTGAACAGGGCAAAGTTACGGGCGCCAATGTATCGGTAAAAATTACAGACGAGTTTATGCAGGCTGTGGAGGAAGGCAAAGAGTTTGTACAGCAATACCCCGTCGATTCAGAGAACCCGAAGTATGTAAAAAAAATCGACGCCCGGGAGCTCTGGAACAAGATTATTCACAATGCCTGGAAGTCAGCCGAACCCGGAATACTTTTCTGGGATACGGTTGTTAATGAATCGGTGCCAGACAGCTATGCCGACCTGGGATTCCAAACCGTGTCAACCAACCCATGCGGGGAAATACCACTATGCCCCTATGACAGCTGCCGGCTGATTGCCATCAACCTCTTTGGCTATGTAAAACATCCCTTTACGGAAAAAGCAAACTTTGATTTTGATCTGTTTAAAGAACATGTCGCTTATACACAACGGATCATGGATGACATCATTGACCTGGAGCTGGAAAAAATCGACAATATCCTGAATAAAATTGACAACGACCCTGAAAACGACGAGGTGAAACGGGTGGAATATACCCTCTGGAAGAAAATACGTGACAAATGTGTGGAAGGCCGCCGGACCGGCATCGGCATTACGGCTGAAGGAGATATGCTGGCAGCATTGGGCTATCGTTACGGAACGCAGGAGGCCAATGACTTTTCCACCAACATACATAAAACACTGGCCATAGAAGCGTATCGTTCTTCTGTAAAACTTGCTGCAGACAGAGGCCCCTTCCCCGTTTATGATAGCCTCAAAGAATCAGGCAATCCTTTTATAGAGCGCCTCAAAGAAGCTGACCCGGAGCTCTCCGGGGACATGCAAACGCATGGCCGGCGCAATGTGGCCCTGCTAACCATAGCACCCACTGGCAGCGTCTCCATCCTTACACAGACAACCTCGGGCATCGAACCGGTATTTATGGTAGCTTATAAGAGACGCCGCAAAGTAAACCCCAGTGATAACAATGCCAAAGTTGACTTTGTGGATGAAGTTGGTGACCATTGGGAAGAATACCATGTTTTTCACCAAAAATTCATTGACTGGCTCGAGATCAACGATTACGATCTGGATGAAGTGAAAAAACTGGATGAAAAAGCCCTGCAAAACATTATCAGGCGCTCACCCTACTATAAAGCCACTGCCAATGACGTGGACTGGGTGGCCAAAGTCACCATGCAGGGAAATGTCCAAAAATGGGTTGACCACTCTATCAGTGTCACGGTAAACGTGCCGGGTGATGTATCCGAAGAACTCGTTGGCGAAATATACCAGACCGGCTGGAAAAGTGGCTGCAAAGGTGTAACCGTTTACCGCGACGGCTCACGTTCCGGGGTACTTGTCAAAGACAATGAGAAAGAACTCAAATTCGCGGAAACCGAAGCACCGAAACGACCTAAAATCCTGGATGCAGAGATCGTACGCTTCAATAATGAATCTGAAAAATGGGTGGCCGTTGTTGGTTTGTTGTACGACAGGCCCTATGAGATCTTTACCGGCAAGGCAGAAGGCTTCTACCTCCCAACCAATGTAGAAAAAGGCTGGGTGATCAAAAACCGCACACCAAACGGTGAAAAACGATATGACTTTCAGTTCCTTGACAATGATGGCTACCGTGTAACCATCGAAGGGCTGTCCCGCTCTTTTCACAAAGAATATTGGAACTATGCCAAGCTGATATCAGGCATCCTGCGGCATGGCATGCCCCTTCCCTCGGTCGTGGATGTGATAGAAGATCTAAGCCTGAATACAGACAGGCTGCATACCTGGAAAAATGGTGTTGTTCGTGCCCTGAAGCGATTCATCCCTGACGGGACAAAAGCGGTTGGCCGGATATGCTATAACTGTAATCAAACGGATACAGTGGTATACCAGGAAGGTTGCCTGATATGCACCTATTGCGGGGACAGCAAGTGCGGATAGCAGCTGGTGCTGCGCACCGCCATTTGCCCGCGGCATTCAGCTATAACCTTTGTTGAATATGCCTTCGTCACACCCGAACATGAAGCCTAAGAAATCGATCTTTCTTTTTAGCGTTTACAAACTTGTTCTTTTTCTGATTAACCATAAGCCACATCCTGTCTCTATAGCGATGCAGCCCGACTGGCATGTCCTGTCTTATATGAAATGAATTTTAATGTTTTGTTCATACGTCCGAAGTTCCTCTTACAGAAGTAAAAAAACTCATGCCAGTAAAGCTTCAGCGCTGAGAGCAAAATATAATTTTCCATTTTCCCTTGCGTTGCGTTTCAAATCAATCTATTTTTGACCAACCGTTTAACCAACTATTTATAATGAGTCCGAAAACCCTGAATTCCGGAAACTCTACTTCATGCTGGCTTTTCAACCCAAGGTGATGAAGCAAACCGAAGAAAAGTTTATGGATATTATTCATCCCATGATTGAACGGACCAATGAGTTTTTCAACCGGGAAGGATATGAAAAACCTGAAGTCTGGACAAGATACCTGGGAGCTATCCCTGACGGGATATCCCTGAATTATGTGATTGATCCCGGGAATTTTCCTCTTGACGGGGTAGAAAACTTAGTAGTACAACATATGTTTGGAACCAATTAATAAATGTGCCCAATGAAAAAAGTAAACTATACCTTAATGGCTATTGCGCTAAGCACATGGTGTCTGATTGGCTTTAATTACTCCTCAAAAGCACAGGAAGACGTCGATGTAAATGAAATCGTCGATAAAGCCGACCAAAAAATGAGAGGAGAATCCAGCAAAGGAACAATGCGGATGACGATTGTCCGCCCCAACTGGTCGCGCACCATTGAAATGAAAAACTGGTCGAAAGGCGACGACTATTTTATGGTGTATATCACCGCCCCGGCTGAGGAAAAAGGCCAGGCATTTTTGAAAAGAGGAAACGAGATGTGGCATTGGCTTCCGTCTATTGATCGAATGGTAAAACTCCCGCCCAGTATGATGATGCAGTCGTGGATGGGATCAGATTTTACCAACGATGATCTGATGAAAGAATCATCTATCGTCAAAGATTACAACAAGGAACTCATAGGCGATGAAAAAATCAAAGATTATGATGCCTACAAGATAAAACTCACTCCGAAACCCGAAGCAGCAGTAGTCTGGGGGGAAATTATCATCTGGATCACCAGGGAGAATTACTATCAGCTGAAAGCTGATTATTATGATGAGTTCGGAACCCTGGTGCAAACCATGATTGGCACAGAAATTGAAACGCTGGATAACCGGAAGTTGCCGACGAAGATGACGATAATCCCGGCGGACAAGGAGGGCCATAAAACGATATTAAAGTTCGTTGAAATGGATTTCAATATTCCGATAGAAACCAGTTTTTTCTCCCAGCAAAACATGAAGCGACTCCGTTAATCAAAGCATAATAACGATGAAGATGTATATCAAATTCGCCTGGAGGAACCTTTGGCGTAACAAGCGCCGGACGATCATTACCGCAGCCTCCATTTTCTTCGGGGTAATATTTGCGGCAGTGATGAGTTCGATGCAGGAGGGAACCTACAGCAGCAACATCGAAAACATAGTAAGGTTTTACACCGGCTATGCACAATTGCAACATCCGGATTACTGGGATGAGAAAACAATGGATAATCATATCGTTCCTCCCGATTCACTGATACAGGAAATCAAAACCGATCCGCGAATTACCCATGTGACCCCGCGTTTGGAATCCTTTGCCCTGGCGTCGCATGAAAATGCCACCAAAGTAGCCACAGTTGTTGGAATGGCTCCCGAACAGGAGAAGGATGTCACCAATATTCTCAGCAACATCTCGGAAGGAAGGTATTTGGAAAAGGGAGATAATGGTGTACTGGTAGGAAAACTCCTGGCCCGAAACCTGGGACTCAGTGTTGGGGACACAATCACCCTTACCGGGCAAGGCTACCGGTATGCCACAGCAGCCGGTCTGTTTCCGATTAAAGGTCTTATCGATTTTCCTTCTCCCGAACTCAACAAAACATTTATCTACATGAGTCTTCAGGAATGTCAGCGTTTTTATACAGCACCGGGGTTGCTGACCTCACTGGTTCTGATGATTGAGGACAGTGACAAACTCGAAGCCATAAGCAGTGATATCGACCAAAAAGCCGGCAATGATTATACCGTCATGACCTGGAAAGATATGCAGCCTGCCCTGGATCAGCAGATTCAATCAGACCGGGCCGGCAGCGTGATTTTCAAGGCTATCCTGTACATGATCATCTTTTTCGGCATCCTCGGTACTATTATGATGATGATTGCCGAAAGAAGACGGGAGCTGGGTGTGATGATGGCCTTAGGGATGAAACGCTTCCGCCTGGCGGCCGTTATTTTTGCTGAAACGCTATTTATCGGACTTTTTGGGGTGGTTACCGGATTAGCCGGTAGCATACCAATAAACCTCTATTTTCATCACAACCCCATACCACTGACAGGTGGGGCTGCCGAGGCCATGGCACAGTATGGATGGGAGCCTTATATGTTTTTTTCAATGGCACCAGAGGTGTTCTGGAAACAGGCGATAACAGTTTTTATACTGGTGCTGGTGGTTTCCGTCTACCCATTGGTGACCATTTTCAGAATGAAAGAAATTAACGCATTACGAGCTTAAAAACCAAAACCATGATAATACCAATAGCATGGCGGAATGTATGGCGAAACAAGTTGAGGAGCCTGGTGGTGATCATTGCCATCACGCTAGGAATTTTCGCCGGTGTGTTTGCCACCGCTTTTATGAAAGGAATGGCCGATCATCGGATCAATTCAGCGATTGAATCGGAAACTTCTCATATGCAACTTCATCATAAAGATTATCGTCAAAAGGATAAACTGGCGCTCTATATTCCGGCAGCAGATAAAAAGCTGGAAAAGATCAGAAGTCTTAATGAAGTTAAGAGTGCCAGCAACCGATTGAAAGTAGATTGTATGATTTCGGCTGCCGGAACGGCCTCAGGAGCCAAAGTGCTGGGAATTCACCCCGAAGAGGAGAAAAAAGTAACCGATATACATGGAAATATAGTCAAAGGAAGCTACTTCGAAGATATTCCTGACCGGGTAAAGCCGCTGGTACTTGGCAAAAAGATGGCCGAAAAACTCAACGCTCAACTGCGCTCGCGAATCGTGATTAACCTTACCAATATTCATGGCAATCCTACAAGTGCCGGTTTTAGGGTCACTGGCATTTACGATACGGATAATGCCAATTACGATGGATTACATGCTTTTGTCAGATACCAGGACCTGCTCGAAGCTACAGGCATGAAACAAGGCATCGGCCACGAAATAGCGGTGTATCTGAAACACAATGACCAGGTACAACCAGTGCAAAGGAAACTCAGAAAGATGTTTCAGCAGACAGAAGTTGCTACATGGAAAGAACTGAGTCCCGACCTGAGCTACTTAAGCTCGGTGATGGACCAGTATACATACATCATTATCATCATCATTCTGCTGGCTCTTTGTTTTGGAATTATCAACACCATGCTGATGGCAGTCCTCGAACGCGTAAAAGAGCTGGGCATGCTCATGGCTATCGGAATGAATCGTCGCAGGGTATTCCTGATGATTATGACTGAATCGGTACTCCTCTCTTTAACAGGAGGAGTTTCGGGAATCCTCATCGGATGGGCGATTACCCGGCTTACAGGAGCCACAGGCATTGACATGTCGATGTATGCTGAGGGACTGCAGGCAATGGGCTGGAGCACAATAATTTATCCTGATATAGGAATCGACACATTAATTAGAATAACGTTCCTGGTGATTGTCACGGGCATTCTCTCGTCGATTTATCCGGCGATAAAGGCCCTGAAACTCAATCCAGCGGATAGCCTTAGAACCGAATAACTGATTTTTAACCTTACAAAAACCGGAAAAAATGAACGTCATAGAAATAAAAGATCTGCATAAAGTGTATAATTCCACTTCCGTACCTGTTCATGCTGTAAACGGGGTAAACCTATCGTTTGAAAAAGGAGAATTTGCCTCGGTAGTCGGTCCTTCGGGCTCTGGCAAAACCACACTTCTCAACATATTAGGTGGTTTGGATGACGCTACGGAAGGTGAAGTTCGGGTAGCCGATACCCGGATGTCGGAACTCAGTTCCAGCAAGCGCATCGATTTCCGGCTGAAAAACATCGGCTTTGTTTTCCAGGCTTACAACCTGATTCCTGTCCTAACAGCTAAGGAGAACATTGAATTCATCATGCAATTACAAGGTGTTCCTAAAAATGAGAGAGATGACCGCACTATGGAATTGCTGAAAGCTGTAGGGTTAGGCGATCGCTGGAATGACCGGCCCAACAAGCTTTCGGGCGGCCAGCAACAACGCGTGGCTGTAGCCAGGGCATTGGCATCCAAACCCCGGTTCATTCTGGCCGACGAGCCCACTGCTAACCTCGATTCCAAATCCACTGAAACCTTGCTGGACATCATGGAAAATCTTAACCGCGAAGAAAATATCACGTTCATCTTCTCAACCCATGATCAGCGTGTAGTTAAAAAGGCCCGGCGAGTGATAACCATAGAAGACGGAAAGGTAAAAAGCGACGAAGTAGCAGAAAAAACCGAAGCGAAATAAAAAGGCAATACCAGGCATGAAACAAGTAAGCATATCAGCCATAGTGATTGTTTTGTTAAGCTTTTCGGCCAATAGCCAGGAAAAAGTAACGCTGCAGGGTTATGTAAAAAGCATGCAAACACTGATGGCCCCGGAAACCATAGGACTATCGGATGTGGACATTCTGTCGGATAACCTGATTCATAACCGGTTGAAATTCCGCTACTACGCCAGCGACAACTTCACTGTCGCCATGGAAATGCGAAACCGTTTTCTTTACGGGGAAATCACCAGGATGCTCCCCGAACTCATGCAAGTGGAGGATTATGGCGAAGTACTGGACAAGGATCGCGGTTATCTTGACCTGAGCAAAACCATAGCCAGTGGCAAAGGATATGTCCTGCATAGCATGATCGACCGGGCTTATGTGGACTATGTCAACGGGAATTTCGAGGCCCGGCTTGGACGCCAGCGTATCAACTGGGGCATCAATATGGTATGGAATCCCAACGATATCTTCAACACAATGAACTACTTTGACTTTGACTACGAAGAGCGTCCGGGGACCGATGCCATTAAGCTGCAGTACTACACCGATGTGGCCTCCTCGGCCGAACTGGTTTATGAAGCTGCCGACAGTTGGGACCAAAGCGCTGTAGCGGGAATGTATCGCATGAACAAGGGGGGTTACGACTGGCAGATGCTTGCCGGTTACCTAAAGAAAGACTACGTCCTGGGCGCCGGCTGGAGCGGTCATATCGACAAGGCCGGATTTCGTGGAGAAGCCACGTATTTCCGAAACAGCAACAATTTTGCCGATACAACCGGGCACCTGGTTGCCAGCATTTCGGCGGATTACATGTTCCAGAGCAGCCTGTATCTGCATGGCGGGGCACTATACAATAGTGAGGGCAGTACCGGTGATGTCGCCCGGGAAGGACAGTTTTTATCCAACCAGCAACTTTCCGTGAAAACCCTTACTCCGGCTAAATCATCTTTGTTTTTACAAATGCGCTACCAGTTTACCCCGCTTTTAACGGGCGCTATATCGGCTATTGTCAACCCGCATGACGAATCCTTTTTCCTCATGCCGCAAATAACATACTCGCTGAGTGACAACATCAGTATGCTCCTGACAAGCCAGTTTTTTTCCGGGGAAGATGGAACAGAATTCGGCGGAATCGGGCAAATTTATTACCTGAGAATCAAGTGGAGTTTCTAATTGAGCGGACCTGGGAAAATCAGAGACATCTTCGCTGTCCTTCCTGACACCAATAAAGCCAGTATCGCGGCACCCAAAATACGGATCTCCCTGCCGGGAACATTTATCAAAAAAAAATAGCTGCTCCTACTGCATATAGATATGCTCACCAACTCCGATCGGCAGGTCGAGGCCAAACCAGATAAACAGCAAGGCGAGCCACATAATAAACAGGATAACGGCATACGGGATCAACAGCGACACGATTGTCCCGATCCCCAGGTTTTTGTTGTATTTATGAATCCATCCAAGCAACAATGGGAAATAAACATATAATGGTGTGATGGCGTTGGTGATGGAGTCGCCGACCCTGTACATCAGCTGAACAAATGCAGGGCTATAGTTGAGCTGGGCAAGCATCGGGATGAATATGGGGGCAAAGATGGCCCACTTGGCAGAACCGCTACCCAGAAAGATATTCAGGATGGCTACCAGCACCATATACATCACAAACATCAACGGGCCGGTTAGACCGGTAGATTGCAGGAAGTCGGCCCCCGTAATCGCCAGGATCGTGTCCAGGTTTGACCAGCTAAACAGGTTAATAAATTGTGCAACGATCAGCATGAGCACGATATAGCCTGATAGCTCCTTCATCCCATGCTCCATCTGTTTGAGGATGTCGTTGGGCTTTTTGATTGCGCCGGTGGCTTTTCCGTAGAAATAGCCGGGAAGCGCAAAGAGCAGGAATAAAACAGGTATCAGCCCCCGGAGAAAAGGTGAAGGCACAATACCGCCTGTCTCCTGATTTCGGAGTGGTGCATCCGGCGGAGCTACCAACAGCACCACAATCACAACATATATCAATAAAGCGATACCGGCATGACGAAGACCCTTCCGTTCTGTTGGTGACAATTTGCCGTCAGTGATCTGATGGTCAAAGTTACCCAGTAATTCAATCTTTTGGCAACGTGGTATAGTATAGCGGCGGGCGACAAATGCGCCTCCGAATGCCAAAAGGATTGTGGAGGCAATCATGAAATACCAGTTTGCTGTGGGGCTAACTTCCACGCCACCCGGCATAGCCTGTGTGATCTCGGTACTGATACCAGCCAGCAGCACATCCGTACCCGCGATAAAGAAGTTGGCCGTAAAACCTGCTGTAGCCCCGGCATAACCGGCTATAAGGCCGGCAATAGGATGCAGGCCCATCTGTGTAAAAATGAGGGCAGCAATAGGAGGGACAATAACCACACCGGCATCCGACCCGATATTTCCGCATGCACCGATGATAAAGATGATCGGCAATACGACCTTCTTGGGCACAGAAAAAGCTATCGTACGCATGGCAACTGCCAGTAGACCGCTTCGCTCGGCAATGGAAACCCCCATCAGCATGACCAACACCAAACCAAAGGGTGCAAAATGGGCAAAATTGGTAACCATTTCCTGTAAAAACCATCGAAGGCCTTCACCGGAAATCAGGTTCTCGGCTACCACCAGGCTGCCGTCATCAGGGTGTACCGCACTCACCTCAAAATAGGCGGTAATCGCACTTATTATGACGATCAGGATACATATCCAGGCAAATATCCAGAAAGGATGCGGCAACTTGTTGCCCATCTTTTCTATCCAGCGCAATACTCCTTTGGATCCTGTTTCTGGTGCCTGGTTCTCTTCTTTGTTGTTTTGGTTTGGTTGATGCCCTTCTTCATTGCCGGGCTTATCTTTCTCTGCCATAGGGATTTTGTTTGCCAGATGAAAAACTACTCCTCTTCTTTTTGTTCTTCCTCGTAAGCCTTCAGCAACTGTTCCTGGATATCCATGGGCACCTGCTGATACTCGGCAAATTTCATGTCGTAGGTAGCACGACCACTGGTGAGCGAGCTAAGACTGGTGGCATAGCGATTCATTTCCGCCAACGGCACCTTGGCCCGGATGCGCTGATAAGTACCTTCGCTTTCCATCCCCATGATCAATGCACGGCGTCCCTGCAGGTCAGTCATGACATCACCCATCTTTTCTTCGGGCACCATAACCACGACATCATAAATGGGTTCCATAATTTTCGGACCGGCATTTTTAAAGGCATCCTTAAAGGCATTTCGACCGGCAAGTTTGAACGACAATTCGTTAGAGTCGACCGGGTGCATCTTGCCATCGTAGACGTTTACGACGATATCACGGGCATAAGACCCTGTAAGCGGCCCTTCTTCCATCTTCTCCATGATCCCTTTCAGGATGGCAGGCATAAAGCGGGCATCAATATTACCACCCACAATACAGTTGTTAAACACAAGCTTACCACCCCATGGGAGGGTATGCTCTTCCTGTTTCCGGACAGGAAACTCCTTCTGGTCCGGTTTACCTTCATAATAAGGCTCAATCATCATATATACCTCACCAAACTGTCCGGCACCACCCGACTGTTTCTTATGACGATAAGTCGCTTTGGCAGGTTTGGTAATGGTTTCACGATACGGGATCTTGGGTGGAATAAAATCAACTTCCACTTTATGAACATTCTCCAGCATCCACTTGGCTATGTTCAGGTGCATTTCACCCTGTCCGGCCAGGAGCATCTGTTTCAACTCTTTCGATTGTTCATAATTCAGTGTGGGATCAATGGTGTTCAACTCTTTAAGTACAGCGCCCATCTTCTCTTCTTCACCTGAGTTTTTGGCTTTAATCGCCATGCGGAATTTGGGATCAGGAAATTCGATGGGAGAAACTTGCTTGTCCTGGTTTTTGGAACTGGTAAGGGTATCGTTTGTATGTGTACTTTTCAGTTTGATGGTGGCTGCCAGATCACCGGGCATCACCTTTTCAACTTTTTGTCTGTTTTTACCGGCAATCACAAAAAGCTGTGACAATCGTTCTTTAGAGGCGTTGCCGGGGTTCACAAGGTCGACAGACTCGTTCACAACCCCTTCGTATACACGGAAAAAATAAACCTCACCAAGGTGTGGTTCAATAGAAGTTTTAAACACAAAAGCAAGCGGTTCTTTGCTGTCATCCAGGGTCAGCTCATTACCCTTTGTGTCTTTCTCAGGCGTAACGTCCAATGGAGAAGGCAGATTTTCGGTGATAAATTCCATCAAACGGTTTGTACCCTGATTGTTTTTGGCTGAAGCGCAAAGGATGGGATACATGGTACGTGTGGCAATTCCCTGACTGATACCCCTGGCAAGTTCCTGCTCGGTCAACGTACCATTTTCAAAGAAGGCTTCCATCAGTTCTTCATCACTTTCTGCAGCAGCTTCGATGATAGCATTCAAATATGCTTCAGCATTATCTTTTTCACTGTCAGGAACATCTGTAATTTCGGGTTTTCCACCACCAGAAGGAAACTTATATTGCTTCATCTTCAACACATCAATCACGGTGTCAAAGCCCTGTCCGACATTGACCGGGTATTGTGCTACCAATGATTTATCGCCAAACTGTGACTTTAGCTGGCGGACCGTCTCTTCAAAATTGGCCTTCTCATGCTCAAGCTGGTTCACCAGGAAAACAACAGGCTTTTCGAGCTTTGTGATCTGACGCCAAGTAATTTCTGTTCCAACCTCCACCCCATTCTGGGCATTCAACAACATGACGGCGGTATCAGACACCTTTAGGGCAGAAACGACCTCTCCGATAAAATCATCAAAACCAGGGGCGTCGATCATGTTTATTTTGTAACCATCATATTCGGCATATAAAACGGTTGAATACACAGAAGCCTGCCTGTCCAGCTCTACCTCACGATAGTCGGAAATGGCGTTTTTATCATCAACAGAGCCTCTTCTGTTCGTCACACCACCTTCATACAGCATAGCCTCTGCCAGCGTGGTCTTTCCTACTTTTGCCCCACCAACAAGAGCAATGTTTTTCAGTTCTTTGGTCTGATATACTTTCATAGCGACATCACAATATTTATAAATGTATAACTTTTGGTTTTATTTGCTTTATGATTCCGAAAGATTACTTATTTCGCCTGACACCAGCTTTTAAAAGGTCTTTTTCAAAAAGGGGCGAAAAAAGTGGCTAAAGTTAACAAAAAACCCACTTCTGCCGGGTGAAAAAACAAAAATTTGTTTGTTCTTTATTCAACGGTAACCGATTTCGCCAGATTTCTGGGCTGATCGACGTTACATCCCCTCAGCACGGCCATATGATATGACAGCAGCTGCAACGGCAAGGTTGCCACAAGTGGTACAAACATTTCATCGGTATCCGGTATCTCTATCACATAATCAGCCATTCCATTTACCACATCATCGCCTTCCGTTACAATGGCAATAATGATCCCTTTACGGGCTTTCACCTCCTGAATATTACTGATCACCTTTTCATAGTTGCCTTTTTTGGTGGCCAGGACCACGACAGGCATTTCTTCATCGATCAGGGCAATCGGCCCGTGCTTCATTTCGGCAGCAGGGTAGCCTTCGGCATGAATATAGGATATTTCTTTAAGCTTCAGAGCTCCTTCCAGGGCCACCGGAAAGTTGTAGCCCCTTCCCAGGTACAAAAAGTTCCTGGCATGCTGAAATATTTTTGACAGTTCCAGAACCCGTTCGTTGACTTCGATGGCTTTCTCCAGTTTCGCCGGGATAGCATCCATCTCACTAAGCAGCTCATAATATCTGGATTTCGGGATAGTCCCTTTTTTGTCGGCAATAGACAGGGCCATGAGCGTCAGGATGGTTACCTGGGCGGTAAAGGCCTTTGTAGAAGCAACCCCTATCTCAGGCCCCGCGTGTGTATATGAACCGGCATGGGTTGCTCTGGCGATGGAAGAGCCCACCACATTACAAATACCCAATATGATGGCGCCTTTCGATTTGGCAAGTTCGACAGCAGCCAGCGTATCGGCTGTTTCGCCCGACTGGCTGATGGCAATGACCACATCACCTTCCCTGATCACCGGATTACGGTAACGAAATTCCGACGCATATTCAACTTCCACAGGTATGCGTGCCAGGTCTTCAAGCAAATATTCTCCCACCAAACCTGCATGCCAGGAGGTACCGCAGGCTACAATGATGATCCGTTTACAATTAACCAGTTTTTGCTCATAATCTATGATGCCGCCCAGGGTCACAATCCCTTTCTGCAGATTCAGTCGTCCGCGCATACTGTCTCTGATACTCCTGCTCTGCTCATAAATTTCCTTGAGCATAAAATGCGGATACCCACCCTTCTCGATCGAGGAAAGCTGCATCTCAAGATGATGCATATACGGGGTTTTCTTCTGATTACTGATTGTTTTCACCATCAGTTCCCCTTGCCGGGGAATGATGGCCATCTCTTCGTCCTCGAGATAAACAACGTCCTTGGTATATTCGACTATGGGTGTAGGATCAGAAGCAACAAAGTATTCACCGTCACCAACGCCAATCACCAACGGACTCCCTTTTTTCGCCACGATCAGCTGATCAGGGGTCTCCTTTGACAGTATCACGATCGCGTAGGCGCCAACAACCTGGTTCAGGGCAACACGCACAGCTTCTTCCAGCTCGAGATACTCGTTCTGCTGTATATCTTCGATAAGATGTATCAGGACCTCGGTATCGGTATTGCTTTCAAAATAATAACCGCGATTTACCAGTTCGGCCTTTAGGGAACCATAATTTTCAATAATGCCGTTATGAATAATGGCCAGTTTTTTGGATGGGCTGTAGTGGGGGTGGGCATTTACATCATTTGGCTCACCATGGGTGGCCCAGCGCGTATGGGCAATGCCCGTATTTCCTGCGATGTCCTGACCGTCAGCCAGTTTATCGAGGTCAGCAACTTTCCCGTGTGTTTTGTAAAGCTTCAGGTCACCATCAGACAAAGCGATACCGGCACTATCGTAGCCCCGGTATTCAAGCCTGTAAAGGCCTTTTATAAGGATGGGAAATGCTTTTCGGGGGCCAATGTAACCAACAATACCGCACATAACAACGATCAGGTTTAATCAAACACTGTGTAATGAATGACCAGGCGCATAGGGTTCTCTGAACGGCCGGGACCATGTAATACTACACGGCTGGCATTTTCGGAAGCGGCATCGACAACCAGGGCAAGTCCCTGATCATCCTGTTCACCATCAATAAGGTCCTGCAGATGCCTGGTAATATTAAATGTATATCTGTTACGATCTTCATCCAGCTGGCCACCAAAATAGCCGGCACCTTCAACCTGATCGGGCAAAAAGACCATTTCCCCCTCCTCATTATACCTGAGCAAGGATAGCTTTTCAGTGGCAGGGAGCTCATCAGAGGTAAACGCTTCCGCTACCGGTATAATAAGTTCAGCTTTGTTGATTAATAACTTATCGATATCGGCAAGTTCCTGCAAAAAGGGGAAATGTATATCAACACGTAGCATACCGAGGGACTGCAGAAACAGCAAACTATCAGCTGCCGTTTGATCCTGGTGATGAATTTGGGCCTTCAGCGATTCATGGGTGTTTTCATACCCAAACTGTTCCACGTAGTTGATCCGCTTGGCAAATTCATTAATGGGAAATCGTTGCATCTGCTGAAGGGTATCATCGTCGCTCTGATAATATAACTCCAATGCAGACCGGAACCGGACCATGTCGAGCTGATATTTTGAACCCAGTCCATCTATGTCTTCATCCACCTCAATATATAACCCTTTGAATGTATCGAGATAGTCCGGAACAGCTTCAAAGGCTTCTGTCTCATTGGCATCGATAAACTGCTGAGCAAAGTCATCTGACATCGGAATCCGTATCTGGGGTTCCTGCAAGACAGAATCGACCATTACGCTGTCACTGGGTAGCGGCCGGAAAAGAAATCCTTCGGAGTCTTTTGTGATTGTCTCCGGATCATATGGGATTTCCATATGGGAAAACAGGGTGTCTGTTTCCGGAAAATTCTCAGTCAGTTCGTACACCTGAAGATTTTGAAACGTTCCCAGCGACCCGTAGAAATCTCCGGTATAAGCAAGTACAAGGTGCAGTGAGTCAAGCTCGGGGTTTTCTCCAAGGAACAGCTCACTTTGGGGTAGTCTTGTCTCGGTGTAAATACTGGCCCTGGTTTTACCAAACACAGGATCATCGATGATTCCCAGGTAGTTATTGCTGGTAAAATTGGTTGGAACACTGTCATCCGGAACTGTCATCGCACGAATGGTTAATGTATCCAGGGTGTTCAGGCTTGCCTGACTTTCTATAAGATCAAGACCAATCTTTTCAGACTCCTCACAGGCATTAACCATTACCAGTAAGGTCAGCCCTAAAAGACCTCTTTTGAGAAGGGTTAAAAAAACCCCGTAAAAACGGGGATTAAATAGTTTTTTCAAGGCTATAAAATGTTTTTGAATACGTAAAAGCAATTGAACTAAATTTTGTCTGGCAAAGGTATAATTTTTATTTTTCCGCCAAAACAGATTCAGAAACAAGTACCTCATCAAAAAATTTGTTATAGGCATCCAGGTAGGTGTCCCGGTCATGAAACTCCAGCACTGGCTTTCCACTCTCACGGGCGTGTTTTTCAACCTCAGCATTGATCGTCTCATCACCAAAGATGACACCATCGGCGTAATCAATGGCCAGTTTACTGACGTTTTCAAATGTTGGGCCTGAATATTTTTCAGGCACCTCCTGGCTAATCCCTTTCATTGTCAACTTTTGGGGCATATCCGAACTGAGCTGACCCGGGAAGCCATCGTCATAGACAGAATAAACCACTTTGGTGTCAGAAAACATAGGGTTATCCCTGAATACCTCTTTCAGGAAGAAAGGCATAAGGCTGGTGAACCAACCATTACAATGAACCAAATCGGGCGCCCAACCAAGTTTCTTGACAGTCTCAATTACACCACGTGCAAAAAATATCGCACGCTCATCATTATCCTCAAAGAAATCGCCTGTTTTGTTGGTCAGGGTAAACTTGCGCTGAAAGAAATCTTCGTTATCAATAAAATAAATCTGCATCCGGGCCGACTGTATCGAGGCAACTTTAATGATAAGTGGATGATCGGTGTTATTGATAACCAAATTCATGCCGGACAAGCGGATGACCTCATGCAACTGGTTGCGGCGCTCATTGATACAACCATATCGCGGCATAAAAGTGCGGATTTCTTTTTTTCTTTCCTGAATCCCCTGTGGGAGGTAGCGGCCAATATAACCCATGTGGGATTCTTTTAGGTAAGGGGTTATTTCTTGCTGAACAAAAAGAACTTTTGGTTTTTCCATAAATACAACGAACGATTAAAAAATGATATGGCTTTAAACATTGATGCTAAAATGATTATGCAAAAATACACTTTTTTTACCAATTTTTCAAATAATCCTTATAGTTTTGCAGGTTTGTTTTTAGGGTGGCATATTGTATGTTATTGCCGCATATATAACAAACAGCCAGCAAGTTATGTTGCTTTATGATCACGTTTAAAAAAAAGAAAGTCCTGCACGAATGGACGACAGACAAGAAGCTGTCCGGTCAAACCATTGGGTTTGTACCCACGATGGGGGCGTTGCATACAGGCCATCTGGCACTTGTTGAACGGGCAAACAAAGAAAATGACATTGTGGTTTGCAGCATATTTGTAAACCCGGCTCAATTTAACAACCAGGCAGATCTGGAGAAATATCCCCGTAACCTGACCGATGACCTTCAGCAGCTGCAAGAAGCTGGATGTGATGTTGCTTTCACCCCGGATGAACAGGAAATATATCCGGAAAAAGAGCAGAAAGTCTACGATTTTGGCCATCTTGATAAAGTGATGGAAGGGAAATACCGCCCAGGCCATTTTAATGGGGTGGCTCTGGTGGTGGACAAGCTGTTCAGGATTGTAGCGCCTCACCGTGCCTATTTTGGTGAAAAAGACTTTCAGCAGCTACAAATTATTAAAGCACTGGTCAGAAAAGAAGGACATGATGTTCAGATAATCGATTGTCTGACGGTCAGGGAACCTGACGGGCTGGCGTTAAGCAGCCGAAATGCCAGACTGACAGAAGCCGGCCGGCGCGAAGCCGCCAAAATATACCAGGCGCTGCTTATGGCAAGGGAGTCCTGGTCAGATAAAAGCATAGACCAGATCAAACAACAGGTCATGGCCTACATTAACGCTTCTCCTGAGCTGAAAACAGAATATTTTGAAATTGTACAGGCTGATACGTTACTTCCTGCAAAAGAGGCCGACACACACAACGGAAATAGTGTGGTGGCCTGTATTGCAGTATATGCAGGCGATGTAAGGCTTATTGACAATATGGTTTTAAATTCGTAACTTTGGTAATACCTACCATTTAAGATCGGCAATCCTTTAAAAAAGGAAAATAATGTTTATAGAATTATTAAAAGCGAAGATACACAGGGCGGTTGTAACAGAGGCCAACCTGCATTATATCGGCAGCATCACCATCGACGAAACGTTGATGAAGGCTGCGGGAATAGTGGAAAATGAGAAGGTGCAGGTAGTGAATATTAACAATGGGGAGCGTTTGGAAACCTATGTTATAAAAGGCGAAAAAGATAGCGGCGATATATGTATGAATGGCCCCGCTGCCAGAAAAGTTAATCTCGGTGACATTATCATTATCCTGGCCTATATCCATATCGCTCCGGAAAAAGCCGAATCTTTCGTTCCGAAAATCATCTTTCCCGGTGAGAACAACAAACTGAACCCTGAGGATTGAAAGCGCAAATCCGCAGATATACGAAGGTTTTAATATCCCTGTTGCTGGGCATACTATTGCTGTGGCTTATCACACGTGGACAGGATATAGATTTATTAATCAGGGAGTTCCGTAACGCCAACTACCAATGGATCATACTGGCCATGATCAGTGCCGTAATCAGCCATTTTCTGCGTGCACTGCGTTGGAATATGCTTATCGGGGCAATGGGCTACCAGACACAGCGGGTTCAGACATTCATGGCCGTAATGACAGGGTACCTGGCTAACATGGCAATCCCCCGTATGGGCGAAATTACCCGGTGTGTCACGCTCAGCAGGGCATCCAAAACACCTTTCAACGCGCTGGCAGGAACAGTGGTAGCCGAAAGGGTGTTCGACGTAATCAGTATACTTGCCATTATCCTGATAACCATCCTTGCCCAGTTTACTTTTCTTAAAAGTTTCCTAAACAACATCTTTTTATTACCGCTTCTTAAAAGAGGATCTGAGCAATGGCTCGCCATAACTGCCATCATTCTGGTGGGCGTTACATTGTTGATTACCGTCGTGATTTTCCTTCATAACAAATTAAAACATGCATCCGGCGCAGGTTTTTTTTACAAGCTGAAACGCCAGCTGCAAGGCTTTAAGGAGGGCATAAAGAGCATTAAGAAGATGCGGGGAAAGGGCTGGTTCATCCTGTATACTTTATTGATATGGGGTTTGTACTACATGACCGTCTATCTCTGTTTTTTTGCCATTGATGCCACCTCACATCTTACCCCCATTGTCGGACTTACTTTGCTGGCCGTAGGGAGCCTGGGCATTATGGCACCTGTCCCGGGCGGGATCGGCACTTATCACTTTCTTACCATTATTACCTTGTCAGAGCTTTACGGAATCGCTTCCGAACCGGCAACTTCCTATGCCTACATCACCCATGCCACACAGCTTATTGTGAATCTGTCGCTTGGAACGATTTCCTGGTTTATCCTTGCTGCACAGCACAAAAAAAAGCTGTAAATTTGAAAATAAAACCAAACAGTAAAAGCCAATGCCACATAGCAAACATCTCCATCTTGACACAAAAATTTTTGATCTTGACAACCGGATAAACCTGCGCAAAAAGATCCATTTCTGGCATTTTATTAATCAGCGCATTGTTTTTACCAATGGCTGTTTCGATATCCTGCATGCCGGTCATACCGATTATTTGTCCAGGGCTGCTGACCTGGGTGACGTCCTTGTTGTGGGGCTTAACACCGATGATTCTGTCAACCGCCTGAAGGGAGCCGGCCGGCCTTTATTCGACCAGGAAGCCCGGTCAAAAGTGTTGGCTTCTCTTTCTTTTGTAGATGCCGTTGTTTTGTTTGAGGAAGACACACCTGAAGATCTTATACAGCTGATCTCACCTGATGTGCTGGTAAAAGGGGACGATTATGAGCCCAAAGACATTGCCGGCGCCGCGTTTGTGCAGGAAAACGGTGGTAAAGTAGTCACCTTACCCCTGTTGCAGGGCTACTCCACCTCAGACCTCATCAACAAAATACAGCAGCAAACATAAGCTATACCGCCAATTTTACCTTTTAAGAAAAAATAACAATTCACCTTGTTATTTAGCATTAACTTCGTAAGAGTTGGCTTATTCTTTGTACAACAACGAGTTACAACGCTATATTTTACAATGTCCAACAAACAGTTTACATATATTCCCCGTAAGGTGTATCTACCGGTGGTTTTTGCCCTGGTCCTTATTGCCGGTTTCATACTGGGGCTTCATTTACGTCAGCCTGGTGGCGGAAACGCTGAAAGCAGTTTTTTTTCGGTGGGAGTCGACCGGTACGACAAGGTCAATGACGTGATCAACTACATAAACGAAGCGTATGTTGACAGCGTTTCCCGCCAGCATCTGACAGAAGAAACCATCCGCAGCCTGTTAAAAAACCTTGACCCTCATTCAAGTTACATTCCTGCCTCGGAGTTTCAGCGCATGAATGACCCGCTGCTGGGCAGTTTTGAGGGTATTGGGATTGAGTTTAACATGATCAAGGACACGGTGGTGGTTATAGACCCGATTGCAGGTGGTCCAAGCGAAGAAGCAGGGATCATGCCCGGCGACAGGATCGTTAAGGTTGAAGATACGGTTATAGCCGGGGTGAACATGGCCACTTCGGAAGTGGTTGACATGTTATTGGGCGAGAAGGGAACGACCGTCGACGTAACGGTTTACCGGCCGGGCGTGTCGGATCTGCTTGAGTTTTCGCTAACCCGGGATGAAATCCCCACCTACAGCCTTGATATTGCTTACATGGTGGATGATTCAACAGGATACATCCGGCTGAATAAATTTTCGGCCACCACCCATCAGGAATTTACCCTGGGGTTAAACCGCCTGAAAAAGGAAGGCATGAAAGAGCTGATTCTGGACCTGCGCGGCAATGGCGGAGGATTTCTGGATGCGGCCATCCAGGTGGCCGACGAGCTGCTTGCCCCTGATGAACTCATTGTATACACTGAGGGACGAAGCCGACCCAGGTCAACTGCCCGCGCACGACGTGACGGAACCTTTGAACAGCAGCCACTTGTAGTCCTTATAGACCAATGGTCAGCTTCTGCCAGTGAGATTGTTGCCGGCGCTGTTCAGGATAATGACCGTGGCCTGGTGGTTGGTCGGCGCTCCTTCGGGAAAGGACTGGTACAGGAACAGGTAGAACTGGGCGACGGATCAGCTCTCCGCCTGACCGTTGCCAGATACTATACACCTACCGGAAGAAGCATTCAAAAACCTTATGAGGAAGGCGATGAAGCCTACTTCGACGAATTTATCAAACGCTACGAAAATGGGGAAATGTTAAGCCCCGACAGCATCGACTTTGATGACTCCCTGCGCTTTGAGACACCCGGAGGCAGAACAGTTTATGGCGGAGGTGGCATTATGCCAGATATTTTTGTGCCAATGGAGATGCACAACGATAACGGATTTTATGAACGAGTATCACGACATGGGCACATTTACATGTTTGCTTTTAACTATGCTGACAACCATCGTGATGAGCTGGAAGCCATGGAGGACGCCGGCACATTTATCGATACCTTCACGCTCACAGATGCGATTTACAACGATTTTCTTGCCTTGGTCGCGGAACAAGACACAACCGTCCCACAACAAATTGACCCCCAGGCAGAAGAGATGATCCGTACAAACCTGAAAGCCTATATCGGCAGAAACACCTTTGGTGCAGAAGCCTTCTTCCCGGTCTTGCATACCGTAGACAGGGGTTTTAATAAAGCCCTGGAAGCCCTTCATGATGAAGAACTGCAGGATTTGCTAACCCCCAAAGAAGAAGCCCGGACCGATGAAGTGGCGACCGGTAACTAAAGCCCGATTTCCGGAGCTTTCTTCTTCATTGCATCAAGCGACAGCTCAACAAACTCCTGCAGATCCAGACCAATCTTCTCACATTCACGGATGGTATCCCGGTTAACGGATGCCGCAAAAGCCTTTTCCTTCATCCGCTTGGTGATGGATTTCGGTTTAACACTCTCCACTTTTTTGTCGGGATATACCAATGCGGTAGCGGTGATCAGTCCGGTTATGGTTTCACCGGCCGCCAACGCATGATGTAACGTTTTATGGCGTTGCCCGCCGTGTTCCGCTTCATCGTTATGAAGCTTTACGGCTTCCACGATGTCGGGATCCAAACCGTTTTCCTCCAGCATTTTGGCGCCAACCAAAGCATGGGTACGGGGATCGGCATCTGTAATTTCAACATCAATATCATGCAAAAGGCCCGCCAACCCCCACTTGTCAGGGTCTTCTCCAAGCCTGTTCGCAAGGGCACGCATCACCGCCTCTGAAGCCAGACAATGAGCGATCATCTTTTCATTCTTTACATTGTTTTGCAACCATGCTAAAGCTTCGTTTCTATCCATTGTTTGTCTTATCGAATTAAATGTATTTATAGAATTAATAAAAACCTGCTTAACTACCGGCTTATATTCAGTCGCCATCATAGGGCTCACCTTCTTCTATCCATGCCGGCGCCTCCAAACCCTTCAGGTAATGATCAACATATTCTTTCATGCGGATGGTATAATCCACCTTGTTTGAATACTCCCGAAGATGGTGGGGTTCATCCCTGTATTGAAGGAAAATCACATCTTTGCCGGCCCGCCGCATGGCCAGGTACATCTCAATTGATTGTTCCCATGGCACTGCACCGTCATCATCACCATGCATGATCAACATAGGGGTGTTAATCTCATGGGCATAAAACACAGGTGAGTTTTCGATGTAGAGATAACGCTTATCAAACAGGGAGGATCCGATGCGACTTTGCCCGGTCTCATACTGAAACTGCCGTGCCAATCCTGACCCCCAGCGTATGCCACTGTAAGCGCTTGTCATGTTGGATACCGGTGCTCCGGCGATGGCGGCTGCAAACAGGTCGGTCTGCGTAACCACATAGGCGGTCTGATAACCGCTCCATGAATGGCCATGCAACCCAATGGCATCGGGATCCGCAATACCCATATCAATGATTTTTTGAACGGCAGGTGCCAGCGACTTCACGGCCGACATTCCGGGCCGTCCTTCTATAAAATGGATGTCCGGCAAAAACACAACATAGTCGTTGCTGGCATAATAACCAAACCCTGGACGGTGGTTAATCACTGTCTGGTTAAAATCATGCAGCCGCTGTGAAAACTTCGCATAAAAATAGACAAACACCGGGTATGTTTTAGAAGGGTCGTAGTCGCCGGGCTTGATCACGATACCCTGCAGCGGCTCCCCATCAACAGAGGTATACTCGATCAGTTCGGCTTGCCCCCAGTTGAAAGCCTCCAGTTGTTGCTGAAGGTTGGATACTTTCGTCCGGTCCTGAAAACGTAGATCAGTAACCCACAGGTCGGGATATACATCCTGTGACTCCCGCGTATACAGTATCCTTGTACCGTCGGTTGACAGATCGCGTAACCGCAGGTTCTGGCCGGTATCAAACAATGGTTCGACGCCGGGCTGATCAAGTCTGGTGGTATAGATGGCGCGTTCTTTGTTGTTAT
This sequence comes from Bacteroidales bacterium, assembly GCA_041686485.1. GTDB lineage: Bacteria > Bacteroidota > Bacteroidia > Bacteroidales > UBA7960 > PUPG01. The sequence continues at coordinate 17,843 of JAWLDT010000004.1, read as the reverse complement.
CATTAAATCCTTCGAGGTACACTTCCTCATCTACGGCAAAATGCGGCTCATCATCCAGTTTGCGGATGCGCAACACGGTTTCCGTATCACGACCCCTGCTATCGGTAATATTTTGCATCTCACCGGTTGTGAGATCGGCACGCCATATATCATAACGATCGTAAATCAATGCCGATACGCCATCATCCAACCACCCGGCAATACGGTAGCCAGGCACATCAGAAGGCCTGTCATGGGTTTCGTTGTAAAACGGCACGTCAATATCATGCGTGAGATTCGTATGTTCTCCGGTACTTACATCATAAACGTGCCAGTGTTTATCATCATAATACAATACGTGGCGTCCATCGGGTGACAGGGAACGAAAACCCTGATGTTCTTCAAATACAAGCGTTCTTTCCCCGGAAACCAGGTTAATCACATAGAGATCCATAAACCAGCCTTCCCATGTGATACGCTTTTCATAAGGTTTATTGGTTGTGGCAATCACATGGTCACCGGTTTTGGCTGTCTGCACATTATCAAGTTCCTCATCTGCCAGCCATACCATGTTTTCGTCCGATACATGGTATACCGACATCAGGTTTTGCTGTTTCAGGCTGCTCCAAAGCTCCTTTTCGTGGGTCTTTATGTTGGGGTCCCCGCCATGCCAGACATCAACTGCAGCTGCCTGCTGCAGGGAGTCAATCTCCGATTCATAATCATTATTGTCATCCGGGCTTGCAGCAAAACGATCCGGGCGCAGGCCAAAGAACAGTCTTTCACCATTATGGTTCCACTCAAGGCGGTTATCGAAGGGTAAAAAATATTCCTCCGGTGCGTCATCCTGGGAGAGGTGCCTCACAGGCTCATTATCCATTCCTTCCCAAAGATAGAGGGCAGCTGTCTCGAGGGTATCTTCCTCCAGGTCTTCGGCACGCATGTAAGCAAGTTGAGAGGTTTCTTCATACCAGGTGAAGCAGTCAAATTTGGCATTGCCCAGAGTGTCCAGAACATAAGGTTCACCTGAAATATCATCCAGCGACAGCGCATAGAGGCCGTTATGCCTGTCAAGGGTATCTTTCAGGACATATACAAGGGTTGTCGCCATACTATCTACCGACCAGGCATCAACAAAAGTCAGGAATCGCTCGGTCTGGTTTTCCAGGTCACGAATCATCAGCCGGGTGCCCGCTTCATCCAGTTTTTCATTCTCTTCGTCCGTATAAGCGGTGTCCTGTTCAGCCACATGATGGACAAACAGGAAGTCACGACTTTGGCTGAAACCACCTTCCCGAACATCTTCAAAAGTGGTCATTGCGCCATCGTTGGTATCAACAAGCACCGCATTGTTATCCGGACGTTCATCCGACGACTTCCCTTCGGTTTCTTTAAACGGGGGATGTTGTGTAAATAATGCCCACCTGCCTCCGGCTGAAAAACGGGGGTGCTTGCCCCTTTCCACTTCAATTTCGGTTTCACCATCAGCAGATACGATAACACCATAGCCATCGCCCCTGTCGGGTGAAGCCTCATAACCTACCCAGGTGCCGTCCTGGTTGATAAGGCTGGAGGGGGTATGAATATGATGGAAGTTCATTACATCTTCCAGCGTCATGGCGCGCTGTTGTTGTGCCATTCCTGCATTGGCAAATAAAATCAGTATTGCCGTAAAAAAACAGATCTGTTTCATTGGTACATTGTTTTTAAGTATGAACTATTTTCGGGTTCGTTATTGGTTTCATTCAGAAAAAAGATTGTAGGTTTGTGTCAAATGTACAGATTTTTATAAACCTGGCGCGTCAAACTGCTTATCCCGGTACTGTAAATCGGTTACGCTTCCCATAAAAACTGTTCTTTGGCAACGAAATGAGGGTTAAATATCTTCATCTAAAATCTGTTAGCGTATGCCGGCAGAAACAGAATTACTGTTCTCATTATCAAGCAATAAGCGTTGAATTCTAAAAAGCCCTATCTTTGTATCATAACATACCACGATAATGGAAACAATATTTATTAAAGGACAATTCAGAAACAGCCGCATACTGGTTGGCGAGTCAGTATCCAATTTATCTGAACACATTCCGGGCGGCCAGGTATTTATTATCACAGACACGCATGTGAATGAAGGTTACAAGGATGCCTTTCCGTATGCACCGGTATATGTATTGACTCCTGGCGAGCAACGGAAGACGACGTCGGCGGCGGTAAAAATCTGTCAATGGCTTATTGAGAAAGGTGCCGGACGTGATGCTTTCCTGGTAGGTATTGGTGGGGGCATGGTCTGTGACCTGACTGGCTTTGTCGCATCGGTTTACATGCGTGGTGTTAATTTTGGTTTTGTGGCAACGTCTTTGCTGGCACAGGTGGATGCCGCTCTTGGCGGGAAAAACGGTGTCAACCTGGATGGATACAAGAACATCATAGGAACTTTTAATCATCCCCATTTCGTACTATGCGACACCAGTATGCTGGAGAGCCTGCCGGAAACAGAGATCAAAAACGGGTTGGCAGAGGCTGTGAAGCACACGCTGATTGCCGACCGGCATATGTTTAATGCCCTGGAGAAGGAGACCGAAGCGGCCCTTGACCTTGACGAAAGCATGATCAATAAGCTGGTAAAACACTCCGTTCAGGTTAAGTCGGATATTGTAAGCAAAGACGAGGTAGAGCAAGGCGAACGTCGCAAACTGAACCTGGGACATACCTGGGGCCATGCCGTGGAGAAAGTGGACGGCATCCCGCACGGACATGCAGTTAGTGTCGGAATGGCCTTTACCGCAAGCATTTCGGAATACAAAGGGTTGATGAAACCCGAAGACAGGCAAAGGGTTTTGAATCTGCTCCAGTCATTAGGCCTGCCAACCGAAACAGACACGAATGTAAAAACAATTTTTCAGGCTCTTCTTAAAGATAAGAAAAAAGAAGAAGATCATATATACTTTGTCTTTATGGAAGGGATTGGCAACGTGTGCATAGAGCTGATTCCACTCGCTGAGCTGGAAGAATTCGTTTTTTCAGGTAAACTGTAAACAACCTGGGATCATCGTCACCAAAAAGCTTTCAGCATATGCGCGCTATCTATTCTGTTTTCGGAAACCCGGTTTTACACAGCAAGAGTCCGCAGCTGTTCGGTTCATTGTTGCAGAATGAACATGCCCTTTACACGCGAATCCGGCCGCAATCTGCCGAAGACATGGTAAACATTGTAAGACAGCTGAACATCCGGGGTGCCAGCATCACATCCCCTTTCAAAGAAAACGTGCTTCCCCTTGTTGATCATCTGAGCCAGGATGCCCGCAGTGTTGGTGCGGTTAACTGTATACGCCAGTCAGATGGTAATATATCAGGTCACAATACGGATCATAACGGCGTAAGCAACGCGTTGTCAGAAGCCGGATTATCATTGAAAGGTGCAGAAATATTGGTACTCGGTGCCGGTGGTGCAGCCAGGGCGGCGGTCTACGGGCTGGTTAGTTCCGGGGCAAAAGTTACCATCAGCAACCGGACCTACGCAAAAGCCAAAGCGTTGGCAGACATGTTCGGCTGTCAGGTAGTTCCCTGGGAACATCCGGGCCTGCTGCCGCGATTTGATGCCGTAGTATCTGCCCTGTTACCGGAAGCACTACCTCCCTTCATTGAAAACCTCTCTTACGACATACTCCTGGATGCCATCTACAAACCATCTGAAATGACCACTTTTAGCAGAGAAAAAGGCATTCCGGTGATTGGCGGTGAACGCTGGCTTATTCACCAGGGTGTGGAAGCCGCCGCGTTTTATATCGGCCAGAAACCGTCTCCGGATATTTTGGCAAAAAGGCTGGAAGAAAAGCCGGACAAGGACTCATTACGCATTTTCGTGCTGAATGAGCACAACAGCCGTGAATTATCAAAAAATAATTATGATCTGGTGGTATCGGCTTTGGGGCTTGACAATGAAACGGCAAAACAAATTATCGAAGAAGAAAAAAACCTGGCCTACGGTGGTTAACGGAGCTGTTCAACAGCTTCTGTGACACTGCTTACCGGGCGTTTGCAATACCCCTGGGCACAAACGTGTATCAGGGTTTTATCGTTTTCAAAACGTTTCTCAAAAACAGGTGGATCGTTCTCTCCCCCTTCTGTTTTGGCGGCTATCAGGGTGCCCGGAAGGAAGTGCCGGTGCAGTAACATCATTTTCCCGGGCGCATCGCTACCGGTGACAACCAATGTATGAAACGGATGGGTAAAATGCAACAGCAAAGCACCCCAGTTGGTAAATCCACTGCTGTACCTGATCATTTTCTCCTTTATGTCAGCTGCCATCTCCTGGCTACGCTTTTCCCATTCCGGTTTCTCAAAATAGTTGGCCAGATAAAACAACACCTTTGCCATCTCACTATTGGAAGAGGGTATCACATTATCATAATATTCATAATAGGGTGCTGCCAGTTGCTCAGACCGACCGGAAGAAAACGAAAAGAGGTTGGTGCCGTCTTCGGAAAAATTATTCATCACATAAGCGGTGAGGGTTTTGGCCATTTCCAGATAAGGCAGATGCATGGACACTTCATAAAGCCTGATAAGTGCTTTTGACAGCATGGCGTAATCCTCCAAAAAGCCTGGCGTCGTTCCTTTTGTGCCATCCAGGGTATGATAAAGACCGCCTTCATTGCTAATTGCATGTGTCAGCAAAAAATCCGCTGCTATCCGGGCCTTTTCGAGATAGTGTACTTCCTGAAATGCCGCATAAGCATCGGCCAGACCCTGGATCATCATGGCATTCCAGGACACCAGCACTTTGTCGTCAAGACCCGGCCTGACTCGCTGATACCGGGTAGCCAGCAATTTTTGCTTCGCACGGTTGATGATTTGTTTCAGCTCTTTTGTGTCCAGGCCCTCTTTACGGGCAAATTCCTCATCAGAACCATCACGCATCAGGATATTTTTTCCATTTTCCCAGAATCCTTTTTCGCCAACCTGATAGTACTTTTTCACCAGTGGCGCATCATCACCCAATACGTTATCAATCTCTTCCCCTGTCCACACATAATATTTCCCTTCCTCACCTTCACTGTCGGCATCAAGGGCAGCATAGTAGAGGCCATCGGGGCTGCGCATCTCCCGGTCGAGGAAGGCAACGGTTTCCGCAACCACATCCCTGTAAAGCTCCTTTTCAACAACCTTCCAGGCATTGGCATACAGGGAAACCAATTGTGCATTATCATACAACATCTTCTCAAAATGGGGAACCCGCCAGGCAGCATCTGTAGCATACCGGGCAAAGCCACCGCCCAGCTGGTCATAAATGCCACCCATCGCCATCTTATCAAGGGTTAAGCCAGATTGTGACAAGGCATCAGGGTCACCCGTCTGATTGTGATAATGCAACAAAAATGCCTGGTGCACGGGCAACGGAAATTTGGGAGCTCCTTTCATGCCTCCTTCCGCCGGATCCATTTCTGCCATGAGATTGGCGTAAATCTTTTGGACCTCATCACGCTGAAAATTTGAAGATTGATTTTTATCGAACGGTATAAAAACAGCTTCTGATAAACCCCTGGTCAGATTGTCTGCCTGTTTGGCTACATCCTCATACTGTTCGTAATATAAGCCGGCCACACGTGCCAGTATGTTTTTCCACTGCTCTTTCGGAAAATACGTGCCACCCCAGAAGGGCCGGCCATCAGGCATGGCAAAACAATTCAACGGCCATCCGGCCTGCCCGGACAACATTTGTACCGCATTGATGTAAAGATGATCAATATCAGGACGCTCCTCCCGATCCACCTTGATACAAACAAAATACTTATTCATTATCTCAGCCACTTCATCATCTTCAAAACTCTCTCTTTCCATGACATGGCACCAGTGACATGCGGAATAGCCGATACTTACCAGGAGAGGCTTATTTTCATTCTGCGCCTTTGTCAGCGCCTCTTCACCCCAGGGGTGCCAGTCAACGGGGTTGTCAGCATGCTGCAAAAGGTAAGGACTGCTTTGCCCTTCCAGGTGGTTTTTTTGTCTCATAAGGGATTATTTTCAGAAACGATATACCTGAATTATTTATAACATATTCTGCTGAATTGAGCTACTTTCCTGCATAAGCGGGACAGGTGTGTTACTTAGCGCTTCAACTTTGAGAGCCTTTCCCGAATGGTCGGGACAGGTGTGCAATCATTTTTCGAAAAAAAGTTTCGCCAGGTGTATGAATGAATCAGGATAAGTTGCAATAGGCTTTACTTACGTTCCATAGTTTCTCTGCTACAACCATATCATTTGCGTGGCGGGACGTTTTTGCCTGTTTCTTTTTGGCAAAATAGGCTCCGGTTACCCCTTCCACCCCGGGCGATGTGGCCAGGTAAATGGTTGTTTCCGCACCCTTTTCGGGAGATATCATAAACAGTCCAAACAACCGCCGCATAAAACCTGACATCTTATCAAACAAAGCCGTGCTGACCACTCCCGGATGCAGGCAGTTAACGGTCACACCACTACCGTCGAGCTCCCGGGCCAGATAGCGGGTAAATAAGATATTAGCCAGCTTACTCTGGCTGTAAGAACGCATACTGCTCCAGCGTTGCTTCCCTTCAAGGTCATCAAAGTTCATGGTAGCCTGTTTGTGGGCAGCACTGGAGACATTCACAATACGGGCCGGAGCACTCGCCACGATGGTATCAAGCAGCAGATTGGTCAATAAAAAGGGAGCCAGATGGTTCACCGCGAAATTCATCTCTATCCCATCTTCTGTTAGCCGCTTTTTGGTCTCCCAGGTGCCGGCATTGTTGACAAGCAAATGCAGCTTGTCATATTTTGCTTTAAACTGCTCCGCAAACCGGCGAATGGAGTCGAAGGATGCCATATCAACCGGCATCAGATCAACCGCAAGGTTTTCTGTTTTTTGTATGATCTCCTGCTTAACGGCTTCACCTTTTTCCATGTTACGTACAGGCAACACCAGTGTAGCGCCTTCAGCTGCAAGAGCCAGTGCGGTTACCCGTCCTATTCCGGAGGTGGCACCGGTTATGATTGCTGTTTTTCCTTGTAGATTCATACTGTTTTTGATTAAATGGTTTGTGTTTCTATCCTCACACTTTCAGGTATTTACATAATGTATAAATGTCTAAATGTCTTAATGTCTTAATGTCTAAATGTCTAAATGTTTAAAAGACTGAATGTCTAAATGCTAGATGGTTAAATGGTTGAAAGCTCCGAGCTTCTCTTTTTTTCGCATCTTCGCGTCCTCGCATCTTCGTATCTTTTCTTTGTGTTTTTCGTGCCTTCATGGTTATTTTTTTCACCACAAAGGACTCGAAGTTCACTTTTTGCGACAGTTCAGGCGCTGTCATTACGGTAGTACGCAGCCCAGGTGCTGCGTCTGCCACTGCTCTTTTTTATATATGGCAGGCCGGCCCAGTCCGGCCTGCAACTGTAGTAAGGCATGTCACCTTCTGTACCCAGGGCATTGCCACTGGGCTATATTAAATTTTCAGGGCGAATCCACGCATCTTCGTTTCTTCGTTACCTCGCGACTTTTTAAGGCCAACTTCTTCTCCCAGCTCTCAGCTCCCAGCTTCCGGCTTCGGGCTCCATCGGTTTTACATGAAGAAACATTTACCCGAAGGTGTTTGTTTATTGTGTGGTTTTAAACACGGATATCAGACAAGGGCGGCTATCTTTGTTGCGGGATATAAAAGAAAGATAAATACTTCGACAAACGGGCTGATCCACGGAGATAAAACATTGTACGACCATTGAAAACCATAAAGACAACAAGGTTCATGGCTTTTTTGATATTTTTTGGTGTTGTCCTGATCATTTACCTGCTGGGCAACTACTACATTTTTATGCGCGGCTTGCAGGCCATTCCGGCCGGAAGTGTTTTTCGGCCCTACTATGTCTGGATCTTTTGGTTACTTGCAGCAACCTACGTTGCCGGACGGATTTTGGAAAACATCTATCTGAGTACAACCAGCGATGTATTGGTATGGACAGGTTCTTTCTGGCTGGGAGCCATGCTTTATTTCTTTCTGATCGTGATTTTGTTTGACCTGTTAAGGATGGTGAACCATTTTCTTCCGTTTTTCCCGGCTCTCATTGTCAACAACATGGAAAAAGCAAGGCTGTTTGCTTTCGCAGGGACCGTAGTATTGGTGGGGGTTGTTTTGACGGCCGGACATATAAACACCCTGTATCCACGGGTAAAGACGTTGGAGATTTCGATTCCCGGGAAAACAGCAGGAAAGACAAACCAGATAGATGCTGTCCTGGTCTCAGACATTCACCTTGGCAGTCTCATTGGCACCAGGCATCTCAACCGCATCATTGAACAAGTTGACACTTTGAGGCCGGATATTGTACTATTGGCCGGAGATATCCTGGATGAGGATCTGGGCCCTGTCATTCGTAAGAATGCAGGCGAGACGCTCAGGCGTTTGGATGCGCCACTTGGTGTTTACGGAATCATGGGAAACCATGAACATATTGGTGGTTCGGCTGCTGCAGAGGAGTACCTGAAAGCTGGCGGAATTCGCATTATCAGGGATAGTGTGGTACGGATAGCCGACAGTTTTTACCTGATAGGCAGGGATGACCGGGATAAAGCCCGTTTTGGCGGACAGCCACGAAAAAGCCTCGGCGAGCTGGTATCCATGGCAGATCATGATTTTCCATTGATCCTGATGGATCATCAACCATTCTACCTGGAGAAGGCGAGCCGGCTGGGAATTGATCTGCAATTATCCGGCCACACACACCATGGACAGCTATGGCCATTGAATTATATCACAGAGGCGATCTATGCCCTTAGTTACGGATACAAAAAAATGAATGGCATGCACACCTATGTCACAAATGGTGTAGGAACCTGGGGACCACCAATCCGTGTTGGAAACCGGCCGGAGATCGTCCACATTAAAATGCGTTTCGGGAAAGAAGCTGACAAAAAAGAAGCTGATTAGTAATTTATCGTTTTTGCTTCTTCTGTATCTTTAGACTTTTTACGAGTATATCTGCCAAATAAGCGGTCAAACACCTGATACATGGACACAAACATGTTGTAACCAATACGCATCATATCAGCAGCATAGCGGAAAAAGGAGAAAAAGGTAAACACCTTTTCGGAAGCTTGTAAGGTATCTGCCAGGGACTTTTCTGCTATCAGAGATTCATAGCGCAACCTCGCTTTTTCCACCCTGATATCCTGCATTGATTTAATATTTCTGATGCTTTCTGTAACACTCATACGTTAGCCCTCCCCTTTTTGCTTTTGGAACGCTCATCAAGAATTATATTTTTCAATGCCCGTATGGCAAAACGGCCAAATATTTGTTTGCGTAAAACAAAAACGATCAGTAGCACAAGCAGGTAAAACCCGCCTACGATCAGCATACCCAACGCATATGAATCAAGGTATTCACCCAGATACAAGGCAGCGGCTCCTGACAGGAACAATAATGCCAGCAAGCCAACAACCAACACCACCAGATTCACCATAAAAAAGCTAAACACCTTGGCTGCCTTTTCAAACGCCGTGACCCCGTAATAAGCTATCGTTGTTTCAAGATAGCTACGGATAGTGTCTTTTAAGGCAACAAGGTGCGAAAAAAGTTCTTTTACGTCCATGTAGCTTGGAGATCATTATTTATTATCGCCACCCTGGGCCTTGCGGACCCTTGTTTTAGCGTCTTCTGCCAGGTCACCGACATACTCTTTTAATTCATCAATCTTGGACGTAACTTGCTTATTCAATTCGTCGGAATACTCCTTCCCTTTCTCTTGAAGCTTCTTACGGGATTCTTCACCTGTAGAGGGAGCAAAAAGAAGCCCTGCGGCAACACCTACCGCTGCACCAAATACAAATCCAAAAAACACTTTTCCTCCTGAATTACTCATAGTACTGATTTTTTAGTGATACAAAATATGTTTGAACAAATTACTCAATGCCTTTCGTTCTACCACAAATATAGTACATTTATTCTTAAAAGCCAAGTTTTTGGTCAAATCAACCCATAAATCCAACATTTTTATTTGATTTACGTATACATTTTTACAACAACGACTAATCAGGGAATGAGGCGTGGAAAACTTTGAAAAAACTTTGTGTTAGATATTTAGATATCCAATGGGCTCGAACCCGCAATATATAGCAAGATAACCAATTATTATGTGATTCTGAACAGCTCGAAGCTGGAAGCTGGAAGCTCGAAGGAAGAAAAGCACAACATACAGCACTATGAAAAATAAAACGTTTTCGATACAATTTTATGAGGTGGAAGGGATTACACAACTACCGGAAGATGAGCAGATGCTGGTGCAGGAAGCAAATCGCATGACAGAAAATGCATATGCCCCTTATTCAAAGTTTTATGTAGGAGCTGCGATTTTACTGGATAATGGCGAAATTATCAAAGGGTCAAACCAGGAAAACGGGGCATACCCGAGTGGTTTATGTGCAGAACGGGTTGCTGCGTTCGCTGCCTCTGCCATGTACCCCGGTGCCGTCATGAAAAAAATCGCTGTCAGCGCTACTTCTGAGCGCCTGCTACCCAAAGGCCCGGTTTCCCCTTGTGGTGCCTGCCGGCAGGTGTTACTCGAATATGAAAGCGCGCAGCAATCCCCTCTAAAAGTTTTGTTGGCCGGGAAAAATGGGAAAATCTACATTATTGAAAAAATGAAAGACTTGCTCCCACTCGACTTTTCCGGCAAAGACCTGAAAAACAACCGGTGAATCAATGAGCAAACAAATTGGCAACATATCTGTTTGGCTCTAAGAACATAATGTGTAATTGTCCAACCCCTGGCTGCCATCAGCCAGCAAACCCGCAGACGTATGATTCCAAAAATCATAACCATCCTTTTGCTGATAACTTTTTCATTCGCGTCAACCCTGGATGCATCTGAGAAGGATGCGTACAGAGTTTTTACGCGTGAAGGGGATGTAACCAACTACCAGGAACTCCTGACAGGAGCCCTGGAGGCGAATATTATCCTTTTTGGAGAACTGCATAACAACCCTGTCGCCCATTGGTTACAATATGAGCTCAGCCATGACCTTTTGCAACATAAGGAAACCGGGTTGGTGCTGGGCGCCGAAATGCTGGAATCTGACAACCAGCTTCTTATTAACGAATATGTTGACGGACATATTCAGCAACGTCATTTTAAGGCTGAAGCCAAACTTTGGGACAACTACGATACCGACTATGAGCCATTGGTTGAGCTTGCAAGAGAAAATGGTATACCCTTTGTCGCTACCAACATCCCCAGGCGCTATGCCGCCGTGGTTCACCGTGGCGGATTTGAGGCGCTGGACAAGCTTGATTCACAAGCAAAAACCTATATAGCTCCCTTACCGGTGCCTTATGATCCGGAGTTGCCCGGTTACAAAGCAATGCTTGAAATGGACGGCATGCCCGGGCACGGCAACGAAAACTTCCCCAAGGCACAGGCGATCAAGGATGCCACCATGGCCCATTTTATTCTTGAAAACCATGCTGAAAACGACACCTTTCTGCACTTTAACGGCGCTTACCACTCCAATAATGACGAAGGCATTGTTTGGTACCTTCAGGAGTATAGTGACAATGCCCCGCGGGTGATGACCATCAGCACCGTCGAACAAGCAGATATAGACACACTGGAAGCACAACACACAGGACTCGCTGATTTTATTATTGTGGTGCCCGACACCATGACAAAAACCCACTAATGTCCTGTTAATGCTTCTGTATCGGTTACATCGCAAGGTTATTTTCTCAGATCAATAAAAGAGACCTGTACATAGCTGCAGTTACACAAAGAACTTGTAATGCAGAGGAGCGAAAAGATCAAGTTATGGGCCGACCAAAGTAGCGTTGACATGACACTAGTTCCACTCTAAATGGTTACATGGTTCAGCATTGTCTGCGTGCCCTATATCCGGTGCAAGTGGCTTTTTATCTCCTTACAGCCAACTTATCCTGCCGTTAGCCTTTTTTATGAGGGCATTTATGGTCTTTTTGGAATAAATTTGGTCTATTCTACTTAATAATATGGAAAAAGACCTTATATATCAGATCGCCATAACCCAAATTCCCGGGGTAGGCGGCGTTACGGCAAGAAAGCTGATATCATACTGTGGCGGCGTCGAGCCTATTTTTAGAGAAAAGCTGGCCTCCCTCAAAAAAATACCAGGTGTAGGCGAAGCCCTGGCACGTGCCGTATACCAGCACCGCTGTCTGGAACGGGCTGAAAAGGAAGTGGCATTTCTGAAAAAACATGGCATCAAAGCACGTTTTTACCTTGATGATGACTATCCCTTCCGGCTGAAGCAGTGTGAAGATGCTCCACTACTACTGTTTACGAAAGGAGAGATCTATCCGAACCACCCCCGTATACTGTCCATCGTAGGAACCCGTAAGATCACAAGCTATGGCCGGGAACAATGTGAAGCATTGGTACACGACCTGGTTCCATATAACCCCCTAATTATCAGCGGTCTGGCTTATGGTGTAGATGCCTGTGCCCACGAAACTGCCCTGCAAAACAACCTGAACACCGTCGCAGTTCTGGGGCATGGGCTCGATCGCATCTATCCGTCTTTGCATCACAAGCTGGCAAAAAAAATGCTTACAAAAGGTGGCCTGATGAGTGATTTCCTGTCAGGAACCAGGCCTGATCGTGAAAATTTCCCCAGGCGTAACCGTATCATCGCCGGTTTATGCGATGCAGTCATCGTGATTGAGGCGGCTGTGACCGGTGGTGCTCTTATCACGGCCAATGTGGCAAATACCTATAACAGGGATGTCTTTGCCCTTCCCGGTCGCACCACGGATATCTATAGCCAGGGCTGTAACAAACTTATCAAAATCAATAAAGCACACCTTATAGAGTCGGTAGCCGACATCCAGTATATCATGAATTGGGAAAAAGGAACAGAAAACAAAAAAGGTCGCCAAACCAGCCTGTTTGTTTCACTCTCGGAGGAAGAAAAAATACTGGTTGCTTACCTGAAAGAACGACGGGAGGCCGGCATCGACCAGTTGGTTACCGGCACCGGTTTTAACCTGAGCAAAACCACCTCCGTCCTCCTGAACCTCGAATTTAAAGGGGTGGTAAAACCCCTGCCGGGAAAAATCTTCAGGCTACAGGCCACAATATAGGGGGAACAGGTATGCCACAGCTTACTGTTGTCTGGTTAAAGAGCAGCGAGATTATTTATATCTTTACAGATGGAACAAAACCTTCGTATTATGTGCTGCTTTTCTATATCCATGGCTATCAAAAGAACACAGAAATCACTACTCCTGACGACGATCATGTTGCTGTTTCCTGTAACCGCTATTCTGGCAGATGATTACCAGATGAGTGCCCTCGACATCACCCTGGAGCTGACCGACGACGGCCTCATGGAGGTCCGGGAGGACCGGACATTTTCCTTCGACGGCAGCTTTTCCTACGTTTACCGCACATTCCCGCTTGACGGAAAAGCTGCCTTTTCGGATTTCCGGGTGTTTGAAGGAGACAGGGAGTACCGCAGATCGAACAGTGAAGAACCGGGCACCATGAGTATCAAAAAAAACAATGATGAGGTTGAGCTGCGGCTGTTTTTCGAAGCAGAAGATACCACCAGGACCTTTAGGATAGCGTTCACGGCAGAGGGTGCCATGGAGGGTTACCAGGATGCCGCGCTGCTTTATTACCAGCTCATATCCGATCAATGGGATAAACCCATCCATGATATCACAGCCCGTATCATACCCCCGGAATCACTGCCCACGGGAGAACCTGCGCATTGGGTTCATGGGTCCCTGGACGCCATCTCAGAAATCCAGGAAGGTGGTGTGATAAACATCACCCTGGACAGGCTTCCTGCAAAACATTACCTGGAAATCAGGGCCCTGTATCCGCCTGACTATTTTCCCGGGCTTGACAAACAAGATGAGCATATAAGGGAAAAAGTACAAGCAGAGGCCGCCGGGCTGACCGAAGAAGCCAACCGGCTTCGCAGAGAAGCCCGGGAAGAAGAAGCCGAAAAAGCAGCACGCCATGCAACCGGAAAAATGCTCGCCTTTCCGCTGACTGTGATATTGATCGGCCTATGGATCTGGCTCTATAGAAAATACGGCCGGCGGCCTGTCCTGGAAGAAAAGCCGGGCGCATTCACCAGCCTGCCGGCCAAAGAAAAACCTGCACTGGTCAATTATCTTATGTCGAGTGGAAATGTCACGGGCAATGCGTTGGTTTCCACACTGTTTCATCTTGCTTACAATGGTTTTCTTACTATAGAGGAAAAAGAATCCGGACGAAAAAATGTTTTCGGGTTTAAAAAGCGCCCGGTAATCCATTTTCGACTGAATCATGATTATTATAAAAAGCATCAGGAAGCATTGTTGCCCTATGAAAGGCAGCTCATTACTTTCCTGTTCGAAGAGCTGGATAAACCTACCAGCGAAGTATCTCTAAAGCTCATGGAGAAAAAAAGCACGAAGATGCAAAAGTTCTTTTCCAGGTGGCGTAAAGCTGTCAAAAAAGAAGCTGTCAAAAAAGAATGGTTTGACAAACGGAGTCAGCGAGGCCAAACCATTGGCCTGGTTGGAGGGATCGTTTTTATGTTGGTTTTTGTGGTACTGCTGATCTTTTACGGCCCCTGGATGCTGGTTCCCCTAATTGCTTCCTTTTTCTTCATGCTCGGATCCCTGTTTATCTTTCACCGGACCGAGGAAGGTGAAAAAGCCTCCCGTCAGTGGAAATCCTTAAAACAATATCTGCGGAGATTTCATTTTGAATCGGATTCAGATAAGCTGGATTCCTCAACAGTAAATGAATATCTGATTTACGGATTGGCTCTGGGATTGGGACCACGTTACTTCAAAGCACTGTCTGATGGACTTGAACACACAGGGAATACCGGGTTTATGGCCTGGTTGGTGATACATCAGTCAAACAAAGGATCTGTCGGGAAAGCCATCAACGACGTTGTTTCCACGACAAGCTCGGTTATGAGCTCCGCAAGTGGTGCTGGTGGTGGCGGCACGGCCGGCGGAGGTGGCGGGGCTTCCTCAGGTGGCGGAGGTGCAGGTTAACGCTTTACCGTATTCAACAAATTTTATTACTTTCGTGGGATAATTTAAAGCAGTATTATGGCCAGGCCGGAGGACAAAATCATTGGCAGGCGTTTACGGTCTTCCTATATTTCCACAATCATGAGCATCACACTGGTTTTGTTTGTGCTGGGATTGCTCGGACTAATCATTCTTCACGCACAAAAATTATCGGAACATGTTCGTGAAAGTATCGCCGTATCCCTTTTTATTGATAATAATGCCAGTGAATCAGCGATAAACAACCTGCAGTCCGAACTGGACGACATGGCGTCCGTCAGCAAAACAAAGTTCATCTCAAGGGAAGAGGCCGCTGAAGACCTGATGGAAGACCTCGGCGAAGATTTTGTGTCATTCCTTGGTTACAACCCCTTATCCGCTTCCATTACGGTAAATCTGAAAGCGGAACACACCAATCCCGACAGCCTTCGGGTGTTTGAAGAGAAATTTGAACAACGGCAAATCATCACCGACATCGATTATCAGCAATCACTGGTACACCTTGTACACCAAAATGTGCGCCGGATAGCAACCGGCCTGCTGGTGTTCAGCATTTTGTTATTGTTTATCGCTTTTGCCCTTATCAACAATACCATCAGACTCAGCGTCTTCTCAAAACGGTTTTTGATAAAATCCATGCAGTTGATTGGCGCCACCAAATCATTCATACGAAGACCATTTATACTCAAAGGTATAATTCAGGGAATCATCGGAGCAGCAATTACCATTGTCCTGCTTATCGCAACGCTTTACTTTGGCCAGAAACAAATCCCTGAGCTGGCCATGTTTTATGATGTCAGGATGCTTCTAACACTTTTTGGGGCCATTTTGCTATTGGGTATTATAATAAGCTGGCTGTCAACATATTTTGCGGTAAAAAAATACCTCAAAATCAACACAGACCATTTATATTTATATTAATAAATGACCCGGTTATTGATAAGAAAAACCGGTTATTCATGAGAAAAACCGGACATACGGATACCCTATCAACGTTAAACAGAGAGAAGAATTCAATTTAAAGAAAACAGATATGGAGAAACAACAAGGCAGTGTGCTTTTATTTGACAGACACAAATACCGCTGGCTTATAATCGGTTTGGTCGTAACGGCTGTCGGTTTTCTTTTAATGATCGGCGGGAGCAGTGATGATCCCACCCGGTTCAGCGAGGCCATTTTCAGTTTCAGACGGCTGACACTGGCACCCATAATGGTTTTGGCCGGCTATGGTCTTCAGATCTACGCCATCATGAAGAAAACAAAACCACCGGAAACCACTCCTTCAAAATCAAAACAAAAAAGATAACCTGTTACCTCCCTGACACATGAGTTGGTTGGAAGCCCTGATTTTGGGCCTTATACAGGGCCTTACCGAATTTTTGCCGGTCAGCAGCAGCGGACACCTCGAACTGGGTGGCGCTTTATTCGGCCTGGAAGACCCCCAGGATTTTTTCACTTTCAATATCGTTGTGCATGGCGCCACCTTTTTAAGTGTGGTAGTTGTATTTTGGCGGGACATTATATCACTGGTGGTCAATTTTTTCCGGTTCAAATGGAATGCCGAGATGCGCTTTGTACTCCTTCTGTTGGTCTCAGCTATCCCAACAGCCATTGTGGGTCTCTTATTTGAAGAACAGATCGAACACATTTTCGAGGGACGGGTAGTCTTTGTCGGGGCAATGCTCCTGGTTACCGCCGCATTGTTATTCCTCACCCGCTTTGCATCCACGGGAAAGAAAAACGTTAAGCTGAAAAGTGCACTTGTTATAGGTATTGCTCAAACCCTGGCCATACTGCCCGGAATCAGCCGGAGCGGGGCCACCATTAGCACCGCACTCTATTTTGGGATTGAACGCGTGCAGGCCATACGCTTCTCTTTTTTAATGGTTTTGATCCCCATCTTTGGTGCTAATTTTCTCAAGGTTCTTCAAATATCAGAAAAAGCCACTGCGGGAACTATGGATGTGACGCCCATGATTATTGGCGCCCTGGCCGCGTTTATAGCCGGCGTAATTGCATGTCGCTGGATGCTGACCATTGTCAGAAAAGGCAACATTGAATACTTTTCCATCTATTGTCTGCTGGTAGGGCTCGCAGCTATCATTGTCGGAAGCATGTAGAAGCTCAAAAAAGCTGGAAGCTCGAAGCTGGAAGCTGGAAGGAAGAAGAAAAGTGAAAAATAAAAAGTGAAAAGTGAAAAGTGCAGGCCGGGCTTGGTCGCCCTGAAAAGGGCAATTTAATTCAGCCCAGTGGCAACGCCCTGGGGAAAGAAGACACCACCATGAATCACCAGCGCCCTGTAAGGGCAACTTAAAAACTTAAAAACAGCAAGCCGCAAAACGCTGCATATCAGAAATAAACAAAATATATACACATGAAACGCCCATGTCGAAGATCCCGACTCTTCGGGAACAGGATTTTGACACACAGGGAGGATGATTATATAAAAGCTCGAAGCTCGAAGCTGGAAGCAGAGAAGAAGTGAACAGTGAACGGTAAACGGTAAACAGTGAACGAAAAATCCCGAAGGGATGAAACGATTATAGAAAAAAGGGAAACACAAACGAAACCAGAACCCCGAAGGGGTGACATAAGAAAAGACGCGAGTGGGTGAGAGCGAGAGGACATGAGGGCGAGAAAACGCGAGGATGCGAAGTGGGATCTGGGAGCTGAGAGCTGAGTGAAAAGCGAAAAGCGAAAAGTGAAAAGTGAAAAGTGTAGGCCGGACTTGGCCGGCCTAAGGCACTTCGCCGTGGAAAGCTACCGTAATGACAGCGCTTGAGCTGTCACCAGGCTGGCTTG